>JALGVR010000012.1 GCA_025774605.1 bacterium | reverse complement strand
GAACACCGGGTAGTAGTTCCCTGCATCCTCGAAGTCGGTCTGCCAAGTGTACCTGGCGGTGCCGTCACCGGCGTCCTCGAACTGGGCGCCGCGCTCGATGGTGCCGTCGTCGTCAGTCATTGACAATGTCAGGGCGTCGCCGTCCACGTCTGAAGCCGTGATGGTAAACTGCACCAGTTCGCCCTCGTTGGGAACGACTTCCACCGGGTAATCGTCCACGGTCGGCGCGTCGTTGACCGGCACGACCGTCAGGCTGAAAGCTTCTTCAACCTGCAGATCCCGGCGTGCCCGGGTGTCTTGTTGTGCATTCCAACCGCTGCCGAAGCTCAAGGCGGAGTTGTGGTCGGCGCCGATAGAGCGAAGGAGTCGGACAGGGCCGGCATCACGATCAACTCTCCTCACTGCCCGGGAATTGCCGAACGAAACGGAGCCAGCGCCCGCCTCGCCGTCATCGGCGGTCACGGTGATTTCCACATCCTCGGCGTTGTAGTTCTCGGGTGTGGTGAGGATCAACACGTTGTCCGCGTCGATACTCCACTCGACCGACGGATCACTTACTTCGGCTGAGTAGGCGAGCGGATCGCCGTCCTTGTCGAAGAAGACTTCATCCAGATCGATGATCGTCCACGGTCCGCTGTCCTCGTCGTACGCCCTGTCGTCGATCGGCTGAATGACCTCGGGCGGATCGGGAATGTTGAGCACATCAACCGTGAAGTCATCGGGCGTCTGGGATCCGCTTGCATCCTCGGCGGTGATGGTGACGTTCAGACCGGCGCCGAAGAAATCGGCCGGTGCGTTCAGACTGAGGATGTTTTCGTTGCTGATGAACGTTTGGAGCGGATCGTCAGCCACGACGGTGTAGGACATCATCTCACCGTCAGGCTCGAAGAAGATGGTGTCAAGGTCGGCAATGGTCCACGGCCCGGCGTCCTCGTCGACCTGAACTTCACCGATCGGGTTCGGAACCAGCGGTGCGTCGTTGACATCGATGACATCGACGGTGAAATCGATCGACATCGCCTCATCACGACGCGGTGAGTTGGAACCGAACGACCAGGCGTCGTTCAGGTCGCTGCGGTGCCTGACCGGTCCGCCCAGCCTGTCTCCGACACCGTCGTCCACGAACAGCGTGAACATCTCGGAACCGAACCAGTTTTCAAGCGGGTTGATGGACAGGATGTTATCGGCGTCGATTATGACTCCGAGATTCTCACCGCCCTCGGTGTAGTAACTGAGTACGCCTTCGTCGATATCCTCGAAGATGGAGTCGAGGTCGGCGACCACGAACGTATCGTCCTCGTTCATGGTGATTTCGAGCGGCATCGGGCGAACCTGGTGGGGTGGATCGTTGACCGCCGCGACATCCACTACAAATGTATCGACGGCGACACCCACTCCGTCGGTGGCGGATACGGCGACCTCAACGATGCCGTTTTCATCCGGTTCGGGCTGCAGGTAAAGGTCAGCCTCATCGGTCAGGTTAACCGTCAGCCAGTCCTGATCGGGGGTTACCGTAAAGATCAGCTCATCACCGTCCGGATCCTCGAAGTTGTTGTAAAGATTGGTGATCAATCTCATGTTGTCATCCTCGAGGAAGTTCTGGTCGGCGATACCGGCAGCCAGTGTCGGGGCGTTCATGCCGGGTGAGACCACCAGTTGAAGCGTACCCTCATCGCTGGCGTCAGCGACGTCGGTGACCGTAATGGTTATCGTGTTGATGCCTCGCATCTCGCGCGTCGGCTCGAATGAGATCATACCGTCCGCGGTGATGTTGAACAGGTCGGTGTTGTCCGTGAAGGTCAGCTCATCCTGATCGATGTCGGTCGCGTTGATCTGGAGCTCGAACAGCTCGCCCTCCATGGCGACCTCGATTCCGGGATCCTCCATGACCGGCGGATCGTTGACCGGATTGACCGTTATATCGGCTGTGCCGGCATCGGACAAACCTCCCGAGTCCTCGGCTCTGACTTCGATCGTCAGGTCGCCGAACCAGTTGTCGTCAGCGTTCAGGTGCAGAACTCCTTCGTCGTCAATCGTCAGTTCCGCATTATCGCCGCCTTCGGTGATCTCTCCGGAGATGGTCAGCTCCTCCCACGTGTTGTCGGGATCGCTGATATAATCCTGGAGGTTGATCGACAGATACGTGTCTTCATCGAAGTCTCTGTCGGGAACGTTCACAACAGGCGGATCGTTGATGACGGTGACGAACTGCCAGCTCATGTTGGCGATGTTGGGCGTCAGCGCCAGGTCACAGCCGATGACCGTTACCGAAACCGTACTGTTGTCGCCGAATTCGACATCGCTGACGTCGACGGTCAAAACGCCGTCGGCATAGGTGAAGTCATCGACATCATCGCCGTCAAGCGTTACCGTGAAGCCGTTTTCGTCCACGCCGGCGAGCTCGTCCGAAACATTGATCCGGATCTCAGCCAACTCTTCAGCATTCACTTCGGCGCCATCCTCAGGTGAAGCCTCCGTGAATTCCGGAGCATCCTGATCAACGGTCAGCGCCTGCGGATCGGTCGGACTGCTCTCCACCTCAGCCTCGTTCACCGCCACCAGCCTGATATAGGATACATCGGGCAGGTCTGCGATGGTGCGGGTGAATTCGAATTCCGCCTCATTCGCCAGCGAAACCCGACCGATCTCCGAATCTTCGTTCAGCTCGTCATCGGGGTTTTCGAGGTGGTAAACAACAACCTCGGTGCCGACCTGACCGGTTCCGGTCAGATGCACCTGATCGACGCTGGTGTATGCGGTCAGGGTGAACTCGGGAACAGCTACGGCCTGCAGGTCGATGTCGAACTCGTACTCCTCGCTCGTCTCGTTGCCCGCCATGTCCAGCACGGTCAGTCCGGCGGTGTAATCCCCTTCATCCATCGCATCCTGGACCTCGGCGCTGAATACGCCGTCAGCGAACTCGCCTGCGACCTCCTCGCCGTTAACCAGCAGCGTTATGTTATCGGCATCGATGCCGGAGCCGTTATCGACCAGTTGGGCGGTGAAGATTGGCGTATCATCCGCAATGTGCGGTCCGTCTTGAGCCTCGAAGTTCACGATGCCTGGAACCATCATGTCGAGGAACATTTCAATCGGATCGCTGTAGATCGATTCGTTGCCGCCTCCGTCCACGCAGGTGGCTTCGATGATGTTCCTGCCCTCGACCAGAAGGACGCCTGATACGGTGAATTCGGAGTTGAAATCAACGAGCTCTTCAACGGTCAATTCACCGTTGCGGTAAATCCGGACGGTGACGATATCGTCGTAACCATCCGGGTATTCCGGCAGGTCATCGCCGGTTCTGCCGCTGACGCTGACCTCCGGCGTGTTCACGTAGTAGTTGTCGGGATCATCAAGCTCGGGTGGTTCAGGTTCCGAAGCGTCGAAGAAGAACTCCCACTGTCCTTCACCCTCATTGCCGTTGTCGTCGGCGCCGAAGGCGTTTATCTGGTTGATGCCCTCTTCGAGACCGGGCATTTCAGCCGGAGCGCGCTCCTGCCCGGGCAGCGTGTACCACATCGGCGCCAGGACGCGGCCCGGAGGTATCTGGAAGACCAGTTCCCCGTTGTCTATGATCGTCGTATCGTCATCATCCGGGTCGTCGGGATCGTTAAGGGCGATGATTCGGAGCCAGATCGTATCCCAATCGACGCCGGCATCAATATCGCTGGCGACGAATGAGATCGTATCGACGTCGAAGCGGTAGGGAATCAGTTCGAAACCGCCTCCGCCAACACCCGCGACGCTGCCGTCGGGCGGGTTCATGTTTTCGAAATAGAGCGGATTGTTGTCATCGTAGTTGCCGATGTTGAATTCGCCCGTCGCCGTGGTCTCGTTGCCGGCCAGATCCGAAACGGTCAACTCGATTTCGTGAAGTCCCGGCTCGAGCAGATCGAATTCACCGATGCTGAAGTCGAAGTAAACGGAGTTTTCGACTTCATTCCAGGTGAAATCGCGCTCGAAGCCGTCAACCGTGAGAACGATCTGGTCGCCGGCGATCCCGCTGGTCGGCGCCGGATCGTTGACGGCGATGTGAATCTCCGGGGCGCGGTTGCCGATGTTCTCGATCCCGCCCTCAAAGAACGGATGAATGACAGCAGGGGGCTCGGTATCAACAAAGAACGGTATATCATACGATTCTTCGGGTGAATTGCCGAGCAGGTCGACCGCCGTCAGGTTGAAGAAATGCTCACCCTCTTCGAGATCTTCCGGTACGTTGTAGGTCAAGAGTTCGTTGCGGAGGACGAAGTCACCGATATTCTCACCGTCCAGCGACAGGTACGCGCCCTCGTCCTCATCCATGCCGACACCGATATCGGTGATTTGAACCTGGATCTGGGGCGTCGCGTCGTCGGTGAAACGTCCGGGACTTGACACTTCGATCACCGGCGCCTCAAGATCGAGGTAGATCTCGATTGTATCGTTGGGAGCCGCATTGTCCGCATCGTCGTAGCCGGCGAGGATGAATACGTTTTCGCGTGGATTCAGCTCGACGGCGGCAAAGCGGAAATGCCCGCGGCGTCCGGCGGCGATTTCCCGCAGGAGTTCGCCGTTCCGCCACAACTCGAGGTGGAGGAAAGGCTCGGCGAGACCGGTGAAGTCGACCGTCTCAAGCGTTGTGTACCGGTCGAGGTCATCCAGACCGATTGCGCCGGCACTGCTGTTGACCACAAAGAGAACCGTAACCCGGCTGACATTGCCCGCACTGTCTTCAGCCCGGATGGTGTAACTGTGTTCTCCTTCGGCAAGCGCGTCATCCGGCGACCAGCTGAATTCACCAGACTCGGCGTCGAAATCGAAGTCATCCATCGCCTGGCCGTCAAAGCTGAATTCGACCGCTTCCACGTCTGACGCCGCATCCGTGATGGTTGCGCTGACCGAGACTTCGTTGACCCTCAGTATCTGCCTGTTCTCCGGCGACAGATCGGTGATAACGGGACCGGTCACGTCCAGCATCCGGGCGGTAATGGTTATCCTTGCCTGATCGGATGCGCCGGAGGCGTCTGCGACGCTGAAGGTGATGTTCGGATAGATTCCCCTGTCCGCCCGTCCCGGTGTCCAAACCAGGCGGGCGCTGCCCTCGCCGAGATCTCTGAAGCTGGCTCGTGGAGGCAGGTTGGCGGCGTTCATGACCAGATTGACCTGGTCACCTTCGTCGGGATCGACGGCGCTGATCCGCAGGTCGAGTGTGCTGCCGGTGTTCACCACCTGGTTGTCGATATCGTCAAACAACGGTCTGCGGTTTACGTCGTTCACAGTGATTTCAACCGTCATGCCGACTGTTGTATTGCCGTCGTCAGCCTCGAAGTACGGATTATAGACTCCCGCCGATTCGTGGTCGGTCTGCCAGACGAATGTGCCGGTTCCATCCCCGTTGTCGGTGAAGTCGGCGTTTTCGGGCAGATCGCCGGCGCTCAGCGCCAATTCGTCACCGTCTTCGTCTGTGGCTGTAACGGTCATGTTGACGGTTGCCCCCTCATTTACCACGGTGGGAGCCACATCGCTCCACACCGGAGCACGGTTGCCTTCGGTCACGGTTATGGTGATGCTCTCCTCGGCGTGGAGGGGTGGCTGACCATGGTCGGTAACCCTGAAGAGAACGTCCTCGTACACTCCGGCCTGGCCGTAGTCGGGCGTCCAGCGCATCAGCGGTCCGATCATATAGGCTCCCTCCATACCGTCGGCCAACTGTACCGAATAGCTGAGTTGGTCGCCGTCCCTGTCTTCAGCCTTGATAAGGATGGATAGCGGTTCGCCTTCGGCAACCTGCCGGTCGCCTATTTCCTCGAATACCGGTGCATGGTTGAGGTTCGATATCCTGATGGCGACTTCGAACTCGCGCCATGACCAGCCGTCGAATGCGGTAAAGGCGGCAACGTGGTCACCGGCGTCCAGTGGTCCCGGTGTCCAGGTGAACGTGCCGCTGCCGTCGCCCTGATCGCTGAATGCCGCAAATTCCGGCAGATCGATTCCGGTCAACGCCAGGCTGATGGCGTCGCCGTCGTAATCCGTGGATGTAATCGTGAAGCTGAGCTCCTGGGATTCGGTGCCGGAAACGTCATCATGCGGACTGAATACAGGCGCGGCGTTTTCACGGGTGACCGTCAGGTTCAAGCTGCTGGCGTCGTCCTCTGTCCATACCTGCGGTCCGTTTGTCCATTCAGGACGGGCGAGGTATTCACGATCCTCGTCCCTGATCCAGACGCGGAAATAGATGTGTTCACCCGCCAGGAAGCCCTCGGTGAAGTAGTCGGTCTCCGGATTGTCCCCGTAAGCCGCGAACTCCATGTCGCCGCCGTCAACCACCATCCCGCCGGAAACCAGGGCGCGCGGGTTGACCACGGCGATCTCATCCCCGGCAGCAAGCTCTTCACCGAAGAAGTCGACCGAACCCACCGTCAGGTTGTGGACGGACTGGGTTGCTATCCAGTTGAAATGTTGTTCTCCGGTGACAAGCGAGACGGCCGTCATACTGCCGGAGGCCCAGGTGTGGGGTCCGTAATGATAGTTTACCAGTGCGGTGGTCTCCTCCTGGCCGTCCCAGAGCCTGAACTCGAACTCCTCGCCGGTACGGAAGCCGTCGATGTTTCGTGTTTCCGGATCATCGCCCCAGGCGTAAAGGTTCCATGGACCGTGCCCGCGGATTATCACCGCACCCACGCACAATCCGGTCGGGTTGAAGATGCCTATCTCGTGATCGACATCGACGTCCGCATCCAGCACCTCGATCATGTGGAAGTCTGAGGTTATGTCGTAGACGAAGTGCCCCATCTCGACACCGGTTCCATGGAGCGGAATTTCAAGTGATGTAAATTCCGAAGTTGCACTTAATACGGCGTCAAATTCGCCGAATTCATCCGGCGCGAAGGTGACGGTGACCGTCCATTCCTCGCCCGGTTCAAGCGTGACCGGACCTTCGTCGTCAACACTGAAACCGTCTCCCGCGACGGCGAGCCTGAGGTCTTCGACTGGAGCTGTTCCGTTGGACAGGAAGGTGATCTCATCTGAGGCCTGATCGTCCACCCTGACCAGGTTGAAATCGAGGCTTTTGACGTCAGCGGCCAGTCCGGGTCCGATCACCAGTTCGAACACCGAGAAGCCGTCGATGCGCCAGGTTTCGTCGCCGGCGATGAGGGTGGCGTTGGCGCCGTTCTCCATGCCGACGTCATAATCCCAATAACGGAATGTGAAGCCTTCTCCCGGTCTGAAGCCCGCCGCGTCCTGAGTAGCGCCCATCGTCGTCATTATCCAGGGGGCGTTCTCGTTTCCGAACCGGTAGACGCCGGCGACGATTCCATCGGGAGTGATGGCGGCTATCTCATCGTTAACGTCCGGATTGTCACGGTCGTTCTCGTCAAGGTAGTTGCTGATGCTCTCGACGCGCACCGTATGCTGACGGTTGGTTGCAGCCTCCAGTATGAAATGCTGGCTGACAACGTTGATATCGATCACCAGGCGGGTACTCAGTCTTCCGTCCGATGCTGCGAACCTGACCTGGTAATCACCGAGCTCGAACCTGGTCGGATTGATGGTCAGAACCGCCGCGCCGTCCACGACCTCGAAATCAGCGTCATTCAGCTCGTCGCCGATGAACCGCCATGTATAAATGATCTGATCACCGTCATCATCAACGGCTTGAACCCGGATATCCGTCGGTTCATCGCCGAAGGCGGTAACCGTCATGTCATCGGGATAATCTGTCCAGCGGGGCGCCCTGTTAACGTTGGTGACCGTGATCGGGACTTCAGCCACCACGTCGTAGTCGCGGTCGGACAGCGTGAACCAGGCGATGTAATCACCCTGATCGGCATACGTGGTATTCCACCTGAAGGTGCCGGTTCCGTCGTAGTTGTCCACGAACGTCGCTCCCCTCGGGATGCCGTTGGAGGTATAGCTGATCAGAAGATCGTCCCCGTCGGGATCGGAACCTTCCACGGTGAACAGGATAAGTTCGTTTTCAGCGACGCGGATCTCTTCGGGAACATCAGTCCAGGAAGGCTCGCGATTGACGTTGATCACGTTGATCGTCACGTCCTCTGTAACCTCGTATTCACCGTCCGAGACCGTAAATGTCGCCGTGTAATGACCGGCGTCGTCGTATGTGATCAGCCAGACGAAGTTGCCTGTGCCGTCGCCGAAATCACCGAATCTCGCGTCCTCGGGCAGGTTGTCCGAGCTGTACGATATGGTAAGTTCATCCCCGTCGGGATCGGCTGCTTCGACGTTGAAGGAGATGAATTCCTCATCCTCCCTTATCTCCGCCACATCAGGGATCACGACCCAGTACGGCGGAAGGTTGATGTCATTGACAACGATGTTTACATCGCTCACGATGCTGTTTTCGCCGTCGGAGAGCGTAAATGTCGCCGTGTATTCCCCAGCATCGCCGTACCCGGGTTCCCAGCGGAAGGTTCCGGCGCCGTTGTAATCGATTGTGAACTCGACGTCGTCGGGCAGGTCGTCCGAGGAAAGCTCGAGCGTCAGTTCATCGTCATCGGGATCCCTTCCGACCACCTGGAACTGGAGCAGGGCATTCTCGTCGATCCGCAGGTTGTCGGGCATCCTTGTCCAGACCGGCGGGCGGTCGACGTCGCCGACCAGGAGCTGCATATCAAAACTATCCTCATACTCGCCGTCGGATAGCGTCAAGGTCAGGTCATAGACGCCGAAGTCCTCGTGGGTCGTCTGCCAGACGAACAGCGCCACCCCGGGACCCTGAATGGTGAACTCCGCTTCATCGGGTAACAGGTCGCGGTCGAAGGTGATCGTGAGGTCGTCGTCGTCCGGATCATAGCCGCGCGCGGTGAAGCGGACGATATCGCCTTCGTCAACCCTCAGCTCGTTCTGGTTGTTGTTGACAGATATCCATGAGGGAGGACGGTTCACATTATTGACGGTGATGTTCACGTCCCCGGAAATGTCATCCATGCCGTCGGAGAGCGTAAAGGTGGCGACGTATTCACCGGCATCCTCGAAGGTGGTCTGCCATGAGAACGTTCCGCTCCCGTCGCCGTGATCGGTGAACTGCGCCACCGGCTGAAGCTCGATGGAGCTGAATGTAACGGTCAGTTCGTCGGATGGATCCGAATCCATACCGACGACCATGAATTCTATATACTGACCCTCATCGACAACGATATCATCGGGAAATTCAGCCCAGGCGGGAGTCTGGTTGAGGTTTGCCACTGTAATCTCAACCTCGGCCTCAACGTCGAATTCGCCGTCGGAGAGACTGAACAGGGCTGTATAATCACCCGCGTCAACCAGATTGGGACGCCATGAGAACCTGCCGGCGCCGTTGCCGAAGTCAAGGAAGCGCGCCTCCTCGGGGAGATCATCGGACGTGAATGTAATGGCGAGGTCGTCGTCATCCGGATCTGCGCCCTGTATAATGAAATCTATGGTCGTGTTCTCAATTCCTTCGATCTCATCGGGAACGCTGGTCCATTCGGGCGGAAGATTGACGTTCTCAACGCTGATCTGGAAGTCCGCCGCTACGCTCAGATCGCCGTCGGACAAAGTGATTGTGCCCGTGTAATCTCCGGCGTCATCATATCCGGTGTGCCAGGTGAATGTCCCCGTGCCGTTTCGGTTGTCTCTGAAGATGGCCGCCTGGGGGATGTCATCAGACTCGTAACTCAGGATGAGGTTGTCGCCGTCGGGATCACCGCCCTCAACCGAAAACGCCACCCAACTGTCCTCGTTGACAGCGATAACATCTTCGGGGAACGACACAAATTCGGGCGGGCGATTGACATCATCCACAATGATGGAGATCCTTCTGGCCGGTATCGCACCCTCGTAATCCGAGAGAATGAACTCGGCGGTGTATTCTCCCGCCTGCTCATAGCCGGGGTGCCAGGTCAGTGTTCCGGTTCCGTCGCCGTTGTCGGTGAAGTCGGACTCTCGGCCCGGGATGTCATCCGACTGGTATTCGATCGAAAGGTCGTCGCCGTCGGGGTCGGTACCGGTGACCGTCAGCTCAAGGTCGCCGTCCTCGTCGACGCGAACCAGAGAGACATCATCGGTCCAGACCGGCGGTCGGTTGCTGTTTTCCACGCTGATCGGCACTTCCGCCTGCACCTCAAATTCGCCGTCGCTCAAGGTGAATGTTGCCGTATATTCGCCGGACTGGTCGAAGTCCGGACGCCACGTGAAGCCGCCCGTGCCGTCGCCGTTGTCGGTAAACGAAGCCTCCTCGGGCAGATCACCGGAAGCGTAGCTGATGGTCAGCTCGTCCTCCAGGTCCGGATCGGCGCCGGCCACGTTGAACGAGATGTTCTCGTCCTCGGCGCCGCTCACCTGTTCGGGAACGAATGTCCAATACGGCGAGCGGTTGACGTTGTCGACGCTTATGCGGATGGCGATCGTCTCCTCCAGTTCGCCGTCGGAAATGGTGAACCTGACCCAGTAGCGACCGGCGTCGGTGTAGTTCGTCAGCCAGGTGAACTGCCCGCTTCCATCGCCGTTATCGATAAATTCCACGGTTTCGGGCATATCGAGCGGTTCGGCGGACAGGGTCAGCTCCTGGTTGTCCGGGTCGCTGCCCATTACACGGAAGTTGACCAGATCGCCCTCGTCCACGGTCATATCGTGGGGGTATTCATCCCAGGTCGGTGCCCGGTTGACGTTGTTTACCCGGATTGACGTCTCGCGGGTCACGTCGAGTTCGCCGTCGGAGAGTGTGAAGGAAGCGGTGTATCGCCCGGCGTCATCGTAGGTGACAGCCCAGGAGAATCTGCCGGTTCCGTCGCCGTTGTCGGTGAATTCAACGGCGTCCGGCAGGTCTTCGGACGTAAAGGTGATCGTTAAATCTTGGCCGTCCGGGTCTTCACCGCTGATATCGAACTGCATAAGCGTGTTCTCGTCCGCCGCCCACGAGCCGGGCAGGACTGTCCATTCAGGTGAACGGTTCATGTCGTTCACGGTGATGGTTACTTCGCCGGTCCTCTCGTATTCACCGTCCGAGAGCGTGAATGTGGCGGTATAGTGACCTGCGTCGTCGTAGGTCGTCTGCCAGGCGAAGTCGCCGGTACCGTCTTCATTGTCCGTGAACTGCGCGTCTTCGGGCAGATCGTCGGAGTTGAAAACGATGGTCAGATCGTCATCCTCGTTGGGATCTTCACCGGCGACGGAGAACTCGATCAGGGCGTTCTCGTTCACGCGGTAATTCAACGGGAAATCAGTGACCCAGTAAGGCGGTCGGTTTACATCACCGATGGTGATGACGACATCCGCGTCGATGGTGAATTCGCCGTCCCGCAGGTGGAATGCGACCCCGTAAGTTCCGACCTCGTCGATCTGGAGCTCAAGCGTTGCCGAGCCGTCACCGTGATCGGTGAACCGCCGGATCGACCCGGGCGGCATTTCGCCCAGTCTTGACCAGGACACCTCCAGTTCATCGCCCTCATCAGGGTCATCCCCCACGACATCGATGGAGAATCGTTCATCGGGATCGGCGTGTACTTCGAACGGGACATCGACCCAGAAGGGGGAATGGTTGATGTGGGAGACGCTTATTTCGACATCGATCTCAACCCTGAGATCCCCGTCGGTCATGCTGAACGTTGCCGTATAGTCTCCCTCGTCGCCTGCGGCGGTCTGCCACGAGAAGTCGGCGGTGCCGTCGCCGTTGTCATTGAACTCCACAACTTCGGGGAGGTCGTGTGTGCTGTATGTTATGGTGACACCCTCCTCGTCGGGATCATGACCGGAGACCACGAATTCAACTAGCGCATCCTCATTTACATCAATCGGGTCCATCGGATAATCGTCCCAGACCGGCGGACGATTTGTGTTGGTAACTTCGATCTCGGTGATTGTGGAGACGTCGAAGTTGCCGTCGGAGATGGTGAAGGTCGCCTGATAATTTCCGGCGTCGTCGAAGCTCGGACGCCAGCTCAGCGTCCCGGTGCCGTCGCCGTGATCGACGAACTCGGCGGCTTCAGGTATATCATCGGAACTGTATTCGATCGTGAGCTCGTCCAGGTCGAGGTCGGAGCCTTCGACGGTCAGCGACCAGTCTTCATCCTCGGCGAGCGAAACCTGGTTGGGTGCGTAATCCCACACCGGGGCCTGGTTGACGTCGCCGACGCTGATGGGAACCTCAACGTCAACGTCGAACTCATCGTCGGAGGCTGTGAATATTGCCAGGTAGTCGCCGGCGTCCTGGTAATCGGTCTGCCACACTAATGTTCCGGTGCCGTCGCCGTGATCCGTGAAATGTACATCTTCAGGAAGATCGTCCGAGCGGAACGTCAGCGTAATCTGATCCTCGTCCACGTCTTCGGCGACGATGGTGAGGTCGATGAGGTCGCCCTCTTCGGCGTCGATCCTCTCCGGCACATCCGTCCACTCCGGTGGGGCGTTGCGGTCGTTCACGGTAATCGCCACCTCATCCGAAACGGCTTCGTCCGTGCCGTCGTTGAGGGTGAAGGTTACGGTGTAGTCGCCCGCGTCGAGATACCATGTCTGCCAGGTGAACGTTGCCGTTCCGTCGCCGTGATCATCCAATTCGACTGCTTCGGGCAGGTTGTCGGAGTTGTACGTGATCGTAAGTTCATCATCCTCGTCGGGATCGTCGCCCTCAACGGTAAACTGGATCTGGTCGCCCTCGTCAACCACGATGGTCTCTTCGGGGATCGAGAACCATGCCGGCATGCGGTTCACGTTGTTGACCGTGACCGTGACGTCGTGGCTGACGTCATATGTCTCGTCGGAAACCGTGAAGGTGGCGGTGTATTCGCCCGCGTCGTAAAAGCCGGTTTCCCAGCTGAATGTCCCGGTGCCGTCCTCGTTGTCGGTGAACTGCGCGTCATCAGGAATATCATCGGAGGAATAGGTCAGCGTCACCGGGTCTTCGTCGGGATCGACGCCTGTGACGGTGAATTCGATCGTCGAGTTCTCGTCGCCCTCCACCTGGTCGGGGATTTCTTCCCAGGTTGGCGGATGGTTGACATCGCCGACCGCGATGATGACCTCAGCATCAACTTCCATTTCGCCGTCCGAGAGCGTGAAGGTCGCGCGATATTCGCCGTCGTCGCCGTCCGTTGTGACCCAGTAAAAATCACCGGTTCCGTCGCCGTTGTCTGTGAAGGCGTCTCCGGGGAGTGCGGGGTCGGCGCCGGGATCGTAGTCGATGGTTAAATCGTCGTTGTCCGGATCGATACCCTCCACCGTAAATTCAACAACTTCGCCCTCCTCGACGCTGATCGGTTCGGGAACTTCGGTCCATTCAGGGGAACGGTTCACGTTGTGAACGGTGATGGTGACATCGCGATCCGTGTCGTACTGGTAGTCCGAGATGGTGAAGGTTGCGTGGTACGTACCGGCGTCGTCGTAGTTCGTCTGCCACACGATGTCCGCCGTGCCGTCGCCGTTGTCGATGAAGTCGATCCTGTCCTCCGGGAGGTCGTCGGACGCGTAACTGATCTGAACGTCATCGCCGTCCGGGTCGTGCCCCTCGAAGGTGGCGGCAAGGATATCGGTTTCGTCGAGCTCGATTTCCTCCGGCAGGGAATCCCAGACCGGAGCGCGGTTGACGTCGTTGATGGTGAAATCGACATCGGTGGCTATGTCGTACTCGGCGTCCGAGATGGTGAAGGTCGCTGAATAATCACCGGCGTCATCGTAGGTGGTCTGCCAGGTGAAGCCGGCTGTGCCGTCGCCGTTGTCTGAAAATTCAACCGCTTCCGGCAGATCGTCCGACTGGTATGTTATGGTAAGATCATCTTCGTCTACATCTTCGCCAACGAGAGTCAGTTCGATCAGCGCCCCCTCGTCATCTTCGACCGCATCCGGGACGTCGATCCATTCTGGAGCGTCGTTGACGGCGGTCACTTCGACATCGAATTCATCCTGGGCCGTCAGGTCGCGGCGCGGGTTGAAGCCGTTGCCGCTGATCGAGCGTAATCCCCTGACGGGACCGCGGTCGCGTCCGCCGCCCGGATCGTCATCGGCCGTAACGGTGACCGTGGCGGTTCCGAACCAGTTCTCCACTCTGTCCATGTACAACAGGTGTCCGTCCTGAACCTCCACGATCAGGTTTTCGTCACTGCTCTGGACGCTGTATTCCAGTACGTCCTCGTTGGGATCCATGAATACGTCGTCCAGGTCCGCAACAACGTACGGATCAAAATCCTCTGCTAGTTGGACATCGTCAATGGGGTTGACCACTTCGGGCGGTTCCGGCGTTTCGATGGCATTACCCGAAACCGGAACCAGTTTCTCATGCTGATTGGGATCGTTGGACGTGATGGTTATGGTGCCGTCGTGGTCACCCACTTCCGTCGGGTTGTAGTGAACCTGGAAGTCGTGTTCGCCCTCGGGTTCAACTTCGAACTCACCCTCGAAGTCCACGGAGAAGTACTGCCCGCTGACGCTGATGTCCGAGACGACCAGGTTGGCGCCGCCGTCGTTGATGATGGTGACATCAGCCGTCTCCTCGGTATTGATTTCAACGTCTACGAAATCGACGCGCAACGGTCGCACCCTGATCACGGGCAGGTATTCACCGCGTCCCGCCAGGTCGACTTCCAGCGCCTGATCTTCCTCATCCGGATCATCGTTATAGATAGTCAGCGCGCCCATGTAAAAGATATTGTCCTCGGGACTGAATGTAACCTGGACGGCGGTGTTCTCGTCCGGGCCAAGTACAACGCCTTCGTCCGGAAAATCGGTCGTGAAGACGTCGTTGTCGGAGGTCAAGCTGTCGATGGTCAGGTCCAGGCCGCCCGCGTTGGAAATTATTAGCTCCCATGACAGGTCTGACCCGACCGGTATTATTCCGAAGTTGTGCGATGTTTCACTTACTTCGATCATTGCCGGCGGTTCTATACCCTCGCCGGTCAACTCCACTTCCACGAGCTCTTCGTCCGGCGAATCGGACGTGATCTCGAGAATGGCGTCATAGGTTTGAATCTCCTCGGGGGTGAACGTTACGCCGACGTAAACCTGACGACCGGGTCTGACAATGAAACCAACCTGAAAATTCGGTTCGAAGAAAGGTTCCGTCGATTCGATATTGGTTACCCTCAACACGTCTGCGCCAACGTTTCGAATGCGGACGTACTGGGTGCTGGAATAACCGGTACCCACCTGTCCGAAGTCCATCAGAACAGGCGAAACCATGATATCCGGCTCATCGGCGGTATTGGCGTAGAGCGAGTCGACGACGCTGAAACCGTCCTGACCCTGGAAACGCGGCCCGCCTTGCAGATAACGGTGGACGGTCGCAACGATCTCCAACTCGGCGGAGAGATCCCAGATGCGGTATCGGATTGTATCGCCCATGTTGAATCCGGGGATGTCGTCCATCGCCTGCCAGGCGCCGAAACCGAGTTGAGTCCCCCCTCTTCCATCCATGATTCCCGTGGCAACGCCGTGACCGGAGCAGACGCCGTCATCATTGAAGACGCCGATCTCATCGCCGGTGACCAGCGCTTCACCGTTTATGCTTGCCTCAAGGACCAGCAGCGAATGGCTGGTGCCTGAACGAATGTGGTGGAAGTGATCCTCGAACATGGTGCCTGTTCCCAGGAGGTCAACGACCACGATCTCCTCGTCGGGATCGTCGCAGGTGATGGTCAGCTCACCCTCGTAGGTCTGATCTTCATCAGGAGTGAAAGTGACGGTAAGATCGAACGATTCAGCAGGTTGAATCTCAACATCCTCTTCGTTCCAATCGGTTGTGAAGACGTCCGGATCGACATCCAAATCGCTGATGGTAAGCAATCCGGTTCCTTCATTCGTGATGGTCAATACGCGGTTGCGGCTCCAGTCGATGGGCCATTCCCCGAAGTCGATCTCATAACCGGACAGGGTGATGTCCGGCGTGATGTCTTCAGTGCCCGTTCCGTGAAGCGTGACGCTAACTTCATCGTTCTCTTCGTCGTTGCTTGAAATGGCAAGGGTACCATTATATTCGTCGGCATCCGGAGGAGTGAACGTTACCAGCATATCGTGGCTCTCGGTCGGCTCCAGAGTGAATTCACCATCGAAGTCGGTGTTGAAAGCCTGGTTGTTAAGGGTGGCTTCGCTGACAGTCAGGTCGCCCGTGCCGATGTTGGTGATTGTCAGAGTCCACCCAATGGTCTGATCGATACCCATCACGCCGAAGTCATGTTCATCGGCGGAGAGGTCGATCAGCGGCACAGGCTCTTCATACCAGAACAACCTGGTTAATACGGTGACGCCGTTTAATTCCCAGACTTCTGGTCCTTCGCCGAACTGTGCCATGGCTTCCAGCTCCTCACCGGCGGAGGCATCCCAGAATCTGAAGGCGAAAACTTCGCCGCCCAGGAATCCATCGATTTCTTCGGATTCGGGATCGTCACCGAAGGCAGCCAGACCATATGGCGCTTCATCCTCGATGACGACAGCGCCGGCGCATATGTCTGCCGGGGTGAAAACGCCGATCTCGTCGTTTTCAACCAATTCGACACCATCGATGGTGGCGGATTGTATGATAAGGGAGTGGGAAGAGCCTTCATTGACCACAGGCTCAAAATGTTGTCCCATAGCTGTGCTGCTCGTCAGGGTCAAAACGACTGCGAGCAGACCGGAAAGAATAGCGAAACGCTTCATACGCTTCTCCAAGCTCATTTATTTAAACTTTGTAAATTTGATGACTTAAAGCAACGCGCGAGGTGCATGATATGGCTCTTTTAAGTATCAGAATTCCTCAACCTGTACGTTAAGGATATTTGGAGGTGTGGTGAGTAGTGCTAATGGCGCCTGTGCGGACAACCTGTACCTTAAGCGCACAATATACAATTTCCAGAGCGGAATGCAACCCAAAATAAGGCTTGATAAAAAAAAAATCGCATCAAGCCGTCAGAATCACATGTTCGTGATAACGTCTCAGGCTGGAAATCTCGTACCCCCGTCAGTGACCTGAACGACCAATGTACTTAAAATCCCCACGAGTGAATGTGATTTCAAGCACACATCGCAGGTGAATCGAGGCGTATTCAGGAGGGATTTGCCGGGAATTATCATCGGGAGGTTGCGGGATGCAGCCTGTCATGTCCAAAGTTGTCAGGGAGTGCGGCTGATACATGAGATGCGGTTTATTTTGACAGATTTTCGAGATTTTCATCCAGGATGATGGTTCCCCGTACCCGTCCAACGCTGTGCAGGCGTCGTTTTCAGGGACGGGCGCCGAGCCCCGTTCTCCCACCCCTTGACAACAACCGGGCTGCCGTGATGTTTTTCAATACTCAAGCAGCCAATTATATCGATAATTCCTTGAAATGGGTTCAAACAAGTTTTATCATTCCCGTAATACATATTTCAAACCGGAGATTATCGTGAAGCCTTTGATTCCCATAATTATTCTTATGCTGGGCGGCGGCTCTATCCTGGCAAAGTCCGGAACTGTCATACGGCAACCTGTCGAACACCATCGGCTGTCGGTTAGTTTCGACCTGGAGGATCACACCATTGAAGGTACGGCGCGTCTGACCCTGCCGCGCAGGGGGGTGAAGGTCGCCGGATTCCTTCTGAACAAGGATTTCTCCGTCGGAAACGCCGAGCTTGGAGGAGCTCCGGTCAGTCTGACGAGCCGACCACTGGATGACCCCGGGTCCGTTTCCCCTGATTACGGCGTTTTCGGTGACTGGGATGCCCGCGGCGCCCTGCTCTGGACGACTGAGACGTCCAGTAAATCACAGGGAAAGGAGTTGAAACGGGCCTTCAAAGCCAAACCCCTTGTGCTGAAGGTCGATTTTTCGGGGTCATTGTACGTTGAACCGGACAACCGCCGGTTCTCACGGGAAAAGATAGCCTTCGAGGTCAACGGTACGATCGGTCCGGAGGGGATATACCTGTCGCCTTCAGCCTACTGGTATCCGACTTTGCCGGATGTTTTATCGACCTATGAAATTACAGTGAGACTGCCCGAGGGATGGAATTGCGTAACCGATGGAATGCCGGGAGGTGCGCTGGAGCGGGACGGCTGGGTGGAGGTCACCCATACCTCGGATGTCGTCACCGGCGCGCTCTCGCTCAGCGCCGGACCGTTCGTGGTGGAGAAGGTCGACCACAACGGCGTTGCGGTGATGACGTACTTTCTTCCCGAACAAGCCGGGCTGTCGGAAGGATACCTCGAGTCATGCATAAAATATATCGACAAGTATTCCGACCTGATTGCACCGTATCCCTTCCCCAAGTTTGCCGTTGTGGACAACTTCCTGCCTTCGGGATACGGTATGCCCGGCTGGACACTGCTTGGCAGCGAAGTACTGAGACTGCCGTTCATCAAGCGAACCTCACTCGGACACGAGATCACCCACAACTGGATGGGGAACTCGCTGCTGGTCGATTACCGGCAGGGCAACTGGTGCGAAGGATTGACCGTTTACCTGGCGGATTACAGGTACAAGGAGGAAGCTGACAGCCTGGCGGCGGTGGAGTATCGGATGAACCAGCTGCGCGACTACGCCGCCTATGTCAATTCGGACAACGACTATCCCGTGGTTGAGTTCGCGGAGAGGTCAAATCCCGCTGACAGGGCGATCGGCTACGGCAAGGTGATGATGATCTTTCACATGTTGCGCAGAATGCTCGATGAGTATGACGAGGCGATTTTCATGCAGGTGATCGGAGAGACCTATCGCAAGTATCAATGGCAGCCGATCGGCTGGCGTGAATGGCGAAAGGAGTTCGAGCGGCGACTCGGACAGAAACTGAACTGGTTTTTCGACCAGTGGCTTTACCGCACCGGTGCACCCGAGTTGGCGATTGAGAACATGGTTGTCGAAAACCTGGAAGGCGGGTGGAAAGCGGAGTTTGAGGTGGTCACCACCGCTGCGGACGGCAGACCGTACAAGTACCTGCTCCCGATCAGGGTTCTGTCGGATATCGGCAGCGTGTATCATCAGGTGTTCATCGAGAATCCGCGTCAGGCCGTCAAGCTTACGGGGGGAGGCGAGATCAGGACATTGCAACTGGACCCGGCGTTTGATCTGTTCCGAAAGGTATATCCGGGGGAGATGCCGTTGACGCTTGCGGAGTTTTTCGGTGATGCCGACGGTATCCTGGTCATACCGTCCCAGGGCTTGAAAGTCCACGAATTCAGACGGATTGCGGAGAGCCTGAAGTCAGATGGTCAGCAGGTGGTGACGGATGCCGAGTTCACACCTGACATGGAGAAGAAATCAGTGTGGCTGTTCGGTGATCCGGAGATCAACCGCGTCTTCTCCACGTTCTCGATGGATCCGTCGAGACTGGCATACCTGCCTTCACGCGCGCCGCGCTGGCGGGAGGAGCGGCCGCTGCCGGCGGGGATAAGGTTCAGGCGCGAGGAGTTCCGCGGGGGGAAACTGACTGCGACCATGATCGAACGCAATCCGAAGGACTCCGAAAAGACGCTCGTCTATACCCTGGCGCTTCCCGATGCGGATATCGTCGGGGGTACGAGAAAGCTGCCGCATTACGGCAAGTACAGTTATCTGCTGTTCGAGGACGATAAAAACATCCGCAAGGGAACATGGGTCGTATCGGGAGAGAGCCCGGTGGCATGGAGGAACAGTTCCCTGGACGAGAAGTGAGCGCTCAATGAAAATTGGCTAAAGAGGAGGTGATCCGCAATGAAATGACAGCTTATGGTTGCTTTGGATGCGGGATGTTTGTAAATTTAAGTTTCGCAAAATCGAGAATAACACCGGTAAACAAACATAACAGGATACGGGTTGGAGATTAACAAGAACATATCGCCGGAAGGGGAGGCTACACTCGACATAGCGGTTCCCGCCGTGGATATCGGCGCTGTTTTTACTGATGCGATCAGCCGGTTTCGTCGGGAGGTGAACATACCCGGATTTCGCCCCGGACGTGTACCTTTGGATCTGATCCGCAGACGTTGGGGCAGGGAGATCATGTCTGAGAAGGCGGATGAACTTGCCAGAGATTTCCTCGCCAGAGCGGTAAAACAGGAATCGCTCAAACCGGCGGGTATCGTGAATATCGAACTCATCGAATACGGCGAGGAGAAGCCGCTGCACTTCAAGGCGGTATTCCCCCTGGCTCCTGATGTAAAGCTCACTCATTACAAAGGATTAAAGGTCGTCGTCAATGATGTGGAGATCAGCGATACCGATATTGACAACGAACTGGAAGCCCTGCGTCGCAAGCATGCGCTTATGAGATCGATCGATGATCCGGCGCCTCCCGAAGCGCGCCTGACACTGAAGGTTCAGGATGTTGATCCCTCCGGTCTTCAATTGATAGGTCGGCCGGTTGAGGAGAAGGTCATTGAGTTCGGTATGGACGAGCTTGGCGTCGGCAGCGATGAACAGCTGTTGGGAATCAGGGCCGGCGAAAAGCGGATAATTCGAACAAGGCAGGACGCCGGCACGCTGTCAATGGCGCCGGTTCAACCGCATATCGTTACACCCGGACAGAAGGATGACCTGGATTTCGGCACCGATGAGCGTTACCTGTCGGTGGAGGCTGAAAAAGTCGAGATAGCCGAGCTCCCGGAGCTGAATGATGATTTTGCCAGGAGCGTGGATGATGCGATCGATTCGCTCAAGACGCTCCGTGAACTGATCCGCTTCAAGATAATGAGCTATGTCGAATCCGCCAGGCGTCAGATGTTGGAGAAGGCGATCACGGACAGACTGCTTGAGGAGAACCCGTTCCAGATCTCAAAAGGGCTGATCGCTTCGACCTTGAAGCAGATCGCAGCCAATGTCAGCATCAGCGAGGATGATCGTGATGAATTCATCGAACAACACCGGCAGGAGGCTGAAGCGGATCTCCGCTGGGTTGAGCTGCGCAATGAGATCGCCCGGGTTGAAGAGATCACCGTTACGGATGAGATGGTGGAGTCCGAGTTGCGGCGGTATGCCGAACAAAGCGGTGAACCGGTGGAGAAGATACGCAAAAAGATTGAAACAGAGGGGGGCATCGAATCGTTAAGGAAGCGTATGATCGACAGGGATGTCATGGATTTCCTCATCACCAACGCTGATATTGAAAAGCGAACGATGAATCTCGACGAATTTTTCCGGTTGAGCAGATCGCAACTTGAGGAATAGGTAAAGTACCTTTCACGGGAAACAGGTCAAAAATCTTTAGAGGAATTCAATGAATTTAGTACCAATGGTGATCGAACAGACTGGTCGAGGCGAAAGAGCGTATGATATCTACTCACGGTTGTTGAAGGAGCGGATTATCTTTATCGCCGGAGGCATAGACGACAACGTGGCCAGCCTGGTGATAGCGCAGCTCATATTTCTCGAGGCAGAGGATCCCGACAAGGATATCTCGATTTATATAAATTCCCCCGGTGGAGTGGTCTCTTCAGGGTTGGCGATTTACGACACCATGCGATACATCAAGCCTGATATCGCCACCATCGCCATCGGGAATGCCGCCTCGATGGGAGCGTTGCTGTTGACCGCGGGGACGAAGGGGAAGCGCTCGGCGCTGCCCAATTCAAAGGTTATTATTCATCAACCGATGGGCGGCATGCAGGGGCAGGCGTCCGACATTGATATACATGCCAGAAACCTTTTGAAAACCCGCGATCGGCTTAACGAGATATTTGCTGAAGCCACCGGCCAGCCGATAGAGAAGATCGCCAAGGACACCGATCGCGACAATATAATGACCGCCGAAGAAGCCAGAGAATACGGTCTGATTGACAAGGTCATCTTTCAGCGCGTCGATGCCTCCGCCAAGCTTGAATCCAAGGACAAGAAGGGTAAAAAGTGAGTGACGACAGTCAGGATCGTCCTCCTGAGGAGCCTCGGGAGCCATTTGTCGAACCGGACAACACCGAACTCTGTTCATTCTGCGGCAGATCGATTGAGCTGACACGCGTTATGGTCAAGGGGAAGGATGTGGCGATATGTGACGTATGCGTTGCCGGAGCCGCTCAGATCATCAAGCGAGCCATGGCGCAGAAGCGAACCGCGCTCGGACGCCGGATACCCAAGCCGAGCCGGATATTTGAGAAGCTGTCGGAATATGTGGTCGGACAGGATGACGCCAAGAAGAGGATCTCGGTCGCGGTTTATAATCATTACAAGCGCATCACCGCCCAGACGCTGGCAGACGACGTTGAGATCGAAAAGTCGAACATCCTGATGATCGGCCCGACCGGCACCGGGAAAACACTGATCGCCCAGACGCTGGCCGGCTTCCTCGATGTGCCTTTCGCCATCGCCGACGCTACGACCCTGACCGAAGCGGGATATGTCGGCGAGGACGTGGAGAATGTGTTGGTGCGGTTGTACCACGCGGCGGACGGAGACGTTGCGCAGGCCGAGATCGGCATTATATACATCGATGAGATCGACAAGGTCGCCAGGAGGGATCAATCCACGTCGATCACCCGTGACGTATCCGGCGAGGGCGTTCAACAGGCGCTGTTGAAAATCCTCGAGGGCACGATTGCCAACATTCCGCCGGAAGGCGGCAGAAAACACCCCGAACAGAAACTGCTCTCACTGGACACGAAGAACATTCTCTTTATCTGCGGAGGGGCGTTCGAGGGCATCGACAGGATCGTGCAGAGCCGGATTGGCAAAAAGGGGATGGGATTCGGCGCCGAGGTGCGGGGACGACGCAAGATGGGATACTACGAGCTGATTTCGGCGGTCGAACCGGAAGACCTTCTGCGTTACGGTCTGATCCCCGAACTCATCGGCAGGCTGCCGGTGATTACGCCGCTTGACCGTCTGAGTCGCGAGGCGATGAAGTCTGTCCTGCTGGAACCGAAGAATGCGCTGACCAAGCAATACATCAAGCTGTTCGAGATGGAGAATGCCAGGTTGACTTTCGAGAATGCGGCGCTGGAGAAGATGGTTGACCGGGCGATGGAGCGGGATACGGGGGCGCGCGCCCTCAGGAGCATCATGGAAAAGGTGATGACCGATTTGATGTACGACCTGCCTGACATGAAGAACGTCGAAGAGATTGTAATCTCGCCGGGAGTAGTCAGCGGCGATGAGGAACCGAAGATCATTCATTCCAAGCCTGAGCGCAAGAGTGCGTGATTCAGTCGATATTTCTTATTGGGGTTGGTTTCAAACATCTTTAACCATGGGTGATACGAAATGAAATCAAATCATTTTATAACATTTAAAGCGCTGTTTTTACTATGTATCCTGCTTGTATCGTTCCCTTTTACTCTAATTGCGGATGAGGAAGAATCAACCACCGGGAAGAGTGAACTGCAACCGAACGGTGACATCTCCGTTAATTCCATAACGTTCTGCGAGGACGTCAAGGATCGTACTCCGGTCAATCCCGGCGAAGATTTCCCGCAAGATGTTGAACGGATCTATTGCTTCACCGACATCAACTGCCGGTTGGATGAAGCGACCATACAGCACCTGTGGTATCTGAACGGGAAACTTGTAAGCACGATCGATCTTAAGGTCGGCAAGGCTGAAAACTGGAGAACCTGGAGTTACAAGACCATCGGTCCGGAGGCTGTCGGCAAGTGGGAGGTCGTGGTGAAGGTCGCCGGCGGCGATGTGATCAAGATGGGGCAGTTTGCGGTCAAATAGAAAGACCGGGGAGGGGAGACTTCAGTCGTCCATGTTCAGCAATCAGTTTGAGGAATAGGACACAACCTGATAATGGAACTGATAACCCGTGAAATCTGCCTCACTTCCGACGTGGGCACGAAGGATATACTGTTCGGGGGACGGATGCTTGCCTGGGCTGACATCGCCGCCTCCATCTGGTGCAGGAAGCTGGTGAAGTCTGACAACCTGGTCACCGTTCACATGTCGGATATTGACTTCCTGGCGCCGGTCAGGGTAGGCGACCTGGTGGAGTTCTATGGTGAAGGATACAGGATCGGGCGCAGCAGCGTAAGCGTGAAACTGAGAGTCATGATACACGATCCCAGGATAGACCGGACGTCGGAGGCGTTTCGTTTCAGCGCGATCATGGTCAACATCGATGCTGATCTGCGACCCAAACCGTTGCCCGAGGATGTCCAAAATATTGAAAGTAACTGGAGCGAGGGAGAATCGTAATTTGCGATTGGCAATTCGTGAATTGTAGTTTCCTACTTCCGCAGCGCTCTCATTCCGTTGAAAACCACCAGCAGCGTCACGCCCATATCAGCGAAAACCGCCATCCACAAGGTCGCCAGTCCTGTAACAGCCAGCGCCAGGAAACCGGTTTTAATTCCTATCGCCGCAACAATGTTCATGATTATAAGCCGGTGAGTTCTGCGTGAAAGCCTCAGCAGCCAGGGGAGACGGTCGATTCTGTCGCCCATCAGGATGATGTCGGCGGTCTCGAGCGCGGCGTCGCTGCCGGCGCCTCCAACGGCGATCCCGATGTCGGCCGCGCCCAGCGCCGGCGCATCGTTGACCCCGTCGCCGACCATGACCACCATGCCGTATTTGCTTCTTAAATCCTTGACGATCTCAACCTTGTTTTCCGGCAGCAGTCCGGCATGGACGGCGTCGCAGCCGATCGACCTGCCCACCGCCATGCCTACGCGCCTGTTGTCTCCCGTCAGCAGAGCGATGTGTTCGACGCCCGCGTCCTTTAATCTCTGCAGGGTTTCGGCAGCCTCGGGGCGCGGGTTGTCTGCCACCGATATAACGCCGTCCAGTTTTTTCCGGCTGCCGACCATCACGGTGGTTCCTGCGGACGCTTCCACCTCCTTGAGCAGAGGATGGATCGATTCGTCGCAGATGCCCAACTCCTCGAACAGGTCATGTTTGCCGACGAATACCTCCTGGTCGTCAACCTCTGCTGAAGCGCCCCGGCCCGGATAGGATGCGAAGTTATTCGGCGTTCCGAATTCGACCTTTCTGCTGCGGGCGTGATCGAGGATCGCCCTTCCGATATGATGCTCGCTGTGTGACTCGACCGTCGCCGCCCGGCGCAGGAGACCGTCCGATGTCGCGCCGTTGACGGGGTACAGTTTCCGGACGGAGAGCTCGCTGCCGGTCAGGGTGCCGGTTTTATCCATGGCGAACACCGCTGTTCTCCATAAGGATTCGAGAAACGCCCCGCCCTTGACAAGCACGCCGCGGCGGGCGGCGTTCGCCAGTGCCGATACGATGGTCACCGGCGTTGAGATGACCAGCGCGCAGGGACATGAGATGAGCAGCATGGCAAGCGCCCGGTAGATCCAGGTGTTCCAGGCGCCGTCGAAGAGGATTGGAGGAATTACGGCTGTGGCTGCAGCCAGGACCACCACTATCGGCGTGTAATATGCGGCGAATCTCTCCACGATCGTGTGGATCCTGGGCTTTTCCTCCTGCGCCTTCTGAACCAGGCTGATAATTCGGTTGATCGTAAATTCGTCCGGTTTCTTGGATACTTTTACGATCAGCGAACCTTCCCCGTTGATGCCTCCGCTAAGCGCCCGGTCACCGGTCCGGCAGGATACCGGCATTGATTCACCTGTTATTGCAGCCAGATTCAGCGATGACCGACCGGAGACGATTGTCCCGTCAACCGGAACGGAGACTCCCGGTTTAATAAGCACCGTATCGCCAATTTGAAGATCCGCAACCGGCACCTCGACTTCCGTATTATCCCTGATGACGAGCGCGACGGACGGCGCCAGCTCCATCAGTTTTTCGATCGCACGCCGCGAGCGATCCAGGCTGAAATCCTCCAACATTTCGGCAATCGCGAACAGAATTACAACCGCTGCCGCCTCCGACCATTCGCCGATCGCCAATCCTCCCACCACCGCCGCGGTCATCAGGAAATTGATGTCCAGCCTGAGCTTCAATGCGGCTTTAATACCCGCCTGAACAATGGGATAGCCTGCGATTATCATCCCCATGACAAGCATGATGGATGGAATCACCTCCGCGGGGATCATTCCCCTGCTGAGACCACCAGCCAGCACGAGCATCAATCCACCGCCGACCTCGAACAGTCTTCGCCGCTTGATACGGTCTTTCAACGCCTCGGCGCCGCTTTTACCCTCCCCGTCTGAAATGGGGATTGAAGCGGCCGCAGAGTCTGAAGCACAGTAAGTACAGGATGCTCCTTTACCGGGCGCGCTGCAGGAAGAGGCTTTTTCCGGTCCGGTCATCAACCGTTCAACTCGCCGATCCTGTCGATCACCCGGTGTATCCGCTCCGAAACCTCACCGGCAATGGCGGCGATTTCCGGATTTTTAGTAATCCTTGCCATGATGTCGGGCTCCATGGCGGCAACGGTTCTGGTTGCGTCGTCGTCCCATACAACGATGTTGCAGGGCAGCAACACGCCGATCAACGGCTCTGCCTTGATCGCCCGGTTCGCAAATTGTGGATTGCAGGCGCCCAGTATTCTGTAAGGCTTATGGTCGATGTTGAGTTTTTTCTTAAGCGTGGTTTTAACGTCGATCTCGGTGAGCACGCCGAACCCTTCCTCCGTGAGGAATTCATTCAGCCGCTCTATCACCTCGTCGAAGGCGAGACCGGTTTTAATCTCAATCGCGTAATCCGATGTAACTTTCATTAACTCTCCTTTCGTATGAATTTATGTTCATACGTTAGTTTAAATTGTCTCCTTGGCGTGATCTCTGGCGACCGCGACCAAAGCTGTGACATGGTTGTCCGCCAGTGAATAAAACACCATCTTTCCCTGTCGTCGGTAATCGACCAGCCGTGACTGGCGCAATGTCTTAAGATGATGCGATACTGATGATTGAGGAAGATCAGTAAACTCGGAAATATCAGCAACGCAAAGCTCACACTCCTGGAGCGCCAGCACGATCTTCAGCCGGGTGGGATCGCAGAGTACCTTGAATATCTCGGCCATATTGCGCAGTAGCGTCGCCGAGCTCAGCGCATGCTGAATCCGCTCGATCTTCTCGGGTGCGGGGATGTGACTCCCGCCGCTTGCGTCCGTGGAATACATATCAACCTCTATTCATAA
The DNA here is from genome assembly GCA_025774605.1 of bacterium. GTDB lineage: Bacteria > Electryoneota > AABM5-125-24 > Hatepunaeales > Hatepunaeaceae > JALGVR01. The sequence goes on along the minus strand of JALGVR010000012.1, from coordinate 19,966 downwards.
GTACATATATAGTACGAATTGGAATCGGGATTGTCAACTAATTTGGTTATGAACTGTCGCCAATGATTAAAAAGAGATATAACTTGACTTGCGTATCTGTTTTTCTTTAATATGTAGAGTTATTCGCCTTTGATAAAGCCGACGAACTGGTACGCGGGGATGACATGCAAGTGTATTACAGGATATTTCCAAAGAACTCGTCCTGTTTAACTGACCGGACGACTTGACCGGGAGTGATGAAAAGCGGTATTAAAATAATCCGATCCCTGCGGGAGATGTCTTCCCATGCCCTTAAACTTCGACGCGAGGGAGTCCGGGTGGGGTTGGTGCCCACGATGGGCTGTTTACATGAGGGACATCTGAGTCTGTTGCGCCTGCTGGATGGAAGATGTGACCGGAAGGCAGCCAGCATCTTTGTCAATCCGATTCAGTTCGGTGAGGGTGAAGATCTGGATAAATATCCCCGCGATGAAGCCCATGACCTGGAACTGTTGGCGGAAAACGGCTGCAATCTGGTTTTCATACCCGATGTACAGGAGATGTATCCCGAGGATTTTCAAACCTATATCGAGGTTGAAAAGCTGTCGAAACCGCTGTGCGGACAATTCAGGCCCGGTCATTTCCGCGGTGTGGCGACGGTGGTAAACAGGCTGTTCAATCTGACCGGCTGTTCGGTGGCGGCATTCGGGCTGAAGGATTATCAGCAGGCGAGGGTCGTCGAGCGGATGGTTGAAGACCTTAATCTGCCGGTGGAGCTTGTTTTCGGGGAGACGGTCAGGGAGAGCGACGGCCTGGCGATGTCGAGTCGAAACGCTTATTTAAGTGCGGAAGAACGCGAGTTAGCCGTTCGGATACCAACGGCTCTCGAATGGGCGAGAAGGCAGGGCGAGAACGGGGTTGATGATTGCGGACTTATCAGGGACGGGATGTTGACGATATTGAACCCGTTGTTGAAGATCAAGGTTCAATACCTGTCCGCAGTTGATCCGATGACCCTGGAGCCAAGGTCGGAGGTCGGCGGAAGCGTGCAGATACTGCTGGCGGCTTTCATCGGCAGGACCAGATTGATTGACAATATTCGAATCGGGCCCGGTTCGGGAACGAAACCAATTAAAGGTGTAAGCGTATAATACCATGAGCGACACGTTTGCCACGATCATCATGGCGGCGGGAAAGGGGAAACGGATGCGGAACGATCTGCCGAAGGTGCTGCATCCCCTGGCCGGACGACCGCTGGTGCATTACGTCATCGAGCTGGCTCGCAGCGTCGGTTCCGAACGCATTCTGCTGGTGATCGGTCACGGGAGTGATCTGGTGAGAGAGGCGACACGCGGGCTGAATGTCGAATGGGTTGTCCAGGAAAGACAGTTGGGCACCGGGGACGCGATAAAGTCGTGCCGGCGTGACCTGGCCGGTTTTGGCGGAGACGTGCTGATTCTCTCCGGCGATGTTCCCCTCCTCCAGCCGACCACCGTCGAACGCGCCTGGTCGCTGCACAGGGAAAGCGGCGCCGCGGCCACCGTGCTCACCTTCAAGCCGGAAGATCCAACCGGATATGGCAGAATTATAAGGGGGGAGAGCGGGGAGTTGCTGAGCATCATTGAACAGAAGGACGTCGGAACGGGCATGCTCAAATCGGACGAGGTCAACTCCGGCGTCTATTTCTTCAGAACTGAACCGTTGTTTCAAGCCCTTGACCGGATAAGCAACCGCAATGCCGCCGGTGAGTACTACCTGACCGATACGATTTCCGTTCTCGCCGACAGCAACGAGCCGCTGGCTGCATTCCTGGTTGAAGATCCGCTGGAGGTGGCGGGCGTGAACACGCCGCAGCAACTTTCGCGCCTGGAGCAGAAACTTATTTTACGTCGCGGCGATTAACTGTTGACAACCGCCGGTTGATTTATTAAAATTAGCAATCGGGAACCTTCACCCGAAATATAATCTCGAGGAGTTGTGGTGAAAAGAGTATTGATCTTGGGAATTATAATCTGTTGCATGACAGCGAATGCCGAGCCGACCGTGGAGAGGAATCAACTGGGCTTCAGGGATTGGCTTGGGGGCAGGTCAGGATCCGCGTTTAACCTCCTCGATCGATCAAGGCTGACTGTGCAGCATAATATATCATTCGGGATATCTTCCGGTTCCGGCGGTTCGATCGCCCGAAGCCTCTATGCGACCACGATAGGATACAAGCTTTCAGATCCGGTTTCGCTGACGTTCCTGCTCGGTTTTCAAAATAGCCGGTATTCAGGTAATATGGGTATTCCTGCCGATTACAACAGTTTTATTGGAGGATTTGCGTTTGACTATCGTCCGCGCAAGGATATTTATCTTCACTTTGAACTGTTGCAGTCACCGAGGTTGTTATACATGAACAGTCCATACCAGGGTGATGTATCTCCGTTGCTGAAGCGATGAATTCATTGCCAGCATACGAGAGATTGAGACCGATGCCGCGCGCTCGGTCTTTTTCATGTAATTATAAGGTCTGAGATGTCACCGAACCCACGCAGTAGAATCAAATACTCGACCGATGCCGCCGGCTCAGGCCTCATCATCAGGTTAAATCTGCTGTTGTTTTTTATCATTGTACAGGTGGTGATGACCATCGGTTTATGGGTCGAGGTCGCCGATCTCAAGAAATCGCTCGCGGTCCCGCCACAGGCGGCGGTTGAGACAACTCAGCGGACCACGGAACCGCAACGATCCACAGCGCAGGTTGCGGAAAAGGAGACCGTTACTCGGCCCGAACCCGAGGCTCCGCCGCTGGAGACCGCCAAAAGCCTGGTGAAGGCTGATGAGATTGAGCCGTCTCCGATACGACTGCAGGTTCTGAACGGTTGCGGCGTGGCCGGTATTGCCGGGCGTATCGGTAAATGGCTGGATAAAAACGGGTATGATGTTGTGGATGTGGGGAACGCCGACCGGCAGGACTATCACAACAGCCGGATATTGGACCGCTCCGGAAACCTGACCGCGGCAAGAGAACTGGCCGGCCTGCTGGGACTCAGCGAGACTCGCATCAAACGGCTTAACCTTATGCCGGAACCGGAAATCGATCTGACGCTTATTGTGGGTAAAGACAACGGAAAGTTATCTATTGGTCGTTAAGAAAAAGCTCACCTCTCGAACCGCTGCCCGGCGCGCCGCGTTGTTCGCCACCCAGAAGCAGGCGATTGATATCATAGTTCTCGATCTACGAAAAGTGGCGGATTTCTGCGATTACTTTGTGATCTGCTCCGGCGCGGTCGACGTCCATGTGAAGGCGATTTATCAGTATGTTGAGGAGGAACTTACCAAGATAGGCTGGAAACCGAGACATACCGAGGGAACCGAGAACTATCGCTGGGTGCTGCTGGACTATATCGACCTGGTGGTACATGTTTTTCAATCGGACGCCCGCGGGTATTATGCGCTGGAACGATTGTGGGGTGATGCGCCGCGCGTGCAGGTCAAAGGGCTCGAATGACGATGAATGAAACGATTGAAGAATACATCGTCCCGATACTCGCCGATCTGTGTCACAGCGTTGGAATATCCGATCCGAAGATAGCCCTCGAAATCCCCAGGAAAAAGGAACACGGCGACCTGTCCAGCAATGTGGCGTTGACGGCGTCCAAGCAGACCGGCACCCCGCCGCAGCAGCTTGCCGAGAAGCTCGCTGCCGGTTTTCCGACCGATTCCGACCGGGTTGAATCCGTGAGTGTGGCGGGTCCCGGTTTTCTGAACTTCACGCTTCCCGGGAGATACTTCCATCAGTTGTTGAAGGATATAGTAACGGCCCCCGAAGGTTTCGGCTCGTCTGATGAGGGTGGCGGAGCACGCTGGCTGTTCGAATTCGTCAGCGCCAACCCGACCGGTCCACTGAACATCGTCAGCGCCCGTGCGGCATCGGTTGGCGATACGCTGGTCAGGATTTTCAGGAAGCGCGGCTTCCAGGCTGACAGCGAGTTCTATGTCAACGATGGAGGCGGACAGGTGCGCAAGCTCGGCGCTTCGGTCAGAGCGAGGATAAAACAGATCGAAACAGGCGCCGAGACGGCTGAAATTCCTGAGGGTGGGTATCACGGGGAATATCTGGTCGATGTGGCACAGGCTCTGATCGACGAGAACGGACTATCCGGTTCCGCCGGATTGGAGGATGAAGAACATGTCGGAAGATCCGCCGCGCTTAAGATTCGAAAAAACCAGGAGGAAACACTGCAGAGGTTCGGCGTTACCTTCGACAGGTGGTTCTTTGAGTCTGAGCTGTATGACGAAGAAAATTCTCAGGTTACAGGTGCATATAACAGCCTTGTCGAGAGAAGCAAGACCTATGAAAAAGACGGAGCGGTTCATTTCAAGGCGAGCGAATTCGGCGACAGTGAAGATCGTGTGATCAAGACGTCCAAGGGGACGTTTACCTATGTCGTGCCCGACATTGCCTATCATTTGAACAAACTTGGCCGGGGCTACGTAAAGGCCGTTGACCTGTTGGGTCCGGATCACCACGGTCACATAGTCCAGCTTCGCGCCGCCCTTGCCGCGATAGGGCTGCCGCGGGAGTTCTTCCACCCGATCATTGTTCAGCAGGTGAACCTGAAGCGCGGCGGCGTGGAGGTCAAGATGTCCAAGCGCGCCGGCGTGGGCATTACCTTGGACGAGCTTATCGATGAAGTCGGCGTCGATGCGGCTCGGTTCTTCTTCCTGATGCGCAGGATCACCAGCCATCTCGATTTCGACATGGAGCTCGCCAGGCGGCACACTGAGGATAATCCGGTCTATTACGTTCAATACGCTCACGCCAGGATCTGCTCGATCCTCAGGCAGCCCGGGGCGAAGGAGTCTGATGAGGATGTCGATTTGAGTATACTGACGGAGGGTGAGGAGACGGATCTGCTGCGGGCGCTGGCGCGGTTCCCCTGGACACTGGCATCCATTGTGCGCGGGATCGAACCGCATCCGCTGACCAGTTATCTGACCGAGCTGGCGCGCGGTTTTCACCTGTTTTACAGTCGTCACCGCGTTATCGGTGACGACAGACGCACAACCGCCGCCCGGTTGATGTTGTGCCGGGGGGTGGCGGGCGTTTTGTCGGGCGGGCTGAGACTGATGGGCGTCGGCGCGCCGGAGGTTATGTAGCGGTCGCGTCCACCGCCCGAAATGACGGATCGCAATATCGAAATCAAATATAGAGGATGGTTTGTCGCAAGTTCAACAGGTTACTGCTGTGGGGTCGGTCGCGCTGGATACGCTTGACACGCCGTTCGGCAGGGTGGAGGATGCCATCGGTGGGTCGATCTCCTATATCAGCGCGGTCGGCGGGTTGTTCGCGCCGGTCAATGTCGTGGCGGTGGTCGGTGATGATTTTCCGATGGATGAATACGATTTTCTGCATGATCGCAACGTAAACCTGGACGGGCTCGAAGTCAAGGCGGGAGACACCTTCCGTTGGGAGGGTCGTTATCACGAGGACATGAACATCCGGGACACCATCAGCACCGAATTGGGCGTGTTTGAGGACTTTCAGCCCAGACTGCCCCTTGCGGCAAGAGAGGCGCGCTACCTGCTGCTGGCGAATATTCATCCCGCCCTTCAACTGCAGGTTCTTGAACAGATGACCGATCCGCGCCTGGTCGCATTTGACACCATGAACCTCTGGATTGATACGGTGCGCGATCAGGTCGATAAGATGATCGGCAAAGTGGATCTGGTGATCGTCAATGACGAGGAAATCACCCTCCTCACGGGACGGCAGTCCTCCCTCGCCGGCGCGCTTGAGCTTGCGAAGACAGGTCCCCGGTATGTTGTTGTCAAAAAGGGTGAGCATGGTGCCTTGCTGGTCGGGAATGACGGCTCGATCTTCATCTGTCCGGCGTTTCCGGTCGCCCATCCCAAGGATCCGACCGGCGCGGGCGACACCTTTGCCGGCGCCATGATCGCCTATCTGGCGGCAACGGACGATATCGGCATGTTCAACCTCCGACGGGCGATGGTCTACGGAACGGTAGCTGCTTCGTTCGCGGTTGAAGATTTCGGTCTGAACCGGTTGAAGAGCCTTACCGTAAATGAGATCGAGGAGAGGTTCAGGCTTTTCCGATCGATGGTTGAGTTTTGAACGGATCTGTTGAAAAGTTGACGCTGCCGCCGCGCCGGTCAATCGACTGGAAGGCGGGCAGGATCAGGTTCATTGACCAGCGCCTGCTGCCGGGAAAGCTGAAGATCGTGGAAACCGACGACTGGCGCGTGATCGCTGCTGCGATTAAGGGCCTGGGGCTGCGGGGCGCGCCGTTGATCGGGGTTGCCGCGGCGCTTGCCGTGGCGGCGACCGCGGTGAAGTTCCGCACTTCCAACCCTCAGCGCAAGGTGTTGTCGGCTATCGATGGACTCTACGCCACACGCCCGACGGCGGTCAACCTGTCATGGTCGCTCGAGCGGATGCGGGAGGTTGCCACGCAGGCAACGGAGGAGGAGGATTTCGTTGAAACGGTGGTGAAGGATGCACGGAAGATCCTTAAGGATGACCGCGCTCGCTGCCGCGCCGTGGGCGGGAACGGCTCAAGACTGATCGGGGACGGCGCGAATATACTGACGATCTGCAACACCGGTTTTCTGGCTGCCGCCGGTGAAGGCACAGCCCTTGCGGCAATTTATCAGGCGCATGATATGGGGAGGAAGATACACGTTTACGCCTGTGAAACCCGCCCTCTTCTGCAGGGAGCGAGATTGACCGCCTGGGAGTTGAAAAACGCCGGTATACCGTTTACATTGATAGTCGATTCGGCGGCGGCGTATCTGTGCGCGATCGGTCGGGTCGATCTGTGTATCGTTGGTGCGGACAGGATAGCCGCCAACGGCGATACGGCGAACAAGATCGGCAGTTATCAGCTCGCCCTCGCCGCAGGGGAGCACGATATCCCTTACTACGTGGCGGCGCCCGAGTCCAGCATTGACCGCAATTGCCCGGATGCCGGATGCATTCCGATCGAGGAGCGGGCGCCTGCTGAAGTGGCAACCTGCGGAGGGAGGGGGATTGCTCCGGCGGATACGTCCACATGGAATCCGGCTTTTGACATCGTGCCGGCGCGGATGATTTCCGGGATTATCACAGAGAAGGGAGTACATCACCCGCCGTTTAATTTCGCTTGAACGCCGGGATATCATCAGGGACAATTATTAAGGGGTGCGGACAACGGTTTCAACTGTTGGATGTCATGCCGAACGAATAGCAAAAAAGTCATGCCGAACGCAGTGAAGCATCTCAGAGGTCGTATAACAAGATTCTTCACTTCGTTCAGAATGACACAGTGTGACTAATTATCACACTGATTAATAAGTATTTAGCGGAGGGAAAAGTGAATTGTTTCAGAATATCGCTGCTCGGCATTTTAAGCGCACTGGTGATGGCAGGATGTATATCCCCGGAGCTTAGAACGGCGCGTATATCAATCAACGAGAAGGATTGGAACCGGGCGATCAGATCACTCGACAGCGAGATCGCCCGCGATTCCGTTAGCGCGGAGGCATACTTCCTGAAGGGACTCTGTTACGAACAGTTGAATGATTGGCAAAAGATGTCTGAAAGTTATAGCAAATCGCTTGAAATATCGGATCAGTTCGCTGATCGGATCAAACAGAGCCGCAGGATGATATATGCCCGCTATGTCAACCGGGGGGTGGCCGCCCTGGATTCGGCAGCCTGGGAGAAAAAGAAGGCTGAAATTGGTGATGATGAGGAGGCGTTGGCGGCGGCGGACAGGGAGAGGCACGCGACTGCGCTCGCCAACGTCGACACGGCGATAATGGTCGATCCGGGAAATATCGACCTGTATCGAGATCTCCATGCGTGAAGTCCAGATGCTGGTTCATCGTGCAAGAGGCGAATATAAGGAGGCGTCAAAATGGGCGACTGAGCTTATGGATGCCATCGATCTGGCGAGGGACGACACCAGTTCGTACCTGCGGGCCGTGGACGTCCAGCTTGAAGCCGCTGATGCACTGAAAAAGGATGATCTGGCAATGGATGTCACCAAAAAGGCGTTGGAGAGACTTCCCGATAATATGACGCTTAAGAAGAACCTGGCTGTGATGTTCGCTCGTCGAGGGGAATTTGATCAGGCAATGAAAATATACGAGGAGGTGCTTCAGCGAAACCCCAACGATTATAACGCCAACCTCGATATCGGGATAATCCTCTACAACAATCAGCAGTGGTCGGAGGCGGTGGACTACCTCGAGAAGGTTCATGAGCTGGAACCCGACAACACGAGGGTCATAAAAATGCTCATGGGCGCATACTTCAATACCGACCAGCCCGACAAGGGCTCACTGATGCAACAGAAGCTTAAAGCGATTCAGGGTGCCGAATAGCATCCACAATCCACAACGAAGGGGACGCGGGTAAGTGTCAAGGCGTAAGGACGAAGATGCTCTGAAGGAGCAGATCGTTTCCAGCGGTTCCATACCGCGCCATGTCGCGTTTATCATGGACGGCAACGGTCGCTGGGCGCTCAAGCGGGGACTGCCCCGCATCGCAGGACACCGCCAGGGCGTCAGGACCGTGCGAACCATGGTGGAAACGGGTCCTGAGATCGGCGTCGAGGTTATGACGTTTTACACATTCTCAACCGAGAACTGGCGCAGACCGCGTCTCGAGGTCACCGCCCTGATGGAACTGCTGCTCGATTCAATCAACAAGGAGCTTGAAGATCTAAAGCGCAACGAGGTGTCCCTGCGGGTAATCGGTGATCTGACCGGACTGCCGCCCGCGCCGCGGGAAGCGCTGGAGAAGGCGATACGCGAGACCGAGGACAATCGGAGGCTGATTCTGGTTTTAGCCATCAGCTATTCGGGACGTCGGGAGATAGTGCAGGCTGTCAACCGGGTGTTGAAAGACCGCGTTGCCGAGGTGGATGAGGAATCGTTCAAACGTTATCTGAACACTTCTGAGCTGCCTGACCCGGACCTGTTGATCAGAACCTCCGGAGAATTCAGGCTCAGCAATTTTATGCTCTACCAGGTGGCGTACAGCGAGATCGTCGTCACCGACCGGCTCTGGCCAGATTTCTCCCGTCGGGATCTGTACAACTGCATCGCCATCTATCAGCAGCGTGAGCGTCGTTTCGGCAAGACAAGCGACCAGGTGATGAAATGAACTATGCGAGTTCGGGAAAAACACCGCCCGACGATCCGGCACGGATCAACGAGCTTCGCCTGCGGCTGAGCTCTATACTGGGCGCCGATCGCTGGGTTCATGGAGCCTTTCCGGCGGTCGCTCCAATAACCATTGAAGAGGTGTCCAAGCTGTTGAAGGGTTATTCAGGTTCGGTTATGGTGGTCGGCAGCGGGAGCGATTTTCCGGATGAATTCAATCCGGGCCGCGACACCTTGATTCTGCTTGTCAACCTGTTGAAGGACCAGTTGGAGATATCCAGGGGGGATCAAACCCTGATTGTCAGCTCCGGTTGGGAGATTTCACACGTCAATTCCGAGCTGCACGATGCGGGTTTTTACGTATCCGCATTGAAACGGTTTGAGCGCGGTACGATTGGAGGACGTCTGGCGGCGATCCCTTCACGCCCGGCGCTCGACCAGCGGGAAGGATGGATTCAAAGCCTGTTGGGTTTGATCGTGGTGCTGCCATCCGGTGAGGTGATTGAGTTGGGCGGGCGCTGCATCAAGGATGTGGCGGGATATGACATGCGACATTTCTTCACCGGCAGCCGCGGTGTAGCGGGAGTTGTGGTGAAATCAGTTTTTCGTTGCCGACCTCTGGGTGATCGTAATGACAGCCGCCTTCCGGCTGTTACGCTGAAGGCTGGCGGTTACGATCCGCAGTGGAAGAGGGTTTTCGATCCCTTCGGCAGGATGAAACCCGGTTTTTAGCCGCCCGGTTGGGCGTTATGAAATTACGAACGATAGCTCTGGCTGCTCTCGTAATCGCAGCTTTTCTTACAACGACAGGATTCTTATCCTGGTACCTGTTCGGCGGTGAAGCGCGCACGCGCGCCGCCCTGCTGGATTATCTCCATTCCCATATAAATCAATCCTTTCAAATCGGCCGGATATCTCCACAGTTCAGAGGTTTCAACCTGTGGAATGTCAGTTTCGAGCTTTCCCCGTCGGTGAACCTGTCAGTGGAACAGGTGAGGATAAAGACCTTTCTTCCCAGCCTGATATTATCCCGCGCTGGGAAAGCCGGAGTCATCAAGGAAATCGAGATGGTTTCGCCCCGACTCAGCATTCTGAGATCGACCGCGGACAGTACCGGCAGCCCGGGATTCAGTTATCAGCCATTTCCGTTCAAGAGGCTTGGCGGATTGGAGATAGTCCAGAGAATCATGGTCGACAACGCGGTTGTGACCCTGGGCGCGACCGGGCATGTACTGGTTGATTCCATCACCGGCAACGCCAATTTTTCGGAGATATCCAACGTTATTCTGACCATGGAGGGCAAGATTCGCAGGCTGCCGGAGGCGAGGTTCGAGATCAACGGCTTTGCCGACCTGATCGGTGGCGGGTTTATAGTTGGTGCCCAGGCGTTGATCAGTGATCTGGGAGGCTGGACTCCACCGGAAGAGCTGAAGAGTCTTAAGTTTAACCGCGGCGACCTGTCAATTCAGCTCGAAATCAGGGGCGCTGATGATCTCAGGATCACGGGCAGGGTGTCAGGTGAAAATATCTCCGGCATTTTCAGGGACAAGGTCAGTCTGTCCGACGGCAGTATGAAAGGGGAGCTGTTCGGCAACACTCTTGATATGAACGGGATGTTCACCGTTAACGGACTTCCTCTGCCGTTTGAGCTTGAGGTTGAAGACCTGCTCAAGCCGGTCTGGCGGGTCGAGATTCCACGCACTGTTCTGGATCTGGAGCGGCTTGACGGTGAAAAGCTTTGTTTGCCCGAGCTGAAGGGCTTGCCGGTGATCAGTGCGGTCATCTCCGGTGACGGTGATGTCTGGGGAGGGCATGCCGCGTTATCGGGCGGAGAGATTGACGTCGCACGGCTTAAACTCGATGAATTCGCAGTGGACGCCGAATATGGAGCGGGCGCGGTGATTATCGGGAAGTGCGATGCCCGCATTTTCGGCGGCGCGATGAAGCTGGACGGCAGGATCGGTCTTTTCAGTGATTCAACCGATCTGAGTTTCGTCTATAACAGGGAATGGACGAAATCGGACGGTCCCGACGTTCCCGGCGGAAAACCTGCACTGCTGTCGATGGCCGGAGGTCTGAGGCGACATGGCGGGGTTTGGCGCGGTTTGGGCGCCTGTGAACTGAGGGATTCGGGCGGACAAAGGCAACTGACCGGAAAATACGACCTTTACGGTAACGATGTCAATATCACCGTCACATCACCGCAGCGCATCGGCAGAATATCCTTGACGGTGGAGGATATAGGCGACTCAACCGCTCTGAAGCTCAGCGCGAAGGATCCCCATCGGCTGTTGGACAGTGTACTGGATGACCGCTACCTGCCGGTTTTCCTGGACGATTATTCGCTCGGTCTGACGGCGGACGGATCATGGGACCGGTTCAGGTACCGGGTGACGTGGGAATCGCTTTCCAGCAGGCGAAACGGCTCCTACCGCGGCCTGGTTGTGCACGAGGGTCGAACGTGGCGGGCTGACGGTGATCTGCGTCTTAAAACAGGAGAGGGCGATCTGATAGGGGGGGGGATTAAGGCGCAGTACGACGCCGAAAGGCTGATGGTTAAGAGCGTGAATCTGTTCGATGTTGCGACGGGACGGAGCTTTCTTAACGGTCATTTCACCCTGACGCGCCCTGTCGCCCATCATGCCGGTGCGGGCCGGCATCCGCGCTTTCAGGTTCAGGAGTTTGCCTGCGATGCCGACAGTCTGCCGTTGCTGGATCTCGTCAGATTCATCATCCCCGACGCTGCGGAAGGATTTGGAGGGAGCCTGGGTTTGAGCTGCATGGGGCGTAATGATTCACTGCAGTGGCGTGGAGAACTCTGTCTGGATTATCCCGATTCGCTGATCTTGAAACTCACGACCGACGGGCGATATGAGGACGGGCGGGTGCGTTTTGACAAGTTCACGGTTCTGGACAGCCTCGAGGCTGTGAAGCTGCTCAATCTGAATGGAGCGCTGGACCTGAAGCAATCGACATTTGATTCACTGGTCCTCAGTTTCAACGGTTTCCCGGCGGCTTCCGCGCTTCGACTGGTTTTGCCTCGATACGCCGAGCGATTCAAGGGTAACATCAACGCCCGCATCGAGGCGGACGGCCCGTTCGGGCATCCGGATATCAGCGCCGATCTTCACCTCACTTCGGTCATTGTTCAGGGTGCACCCGGGTACTGGATGAACCTCAGGAGCGTGACCGAAGGGGATAGATATATCCTGGAGCAATTTAACATCGGCCGGGATGTCAGGGGACTGTTTGACATAACCGGACAGATGAACCGTATCAGCCGCCGGTATGATTTCCAGTTGACCGGTACAGGTGTGGAGATAGGCTCGCTCTTCGAGACCTTGACCGGGAACCCGAGTCCGGTTTCAGGACAGGCGGATATCGATGTGAACCTGTCAGGAACGGGAAAACCGAATCCCGAGGTGAATGCCAGGCTTTCAATTTCGCCCGGGCGGATCGGACCTCTTCGATATGACAGCCTGCATGGTGACTTCAGGATTTCCGGCGTTGATGAAGGAAGGTCCTTCCTCGAACTGGATTCGGTCGTGATCGACTGGGGAGATGTCGCGGGCGGGTTTTCCGGAGAGGTGTTGCTCTCACGCAAGGGAGCGATAGACGTTTCCGGTTCCATCAGGGGAAGGCTTCTGGGGTTGCTGCCCAGGTTGACCGGATTCTTCTCGGAACCGCGGGGCGACGGCGAACTGTACCTGAAAATCGGGGGTGACCTGTCTCATCCGCGATTGACCGAAGGTCGATTCAGGCTGTCGGATGGTTCCCTGCGCTTGAAGAACGTGGTCAGGAAGATTGACGATCTGCAGGTGGACGTGGAACTTGATACGAACGGAGTGATTCAGATCAATGAGCTTGAAGGATCGGGCAACGGTCGTCCGTTTTACTTCAGCAATCGCCGACCCCTCCATCATGAGGAAGCGATTGTTGTCGGGGATTATGATTTCGGGATCCTGCAGTTCGCCACCGTTCGGGAGGGTATCTGGGCGGTCATTCCTTCATTGATGAGACCGGATTGGGGCGGATACCTCTGGTTTTCCGGAGCCGGTGGGCGAGGACCGTTCGAGTTCCACGGTCCGGCCGCGCGCCCCCTGGGTACGGGGGAGATCAGGCTCCTGCGATCCACGCTGACCTACCCGTTTCTCACTGGAGGCGGGAAACCATCGCCCTTTGTGCGCTCGCTGCTGGGCTTGCTGAAGCGCATGCGTTGGGACGGACGCGTTATTCCCTACCAGGTGTGCAGGTATGATCGGGAGATTTCAGGATTCGGCAAGTCGGACCGGCAGTTGATGGCCAACACTTTACTTAATGTTGATGTCAAAGCCTATGTCGACCTGGTGATAGACGACAATCCCGAGGGGTTGTACTTCAGCGGATCGCTGCAGGATACGCTCCATCTCCGCGGCGAATTGACCTCCAGCAAGGGCAGCGTCGAGTATCTTGACCTGTCTTTTGATGTTGACAAGATCGGGGTTGTCTTCAATCCATGGGAGCTTGAACCGATCTTTTACGGTGGCGTCAGAACCAACGTGATCGATACGACCGGCATGATGCGCGAGATCAGGTGGGTGATACGCAAGACAGGTCAGGAGCCGGCACTTGACGCGTCGCAAAAAGGTCAACACTACGGACAGGACAGGGGTCGGTGGAATGAGATCTCCTTTGTGTTTGAGGACGATCAGCATCATTCACAGGAGCAAATACTGGCTATGTTGGGGTTTTCACCTGAAATGCTTCCCGATAAACTGGTTGACATAGGCGGTAAACTGATCGCAGACGTGACGCCGATCCGCCGCTGGACGAGGAGCCTTGAGCGTCAGGTTGAGCGTTGGCTGGGCGTGGACAGGGTATACATCGACAATCGGATAGCACAGAACTATCTGACCGAACGTTGGATAACTGAGAATGATACAGGCAGCGAGAACAGCAGTAACTATCACTACCTTCGTTCACTCGATCATTCCCGGCTGACCGTCGGGAAATATCTGTCCCGGGATATCTATCTCTCCTACACCGGCTCGCTTTTAAGCTCGACGGACGCATATTACGTCACTCGAATCGGCGTCGTACATTCATGGGATCTCCTGTTGCGGCTGTACCGGATTTCACCGAATCTAATCCTCAACTACCGTTACGAATATGACAGCCTGACCAAGGTTGACGACAGCAGGATCTTTTTCCGTTTTAGCTACACGTTCAAGTGATTTCGGCCGTCATATCTTGTTTCTTTTGAATTTTTTGTTTACAATGAAATGATATGCATTTTCTACGAAAGACAGCTATAGCTTCCCTTTGCCTGCTATGTTTGATCGCGGTTGAATTACCGGCGGAGGAGGTTGAACAGTTCAAGCTTTTCGGTCTGAATGTCGAGGGCAACGATCGAACGGACACCGGTCTTATCGTTGCCACCAGCGGTCTGGTGGTCGGCGAGTCTCTGACCGGTGAGATGATACAGAACGCCATTCGTCAGCTCTGGCAGTTGAATCTCTTCTCGGATGTCAAGATCGTCGCGGAGAAGCAGGAAGGGGAAGGTGTATTTCTGCTGGTACGGGTGGTTGAGTATCCCCGCCTGGAGTCTATTGACATCGGCGGCGGCAGGAAGATCGGCAAGGACGCGCTTGAAGAGGCTGTCGATCTCAATCGCGGACAGGTGGTTAAACCATCCGATCCGATCAGGCTAAAGCGCAAGATCCGCCAGTTGTGCAAGGACAAGGGCTATCTGCTTGCCGATATTATCGTGGAGATCCGGGATGGCTCCCAAGCGGGATTGGCGAGTCTCTACATTCGCGTATCCGAAGGCAGGAAGGTGCGCATCCAAAAGATCACTTTCAACGGCAACGAAGCCTTTTCAGACAAAAAACTGCGCAAACAGATGAAGAACACCCATGCGAAATCGCTCTTCCGCTCGGGTAAATTTCATCGTGAGAAATTTGAACAGGATCTGGAAGATCTGATCGCCTTCTACCGCGAGCACGGGTATAAGGACGCGCGCGTGGTTTCGGACACCATCTGGTATTCCGACAACAAGAAACGGATGTTCCTCGACATTACTCTTGAGGAGGGACCTCGTCTCTACTTCGGCAAGATAGATTTCAGCGGTTCGGATCTGTTCAGCGAGGATGAGCTGAGGAGCCGGTTGCTGTTCAAGCCCGGTGAAGTGTATAATCAGAAGAAATATGATATAACGGTCAGGGATCGGCTTGGATCACTCTTCTATGATCGGGGCTATATTTATGCGCAGGTTCAACCCACGCTGACACCGGCCGGCGGCGACACGCTCGACGTGCACTTTCACCTTGAAACCGGCAACAGATTCAGCGTCCGCAAGATCCATATCACCGGCAACACCAAGACGCATGAGAAGGTCATCCGGCGGGAGTTCGTGATTAAACCGGGATACACGTTCGACGTGTCCAAGCTGCGGCGGTCGGTGCGCGAAGTGGCTATCTTGAACTACTTCGCCGACATTCAACCCGACCTGGAGGACGTCAGCGATGACGAGGTCGATCTGTGGGTCAAGGTCGAGGAGAAAGCCACGGACCAGGCAAATGTCTCCGCTGGTTACAGCGAGAGGGACGGCCTGATCGGCGCGCTCGGTTTCTCCGCCCCGAACCTCTTCGGCACCGGGCAGATGCTCAGTTGCGACTGGAATTTCGGCAAGCAGTACGGGGCGTTTTCCATCAGTTACACTGAGCCGTGGTTCCTGGACACAGAGACGCTGGTGGGTGGCTCATTCTACAACGTAAAACGGCGCTGGACCGAGGGCTTCACCGAAAAGCTGATCGGAGGCTCGGTCAGGCTGGGGCGGCGTTTCGACTGGCCTGATGATTATTTCCGGGGTGATTGGATATACCGGGTCGAGCGTTCCCGTAACGTCGATATTGATGCGGCGATGAAGAGTCAGGTTGATTCGACCGCCCGTGTGTCGAGTTCGCTGACCCAGATCATCAGCAGGGACAGCCGCGACTTCGCTGAATTCCCGACCAGAGGGTCTGTGGTGAGTCTGACAACCGAGCTTGCCGGCGGTCTGCTGACAGGTGACGACAGGTATCATAAACACACATTCTCGGTGGAGTGGTACACGCCCCTTCTGCCAAGACTGGTTCTTTACAATCATTTCCTCTACGGGTTTTTGGCGGCGCTGTCCGGCGACCAGCATGACATACCGCATCTGGAGTATTTCTACATGGGCGGCGGTGGCATTTCGCTCGGGACATCGCTCAGGGGATATGAGGAGCGCAGCGTCGGACCGCCGTCAACGAGCAGCGCTTCGGCTGCCGGCGGTAAATCCCAGTTGAAGACTTCCCTGGAGCTCAGGGTTCAGATGGTTGATAATCCGACCATTTACGGTCTGGCGTTCGCGGAGGCGGGCAACACATGGCTCAATTTCGACCGAACCGATCCCTTCGATTTGAGGCGCTCGGTCGGTCTGGGCATCCGGCTTTACATGCCGATGATCGGCTTGATCGGGCTCGATTACGGCTACGGTTTCGACCCCGATGTTTCAGGCGGAAAGCCGGGCTGGATACCTCACTTCCAGTTCGGCAGGACGTTTTAGTCACGTAAGCAAAATTCCAAACAGTAAATATACCGGCAGGTTGACAGCTGCTGTCCAATCCGCCGGGAATTGGAGGAACAATGAGGAAGACCGCACTTTTTCTGGTTTCAATATTGATATTATCAGGCGCGTCATTTGGTCAGGATCTGAAGATCGGGGTGGTGAATTCCGAACTGGTCATGCAGACCTATCCCGAGTTCCGGCGCGCTGAAGAGCAGTTAAATCGTGAAGTGGCGGGCTGGCAGACCGACCGCGCCGGCTGGGAGGCGAAGATGGAAGCTCTGCAGGAGGATATCTCCGAAAGAGAGGGGAAATTACAGGCCGGACAGACCACGTTCAGCGAAAAACGCAAGCGTGAACTGCAGGCGCAGATCGATTCGATGAAGGTGATGTATCAGCAGCAATTTCAGGCTCAGATGTCGGCTGAACAGGAGCGGTTCAACAAGCGGCGCATGGAGCTGCTGTCGGAAGTGCTTGAAGTGGTGAACGGCACCATCAAGGAACTCGGCGAGGAGCAGGGGTACGATCTGGTGTTGGACGGCAGCAACGGCACTATTGTCTATGCCAAGAATCCCGACGACATCACCGATGAATTACTGCGCCGTTTACAGGACAAGTGAAGCGGACTTTTGAAATGGGAAATCCTGTTCTGAAGAGTCTGGCGTTTCTGTTCCTCTTCTCGATGCTGTCCGGATGCGCTTCAACCGGCCGCGGTACAGGCGGGGGCTCGGGCGGTGGAGGCGGCATATTGCCCTGGTCGTCCGGCGGGCTGAAAATGGGTTATATCCGTTCTGATGAGATTTCCAGAAAATACGCCGATTACAGGGATGCCGACAACACCCTGCGGAACGACAACCGGAAATGGCTCGAAGAGGCGGAAAACATGGAGAAGGAAATTACCCGCAAGGAGGAGGAGCTGGAGGAGTTGAAGCTTATTCTCAGCTCGGAACGCAGAAAGCAGTTGGAGGATGAACTGGTCGATGCCCGGCGCGCCCTGCAGAAATTCCGTCACGAAACCTGGTACGATGAGAACAGCCTCTACATCAAGCGGCGCCTCGAGCTTATGGAGCCGATTGATGCGCGGGTGAACGATGCGATCTGGAAGGTTGCGCAGGCTGAGGGATTTGATGTTGTGTTCGATACGATGGCCGGGAACATAGTGTACGTTAAACCGGAGTTCGACATCACAGACAAGGTCTTGGAACAACTGCAGGAATGATTGAAGGGTTCTCTATTTACCGCTGGGTTGGCTTCGACGGGATGCGGGGTCATGCCGGGTGGGGGAAGAGAGGTGACAATATAAGATGAGAGCAAACACTATTATCGTCAGCGAACTGGCCAAGCGTCTGGGATGCCGCTTTGAGGGGAGATCCGACCTGATCCTGACCGGCATGGCGACCATCAGGGACGCCGAAGCGGATCAGTTGACGTTTCTGTCGAATCCCCGTTACCGTAAAGAGTTGTCAGCCACGAGAGCCGGTGCGATAATCGTTGCGGCTGATGAAAAAACACCGCCCGGGATCACCCGCATCATCTCCGACAAACCTTACATCGATTTTCAGCGGGCGCTCGAAATCCTGTACCGGACAGAGGCGCCTGATCGTGAGACCGGCATTGATCAGCGCGCCGCGGTTCACGAGTCGGCGCAGATCGGTGAGAACGTTCGGATTTCGCCGTTTGTGGAAATTGCAGCCGGTGCGAAGATCGGGGATGGCTGTTCCATAGCCTGCGGCGCCTGCATCGGTCGGGATGTCACGATCGGCGGCGAATGTGTGATCGGATACGGCGCAGTTATTCGTCGCGAGGTGGAGATAGGCGATCGCGTGGTCATCGGCGACGGCACGATTATCGGTTTCGACGGCTTCGGCTATGCACCGGATGAGAGTGGCTATCATAAAATACCGCAGGTCGGTAAGGTGATTATCGAGGACGACGTGGAGATCGGCGCGAACTGCTGCGTCGACCGGGCGACAATCGGGGCAACCCTTATCGGCCGCGGCAGCAAGCTTGACAACCTGATCCAGATTGCCCACGGCGTTCAGATCGGTCGGAATACGGTTATAGCCGCGCAGACCGGCATCTCCGGATCTACGCGTATCGGTTCGAAGGTGATGATGGGCGGTCAGGTCGGTATCGTCGGACATGTCGATATCGGTGATGGTATGATCATCGGCGCCCAAGCCGGCGTTACCAAATCCTGTGATATCAAGGGAATGATATCCGGCTACCCGGCAAGACCGCATCTGGAGGCATTGAAGAGGGACGCCGGTATCGGTCAGATACCCGGGTTGATGCGGCGCCTGAAGGAGCTCGAGGGAGAGTTGGAGGCTTTGAAGCGAAGTATGGATGCTGCAGTGAAGCGGTCCGACCCGAGTAAGGCTTGAAGTGATTTTCGCAGAGAAGCGGCTTATTTACGGGAGGTAAGCCAAACGTGATCCGCTATGAGACGACCAAACGTATCTTTGATATGAGCGCTTCAGCTGTTGCCTTGATTGCACTCTTTCCACTCCTTCTGATTGTCGGTCTGATCGTCAGACTGTCCTCGCCGGGTCCGGCGTTGTTTCGCCAGGTGAGAATTGGACGTTACGGCAAGCCGTTCACGCTGCTTAAATTCCGTACAATGGTCGCGAACGATCAGGGAGCCGAGCCGCTGGTCACCGGCGGCGACGACCCGCGCATAACCGGGCTGGGCAAATGGCTCCGCCGCACGAAAATCGATGAGCTGCCCGAATTGTGGAATGTGTTGGTCGGTGACATGAGCCTGGTGGGGTATCGGCCCGAGGTTCCCCGCTACGTGGATCGCTATCGACCTGAATGGCGCAGGGTTATTGATACCCGGCCCGGTGTCACCGATCCGGTTACGCTCCGCTTCATCGACGAGGAGGCGCTGCTGGTCGGCGTGGTTGACAGGGAGCGCGCCTACATCGAGGTTATCCTGCCGATCAAGATGGAACTGATTCTGGATTACCTGGAGCGCCGGTCGTTTGTGTTTGATTTCCAGATACTGATCAAAACGTTATGGATGATGGCGTTCAAAAAATTCCTCCGAGGACGCGATGAACGATACACCCTGATCGCCAGGGAGGCGATCGAGGCGATGGAAGAGACGTGAGCGGGATGATTTATTATTTGAAGGTGACGCTATTATACAGTAGTACCTACTTGAGTAAAAAAGCGTATGAAAGATGCTGTCATTCCCGCGAAGGCGGGAATCCAGGCAACTTACGTAATATCAAATGCTTATCTGGATTCCCGCCTTCGCGG
>JALGVR010000096.1 GCA_025774605.1 bacterium | reverse complement strand
GTGAGATCGAACGATGTATCGAGCGGTACAGCTCCTTCAGGGTCGTTTAGCGCGCTTTTCAATCCGATAACGCTGGAAGTGTCACGTCCCAAATGCTGCAGTAACTTCATGCCGAAGGTCAGGCGGCTGACACGGTTTGCGCCTCCGAGATGAAGCAAGCCCCTGAAGGGATGATCGATCAACTCAACCAGAGCTTTCGTAAGGGATACGATGTCAATAAAACTGCGAAACTGGTCAACATAGAGCGGAACAGGCGCGCCGACTTCCACCCTTTTCAACACCCACTCCGAGAAGGATGATCCACCGTATTTCGGCTTGCCGTAGACGCGGTTGATGCGCACCACCACCGCATCACTCACGGTCGCAAAGAGACTGCGTTCGGCGGCTTTCTTGGTTTCGCCGTATATGTTTATCGGGTTGGGTTTATCGCCCTCGCGGTAGCTACCCTTAGAGCCGTCGAAGACCTGGTCGGTCGACGCAAGGATCACCCTGGCCCTGATACGCTCGGCAGCCTTCGCCAACATCCTGACCGCAACGTTGTTGACGCGCCAGGCAAGCAGACTGTGCTTGCGGCACACAGCTATATTGGAAACGGCGGCAAGATGCAGAATGCAGCCCGGTCGCAGCTCCTGTATCAGGTCGACAAGCGACTCCGGTTGCGCCAGATCCACCCGGCGCTGGCGATCGGGATTCAGTGGTTGCCTGTCGGCGGATCCATGGGTACCCCAGACGTTCCCCCAATCCGCCAGGGCAGCCCAGACATGGCCTCCGATGAAGCCACTGATACCGGTTACAAGTATGGGACGGTTCATAACCTGATTTCCTGAGCCGGGATTATCTCATTAACGACATGTATTTTACAGTCGAAGCGGCGTCAGATAATTCTGACGCCGCTTCACAGTATGGGAAAATCAACAGGGGAAATTCTTAAGAGGCGATCCATTTCAGCTTAAACGTCTACTGAAGGCTGACACAACGACGTTTACGGGTTGCGTTGAATGTTTGCAAATCTGGTTGATATACGCTTGACATCACGCGCCACCAGACCCTTCGGGCTCTGTTCAACGTGAAACTCAACCACATCACCCTCCTCAAGATGCCGGTAACCGCGCCCACTGATTGCGCTGTAATGACAGAACACATCTTGACCGTCATCCGCTTCGATGAAGCCGAATCCCTTCCTGGCATTGAACCACTTGACTCTGCCTTTCATCCGTTCCATTTCCATCGTCGTAATCCTTAAAAAAATGGGATTAAAGCGTGTGTCATCGTCACTGTAAAGACGGATACGAGTGACCGGTTGAAGAACAGGCTGGCACACTGCAGAATGTTCTGTAAACCGGAACGTGATTAAAACAATAATATATGATATGTCAGCAAAGCTTTCAAGAAAAAATCGAATGCAATAAAAATAATTCCAAAATCGAGTTGAACCAGTCGTCCCAAGATTTCATTTTTTGAAATCTTGCGGCTTCATAGAGGGAATCCTCAACATGTATCATAAACCACATACCCTGCGAGCGAAGCGAAGCAATCTCAATAGCTTACTATGAGGAGATTGCTTCGTCACTACGTTCCTCGCAATGACAGGTTGGTTTTACCACTACGCTCCTCGCAATGACAGGTTGGTTTTACCACTACGCTCCTCGCAATGACAGGTTGTTTTTACCACTACGTTCCTCGCAATGACAGGTTGGCTGTTCCTCGCAATGACAGGTTGGTTTTACCACCACGTTCCTCGCAATGACAGGTTGGCATTATCACTACTAAGTTAATACCCTCATAAATCTTATCAATCCGCAATCCGACGGTAAACACCACCAAAATAAGAGAATATTCAAAGAAATTTTCTTATCTTACCAGAAAATATGGAGGTAACCATGAAATCAATCCTTTATTTTTTAACAACTTTACTCATCTTAACAGTGTTGATCGGCTGTGAAACGAGCACAGCGCCGACCGCTGGCAACTTCTCCACGGAGAAGGGCGTAAACAACACTGACGCATCACCCTATCCCGGTGAGTTGTATTCAATTTCCGGCGTCGTTTTCCGGGACGACAACGAGAACGGTGTCCGAGACGACGGCGAACCCGGCATC
This sequence comes from bacterium, assembly GCA_025774605.1. GTDB lineage: Bacteria > Electryoneota > AABM5-125-24 > Hatepunaeales > Hatepunaeaceae > JALGVR01. Next base: position 8,984 of record JALGVR010000096.1, on the reverse strand, counting down.
CCCGGCGTTGCCGTCACCCTTGGAGATGCCAACACTCACTACACGGACGACACCGGCTTCTACATCTTCCGCTGCCTGCCGGAGGGAACGTACAGGGTAACTGCTGATGATGTCGAAGATATGCGACCTACAACCCCGCAGACGAGGACTGTGGAAATCATCGACCGGGATGTGGAAGATGTCGATTTCGGGTTCGTTCCCGAAGAAGAGGTTTACTACACGATATCCGGTACGGTATTCTTTGACGTTGACGGCGATGGACTGCTGGACGATGACGAACCCGGCATTCCCGGCGTTGAAGTTACACTTAACGATGAAACAGTAACCTATACCGATGAGGACGGTTTCTATATCTTCACCGGACTGAGACCGGGGGACTACACGGTTGAGTGCGAAGACATCGACGGGCTGACGCCGACCACCCCGATATACGTCGAGGTTACAATCGTCGATGAGGATGTCGTCGTCGATTTCGGGTTCGAGCTGGACTTCGAGGAGTATTGCGGTGGAACGGCCAACGGAGCCACCATCGGTTTCTGGAAGAATAACATCCGTAAAGCCATCCTGCAAGGCAGGCGGAACGGCTTCCAGATACCAGCAGAAACACTTGAAGAGTACATTGAGCAGATATCCGAATTCGCCCTTGCCCCGTTCTCGGGATTGACGGCGCAGGCAGCATACAACGTGTTGAATTCACACAGCAACGACCCTGTTGATCTCCTGCAGAAACAGCTTCTGGCATCCGAGTTCAACTTCATGAACGAAGCATATATCAACGACGACATGATGATGACCTGGTTCTTCCTCTACTATGGCGAGTATTTGGTGGTCCATGCAGATGAATATACTCGTGATGAGCTCTTATACGCCAAGGATTGGTACGATGCATACAACAACAGCCACGGTGGAGAGTTCTACGGACCGGGTTGTGATGATTAGGATCTGATTCATTACTGTGTTTCAATCGGGGACTTGTCTGTTACTCAGTATAAGTCCCCGATTTTATCTGCCTCAAGTGCAACCGCATCACTGTGTTGGTTTGTTTTCACCGGATCATCCTTTCCTGCATGAGATTGAGGCGCCTTGCTTTTGGGTGTGGTTTCCGAAACCTCGAACCTGCCTCCATCAATCGGATCCAATGAGACTTCAACCAGTTCTGTGCTGACCCTGAATTTTACCCTCTCCTCCCGGCGCGGTTCCTTCACTTTCCTCTTCTTCAGACCGAGGGGCAATTTCCTGGTCAGCTCACCGGTTACATCATCAGCCGCCCTTTCCTTCACGCCGTGTCCAGGCTGTTGATTGACCCCGATCTCAGTACTGCTCGGAACCGGCTCCCGGACGATCGAACAGCCGCTCGTCCGGGATGCTCAGAGACCATCAATTATGGTCCGTATTTACCGACCAAAAAGCATTGAAAATAAAATACCCCATTATCGCTTTGATTCGGAAAGAATTTTCAATCAATATTTCATATCTTGAAATCTAATGTTTCACGATTCCGGTTGGATCGCGACTGTACATACCAAGGTGCTTGGATGGATATAAACTCCTTAAAATCAGAATCTCAGTACCCTTCACGAGCGATCACTAAACCAACATTACATCTAAACTAATTGGGCAGATGCTAATTGCCTTACTCATTATTATGGAAATCCAGCACGCATATGCCTGAACCTGAGATCAATCCTCGATGTGTACCATGAACATCATCGAGGCTGTCGAAAAAGGGGCTTTGGCACAGGTACGCTCATTCCTGAACGATGATATTTCACTGGTTAAATCAACAAGGAATGACAGCGGTTCAACCCTGCTCCACATCGCGGCCGAAGATGGTTATCGTGAAATTATCAAACTCCTTTTATCCAAGGGTATCGACATCAATGTCCGGGACGAGGCGGGAAATACGCCCCTGCACAAGGCAGTCCTCAACGGTGAACTGGAATCTGTCAGGCTTCTGTTATCCAGGGGCGCCGACATAAACGCCCGGGACGATCAAGGTGTTACTCCGCTCGATTATGCCGGTGTTGCCGGCGTTACCGGGATGATTGACTTCCTGCGATCAAAGGGAGCCATTGCCGGTGCAAAAGTCCCGGATTTGAAGTACACGCCTCCCATTGCATTCGGGAGAATATCCAGGGAGCATGCGGAGGCGCATCGTGGGGAAGTAATCTCTAAAACCCCCGAAATATACGTCTTCGCCGACAGCAATTTTCATTGCCTGACATTCGTCTCATACCATCTCCATCGTGATCGGGCGGGGGATTATTATATCATCGCCTCCCTGTACGTCCTCAAAGACAGTCCCGTCAAGCATGGAGTACCGGCACAACCGCAATATATCATCGTAAAGTTGACATCCCCGGTGAATAAACAATACAATACCGGGTTGGCGGTACTCTCCAGTGCGGCAAGCAACCCATCTGACCGGTTCGCCCTTGAGGATAAGGTCAAACATTTCAAGTATGCCGATGACAGGTTCGTGTTGGATAAAGACGAGGAAAACGGCGGTTATGGAATAGCCAAGGAGCTCTTATTATTGCTGGAAAGAGCAGGCTCTACATTCAACGACTGGAATGTTGAAGATTCGATGAAAAATCAAGAAGTTAATCATCCGAATTCATGGAATCCAAGTTTTATTATTTCTGAATCCAGACGCGAGATGGTTAACGGGGAAAATCTGCACAGGGATGGATGTTATGTCTTCAGAAGTAACAGTTTTGACTGGAGAATTGCCATGGATTTATCTCAGGCCTGGGTAATTTCCAGACACCATGTCAATTAGAATTATTTGAGGAGGGGAGCGCCGATTGTTATCGGCGCTTGACGTTTAACACACGGAGATCCGGAATGACAGAACCAAACTGGGATATATCGCAGTACGATATTGCAAATGCTTACTTCAGAGGAGATTTGGAGAAAGTAAGCGAAATGTCTCTGGTAAGCATGTGGACGCGGTCGATCAACGGCCCTCATGAACCCTCTTTTGGCATTATTACATCATGGAAACGACACCTCTCGCTTGAGGACAATATCCCAATTCTCGATCTTTTCATAGAGATGTTGAAGTCTTGGCAGCTTGGTTTCTACCGGCTGTATGCATACTGGCAAACCTGTCAATCACTGGATGATCCACCTGACCGCTACCAGATACTGGAAAAACGACAGGATATATACCGTGAATTACTGCTGTTCATTCCCAGGATTTCCGTTCAGCAGCTGGAAACGGCGGGCAGAAGATTCGAACAGAGCGGTTGGATTTATACAGGACCCCAGAGCGGGGGTCAGGTTAAGTTGTACTTATTTGGGGGCTATGAGGAAACACTTGGCATTCTCTCACCTGAAACCATTGCTGAAGCCTATACCAAAATCCGAAATTATAAATATGAGTTCAAGGGATTCCGCATGCCGCCGCAGGGCTTCAATGACGGTATTCAATATATGAGTGCGGAAAAGGAATACAAGCAGTCGCTCAAGGTAATAGAAAAGCTGGAGGACACCGGGACGTTCGACCAGTTCCGGGAATAATAATAAATTGTGGTTGCTTCTTCACCCCCTGCGAAGTAGGGGGGGACAAGGGGGGGCGTGATGAACAGTAACATACAGGGGAATTATAGAATCCACTGACCTCCGACCATCCTTTTTAAGCTGCTGACCGATAAGCTCCTCGATCACAGCGAAATACTCGTTCACACGGTCATCCATTCAGACATCATTAACTCCGCCCGCTCAGGGTCTTTATCCGATCACATCTCCATCATCAGCCGCACGGAAGCCCAACGATTCGAGCCTCGACCGTTCGGGACTTCGCCCGTCGAGCAGCGGGTTGGTGTGATTGAAGTGGGTGAAGACGATTCGGTCGGCGAGATCGCGGTACTTTCTGATGGTATCCATCACGCAGGGGTGGGGAATCCGGTCGATATCGCGATGGGCGACCTCACCGGCGGACCAGAACGTTCCATCGATGATCGCAATATCAACGGAGCGGATCAGAGTGTCGGGCGCGCCTTCGAAGTCATCCGCGTCGGGCATGTACAGCATCTTCCGGCCGTCCACCTTGAACAGGAATGCGAACGTATCGGAGAATTCGCCGCGATGCTTTACGACGACGGGGGTGATACCGTGGGAAGTTTCGACGTTCCCTTCGATTACATGCGGCGTGATATTGCCGCTTCTGAGCAGCGAACCGAACGGCTCATTTGCGGACAGGAAATCGAGGAGCGAATGGGACAGGTAGACCGGCATTCCGCTGGCATTCCAGCCTTCATTGCCGAGCAGCGGCAGTCCACCGTAGTGACCCCAGTGGGCGTGGGTGAGGTAGACGGCGGTTATCTCGGCATCGAACCGTTCGACCAGCATCCGGTACTGGAGGCGGAAATCGGGCGTGATGTCGATCAGGACGGTGTTTTCGCCGTCGACGAGCGCTATCGACGCTGCCGACCGCTTGAAACGACGGCAGTTAATACAACGACAACCGGCTTGCGGTACGCCGCCGTCCTGCGCCGTGCCGAGGAAAAGCAGGGGCATAAGTGTACATCCTGTCTGTCAACTAATCTTTGAAATAGTCGGTAGTCATTAGTCGGTAGTCGGTAGTCATTAGTCGGTAGTCGGTAGTCGGTAGTCGTCATCAACCATTCCGCAGATGCGTCATCCCCGCGCACGCGGGGATCTAAAGACCGGGCGAAAAGTGATCCTGCCGTTGACCAAGTCATCCCCGCGCACGCGGGGATCTAAAGGTCCATCTCCCTGCTGTATGCCACGGCGCCGACGTCATCCCCGCGCACGCGGGGATCTAAAGACTGGTCGCGAGGCGATCCCATAAACCGTGCCCGTCATCCCCGCGCACGCGGGGATCTAAAACGCGTGGCCCGGACAGCTTGCTGGACGGGTTTACCTTGTTTGACTGTCAAGGTGTGAAGTACACCCGCGTCCCCCTTATCAGCCTGCCTCCAGTCGTGCTCGCAGCTCTTTTCTGTTTACCCAGTTAAACATGAAGAGGACGCCGATTAAAAACAGCGGTCCGGATATTAACACATAAGCCACCAGGGGGAATCTTCCCCAAGCCCAGACTATATAGAACAGCCCCAAACCTATAAACAGGATGTCTCCGATCCACTCCCACCGCCACGAAACGATTAAGACGATTACTATGATGTATGTCGGAACCAGATGGATCGCCAGCTCGAGGATGGTCTTCCACACGCTCTGCCCTTCATCGAAGACGTCGAGGGCAAAGAGACTCAAAAACATCGCAAACAGGATGCATATCACCCGCGGCGTCCAGAAAAGAAGGCGCTTTGCGGTTTTGGTCATGGGATTGCCTTGTATGTTTATATTATCCGTTTTGATGAAATCAAGCTATGTTGCTTTAAGTTCTTATGTTTTTCTTAATATAGAGAACAGTTTCCTTTGGCGTCAGAATTTCTCCAGCACCTAAAGTAATTAAAGCATCTTTCTTAGTATGCTTGTGAAAATTTCTGTCATTGGTAACAAAGATATCACCTTTATTGAATATATGCGCCCACAAGCATTGTACATCACATTTTGCATTTCTCCATCTGTGATAAGCTTGAGAATCTTGGTTAGAAACCAATCTAAGTGTGGTGCAGTAGTCTTCATATTTAAACTCTATCTCGCGAAACAGAATTTTATGTATCCTCTTTTCAAACCGCACCATTTCATCATCCGCCCAGACAGATTGACCCCAAAAAACTATTCCCCAATAGTGAATAGGTTTGAGTATCTCGACATCACTCAATCCAACTCTTTCTAGCTTATCTTTGAATTCACCAAAGGTCGATGCGTAAGTTCCATTTGGCATTCGTTCAGATGCGCTGATTGCAACTACTCTTAACTTGATTTTTCCTTCATCATTTATTTTGATCAGAGAACGAACACATTCGGCAGACTCACGATCCTCTTCCAAGTCAATAATGCAATTAGTATCAATAGTGACTTTCTTCATATGGAAATTTCACATTTACAAATTTGTATGCTGTATGGCAAGTTATCCGGGATTTTATTCTCTGTTTCGAGGAAACCGGGCTACGTTACTTTCGTTCGAAACATACGTAACATGCAACAAACACCACTCCCCTTCACCCCTGCCTGCTAATCCGCTGCTTCTGCTTGTACTTCAGAATAATCTCCTCGATCTGCCCTTTCAACTGCTCGTCCTCGGTCACTTCGGCCAGGGAACGGAGGAATTCCAACGCCGTATCAACCCCGCCAAATCCATACTGCAGCGCCGCCGCCAGCCGGATCACGAACGCCGGTGCGCCCCTTTTCGCGGCTGCCGTCCTGATCTGCTTCACCGCGGCGGTCTTGTCGTTCACGTAAAACAGGTTCACGAATCCCTTGAAATACGGCATCTCCCACCGGTCGGGCCGTTCACGGGCGCCCTTGTCAAGCAGGTTCTGCGCCTCCCGCCAGCGCCCGGCCATCAGCAGAAGGTACATCGCACCCTGGTAATACGGCGTGGCGAAGAGCGGATCCAGATCGGTGACCACGTCGAAGAGATGATACATGTGGACAGCTTCCTGAGCGCCCAGATGACCCTTCAGTGAATTGCGGATGAAAGGGATCTTACCGAGATCAACCTCCATGAAGTCCACGCTGTCAGGTGGCGCCGGCTCGGATTCAGCGTCATGAGCTCCGCGCTCCCGCTCATGGTTGTGTCCATCGTGTCCGTCCTGATGCAATCCATATTGAGAATGATGACCCTCATGACCATCGTGACCCTCGTGATGATGTCCGTGATGTCCGTGATAGGCGCCGACGTAGAATGTGCTTCTGACCCAGAGCAGATCCGCAGCCGTGTCATCATCGCCGAGTGCCAGGATGTGGGGGATTTTCCAGTCCGGAACCCACAGCAGTTCGCCGAAATCAATATACTGTGATTTCAGCGTCTCCATTCTGTCCTGCAAAACAGCGACGATACAAAACCCGACCACGATGGCCGCCACGGCGATCAGGGCGTCGACCAGTTCTCTTGTTCGCCGGGATCTCATGCCAGATCCTTGTTCCTGAACGCCAGCGAAGCCATAATCAGCACGATCGCGCAATATACCAAGCCGTACAGCGTGGCGGTCAGTACCGTCGCCGCCGGTATCTGCAGCAGATGCACGGCTTCGTGACGCAGGTTGAAGTAGGAGAGGTTCGGTATTATGACATAGAGCACCCTGAGCAGCGGTCCGGTGGCCGCTTCAGGATTGGCTTCCAGAAAGAACTTGATGTCATAGCTGAACCGGCCGGCGATGAAGATGATGATCGTGCACAGTGCCGCCAGCCACGGTGAGGTGAAGGTCGAGAACATCAGCGCCAAGGCGACTACGAGCAGAACCTCCCACATCGACAGATATATCGCCTGGATGAGCTGCATGGAGACTGAACTGCCGAGCGCCGCCAGGAAAACAATCAGGATGATGTTCATTCCGATGTAGACCAGCATTACCGCACCGGAGAAGCCGATGAACTTGCCGAGTACGTATTCCCAGCGCGGCAATGGTTTGGCGAGGATCGGCAGGATGGTCTTGCGGTCGACCTCGCCATGCACCAGCACGATGCCGGCGAATATGGCGATGACAACCCCGGCAAGAACCGTGATGGTCAGTCCCAGGTCGGTGATTACCTTCTCCGGTTCGCCGACCGACCAACTGCTGATCACCCACGCCAGGCCGAACATCACGACCGCAAAACCCAACATGTTGTGGAGTATCTTGTTGCGAATTGTCTCGCGGAATGTGGTCTGCGCGACCGCCAGAATTCGGGTTATGCTTCCCATCGGCTCAGCTCCTCAATAAATGCCTCCTCGAGGTCCAATCGCCTGCGTCCCATCGACAGCATCCTGATCCTCCCGTCAGCCGCCAATTTGTATAGTGTACGCAATCCGTCCTCATCGGTGACCGTCACCAGGAATTTCCCGTTGCGGCGTTCCGTGTGCCATCCCTTTTCCCCACAGAGTTTCGCCAGGTCGAAACCGTCGGACGATTCCGCTTCAACATCCCAGCCGGGACTGCTCGTCAACAGCTCCTCGAGCGAGCCGCAGGCGACCATGCGACCATGGTGGATGATGCCGATTCGGTCGGCGATGCGCTGGGCGTCATCGAGGATGTGCGAACTGAAAAAGACGGTCCGCCCTTCCGACCTCAGGCTGGAAATAACATCCCGCAGCTCGACCCGCCCGATCGGATCGAGACCGCCCAATGGCTCGTCGAGCAGGACCAGATCAGGATTGTTGACCAGCGCCTGCGCCAGACCCAACCGCTGCAACATCCCCCTTGAGAATCCCTTGAGCCGTTCATTGCCGCGCTTCTCGAGTCCGACCATTTTCAACAGTCTTTCGCTGCGCGCGCGCCGTTCCGCGCCTGAAAGACCGAACAGCCTGCCGGAATAGTCCATCAGCTCGACGGCCGTCAGGAAGTTGTAGAAGTGAGGCAGGTCGGGCAGATAACCCACCCGGGTACGGGACTTCGGATCGTGAGCGTCCCTGCCGAACAGTAACGCCCTGCCGGCGGTGGGGCGGGCGTGGTCAAGCAGCAGTTTGATGGTGGTGGTCTTGCCGGCGCCGTTCAGCCCGATGAAGGCGAATATCTCGCCCTCGTTGACGTCGAGATTCAGGTCCACCACCGCGTCGATCGGCTTCTTGGTCAGTCCCGGTTTGTAACGTTTGCTCAACGACTCGGTGTGAATGGCGAGTGCTTCGCTCATAATAAATCCGAGTTTATTGGTTAATAATCGTTATTGCCGTTGTTCAGTTCCTTGAGTACATAGAGAGCAAATCAATGCCGCGTAGGGGCGCCGATTTATCGAGCCCATTGAGTTCGGGCTCCGCAAGCCGGCTCCTACGCACTACAGGCATTTGCGGGAACAGAACACTACTACCTACTTGCATATATAACCGTTATTAAAAAAGTCACAATTTTGTCATTCCCGCGAAGGCGGGAATCCAGATAAGCATTTGATATTACGTAAGTTGCCTGGATTCC
>JALGVR010000171.1 GCA_025774605.1 bacterium | reverse complement strand
CCGACGTATAGGGTTCCATTTCTATTACTTGCGAGTATGTATACGTAGAAGTTTTTCATAATACGCTATTGATGATTCGATTCTGGTTCCCCGCGTGCGCGGGGATGACGTAACCGTTCAACTTCACCCAGACCGAACCGAAACTGGATCCCCGCGTGCGCGGGGATGACCTGTTCAGGCATCATGGATTTTGGCGGGACAGTCATCCCTGTCTGTCTCCCTGAATCCCACCGACGGCAAGTTTTAACTCGGATACAACCCCGGATTCGAGGAATCCGGGCTACGTTACTTCTATTTAGATTGCTTCGCTTCGCTTGCAATGACGCTGGCGGTCGGTGTGGCAATCTGGGACGGGTTTGCATATAATAATGTACCCCCCCCTTTATCCCCCCCTGCAATAGCAGGGGGGGAGAGGAACGCTTGGAATAAGGTAACCCCCCCTTAGTCCCCCCCTACTGCCGTAAGGGGGGAAGGGGAAGTCACTCATACCTGATCGCCTCAACCGGGTCAAGCGTGCCGGCGCGGCTGGCGGGATAAACCGTCGCCAACAGCGTCAACACCAGGGATACTATCGATATGATTATGAAATCAGTTGCCTGCATCCTGACCGGGAAATAGTTCAACAGGTAAACATCACCGGGCAGCGAGAAGAACTTGTACGTCTGCTGCGCCCAGCATAACGCCCAGCCGATTATCAACCCGAAAAGCGTGCCGACCCCCCCCACGATCAAACCTTCGTAAAGAAATATCCGCATGATTTCCCGTCGCGTTGCGCCGATTGCCTTCAGTATCCCGATTTCCCGCTTCTTCTCCAGCACCATCATGATCTGACTGGAGACGATGTTGAACGCCGCCACCAGTATAATCAACGACAACAGGATCAGGTACAGCCACTTCTCGAGCTTCATCCAGTGAAACAGCGTGCGGTGCATGTCAAACCAGGTGCGGGCGTAATAGGGGTAACCCAAATCCTGTTCGATCATCTTTTTAACCAGTTCGGCGCGCTCGAGATCGTCCAGCTTGAGTTCGATGCCGGTCACCGCATCCGGCAGGTCAAACAGTTCCTGCGCGGACTCGATCGAGATAAAACTGAAGGCGTCGTCGTACTCGTAGATGCCGGTCTCGAACACGCCTGACACCACGAACCGCTTGAGCTTCGGCGCCGACAGCATCCCCGCCAGACTCGAAGGACTGACCGCAATCACGCAGTCGCCGACAGCCACACCAAGCCGGAACGAGAGCTGTCTTCCCAGGACAATGCCCGGCATCGGTTTGGCGCCGGTTTCCGGGGGTGTCGTGGAGAGGGAGTCCTTCAAACGACCGGTCAGTGAATCCGAGTAAACCGGCTTGACCGGATATACCGCCCTTAGAGACAACGATCCGGCAACGATCTCATCCGGCAACTCTCCGACCTGCCCCACGGTTGCTTCATCAATGCCCTTGATGATCGCACCTTCGATCGCCCTGCCTCTCCGCAACATACCCTTGCCCTGGATGTATGGGGATGTGCCTGTCACATGACGCAGGTTCTTCAATTTACCTTCAGACGCCCGCCAGTCGCGCATCGGTTCCTCGTGAAACAGGGTGACCTTCAGATGCGCGTCCTGACCGATTATCCGGTCGCGCACTTCAGACTCAAATCCGTTCATGACCGACATCACGATAACCAGCGCGGCGACGCCGATCATAATCCCGCCCGCTGAAATGTACGTTATCAGCGATATGAAGCCGGTGCGCCGCTTTGATCGCAGATAGCGGTTGGCTATGAAGAGTTCGTAGTTCATTTATGCTCGGCTCGATCTCTTAGAGTGGGGAAGAGGATGACGTCCCGGATTGATTCACACCCGGTCAGGATCATCACCAGCCGGTCGATGCCGACACCCAAACCGGCGGTGGGCGGCATGCCGATTTCCAGCGACTGCAGGAAGTCCTCATCGACCGGAGATGCCTCTTCGTCGCCGGCGGCGCGCAGGCGAGCCTGCTCCTCCAGCCGCAGCCTCTGTTCGATGGGGTCGTTGAGCTCGCTGAACGAGTTGGCGATCTCATGCCCCCCGATGAAGAGTTCGAACCGTTCGACCAATCCGGGTTTGTCCCGATGAGGCTTGGCAAGAGGTGACAGCTCCACCGGGTAATCCATCACGAAAGTCGGCTGGATCAGGTCCGGTTCGACCTTCTCTGAGAATACGGTGTCGATCAACTTGCCGACTCCCCAGTCCGGATCAACTTCGATCCCCAGAGCCGCGACTTCTTCAGCCAGTATGTCCCGCTGGCGACCGGTGATCCTTATGCCGGTTTTTTCATGGACGAGCTCGGACATGTCGCGGCGCTGAAACGGCGGATCAAGGTTTATCCTATGACCACCCCACTCGACATCCCTTGTCTCAAGCACCTGATCAGCCAGCCGGGGAATCAACTGCTCCATGATCTCCATGCAGAATGTGTAGTCCTCGTACGCCGTATAACATTCGAGCATGCTGAATTCCGGCGAATGGAAGCGGTCGATGCCCTCGTTGCGGAAGTCCTTGGCGATCTCGTAAACACGGGTGAATCCTCCGGCGACAAGTCTTTTCAGGTAGAGCTCATCGGCGATCCGCAGATAGAGGTCTCTGTCCAAAGCCTGATGATGAGTGGTGAACGGGCGTGCCGTCGCGCCTCCATAGAGCGTCTGCAGAGCCGGCGTCTCCACCTCGATGAACCGCTTTTCACCCTCGAAGAATCTCCGTATTTCACTGATAATGAGGCTGCGCTGTTTGAAAACCAGCCGCGATTCCTTATTGACAATCAGGTCCACCGAACGTTGACGATACCGTTCCTCCTTGTCAGCCCAGCGATGCCATACCTGA
>JALGVR010000095.1 GCA_025774605.1 bacterium | reverse complement strand
TCGACGGCGGTTATCCCCTGGGTGATGTTCGATACCCAGAGCGCTTCGCGGTCGGGATCCCACGCCAGCGCGTAGTTGGTGCGGTAGGGACCCTCAAAGATTGCCTCGACCTCCCCCTCGCGGTTCATGCCGGCGATGATGCCGCAGCCGGAGCCCCAGATGAGATTCCCGTCCCAGGCGAGATCCCTCATGCCGTAGGAGCCGCTCAGCGTGTCCGGCTGGGGCAGTGTGTCCAGCAGTTCGCCGTCCCTGTTGAGGATGTAGATCACGTCCGGCTCGTCAACGCGCCCCATGCGGTTGGCGCCGGCGATGTAGAACAGGCTGTCGGCGAAGACGATTCCCTCGATGCGCGTGTCGTTCAGCAGCTCGCCGACCTGATAGTTGAGGCGGAATTCCCAGGGGTCGGCGTCGGCGCCGCGCGGCAGTTTTCTCTGCATCGACCAGTAGAGCGGGCCGTTGCCCGGCCGTTGCCCGGGTTGGTTAGGGTGAAGTCGACCTCGGTCTGTCGTTCCGGGTCCAGTATGCGTGAGATGGATCTCGTGGACGGATCGAATTCGGGATGCAGCAGGGCGAAATTAATCTCGAGCTCACCATCTTCTTCGACCTCGAGGTCACAGAGGGTGGAATCGTTATACCCCAGCAGTGAAGCGGTTATATTGAACGGCACTTCGGCGAGGGCGTCGTTGATGCGCCATTCACCGTTCTCGTCGGTGGTCGCAATAAAGCCATGTTCGGTATATACGGAAGCGCCCTCGATCGGTTCATCGTTTGCGGCGTCGATAACCCTGCCGAACAGGGTGCCTGATTTATACTGCGGAGACGTGGAAAACAGGAGGGCTCTGCGGTTCTGCAGTGGAGCGGCGCCGGTGGGGTATTCATTTCCGAACGAATAACTTAAACCGCTTCCGTTTGGTCCGGATATACCCACGGACGCGTAGGCGATCTGGTAGGGCGCGTTGCCCTGCTGTTCGTTGTTTATCTGACCGCGCACGTTACCGACACTCTGGTATTGTATCAGAATGTTCTGGTCGCCGGACTCGGTGATCCAGACGTCGCTGTCGTACAGTATCACCTGGAAGATCAGATCCCTGTCACCGCCGCTGGCGTGCCGGAGCCGATACCATTCGACGATGAAACGGGCGTTTTCCTCATCGCGGTAATAGTAGATTCCGCCGTCACTCAACCTGAGGTTGTCCCAGAGTGGGGCGATCATGCCGACGCCGCCCCCTATGGCTCGATCCATGGGCCAATTCTGGAAGTTGGTAACCGGATGTTCACCGTCGCCGGAATGATCCCCCATGGCGATAAATCCGTTTGAGCCGACCGTAATCCGGTCGTACTCGTGCCCATAGAATATGGTGGTGAAACCGAGCTCCACGACAAGCGCCTCGCCGATATCGTGATCGGAGTGTCCGGTGAAGTCCATCTCCGTGCCGCGGAATTCCCAATCGGCTCTGGGACAGATCTCCACCCAGTTGTAATCCGGCGAGATGTCCCAGTCGTCGTCGCTATCGTCGAAGCAGATATAGCCGTACGGGTCGGGACCGATGGGACCGTTGTCGATCGGTTCGCGCACCTGCACCTGGAACCATGCCGTGTCGACGAAACCGGCTTCGGACGATAGTATGAGCATCATTTCGTGCAGTGATCCCGGGACGACGATCCGGTTGCCGGCTACCCTGAAGTCGTTCCCGTCCAGGCGCGCCGATCTGCCGGAGCGGATGGCGTCGTAATGCGATTCACCGATGGCGACACTGGCGCCCATGCCGAGCGTGACCAGATCCGCCGTTAACGCCGGACTGTCCATGCCGCCGACGTTCTTGATCTCGATGTCGATGTCGTTCGGTCCGACCTGGATGATGTTCCCGCCTATGATCCTCTGGACTTCGAAATTCGGCGCCACCGCCGTTAACTTGATTGCCGAAGTCCAGTTGGTCTCGCCGCTGCTGAATGTAATCAGCAGTTCGGGACGTGTGACCGGGCGGCTGGCGCCGTCCGGGCATACAGGCGAGACAACCAGATTGACAGCGGTTTCCCCCTCCGCCTCTTCACCGTGATTGATGTCGCCGAACGAAATCGGATCACCCTCGACCTCGATCCAGGGCGAGAGGCTGGTCACGGTGGCGGTGACGTCAGCCGCGTCCTCTCTGTTCCCGACATTGGCGGCGGTGAGCCTCAGGGAAATGGTCTCTCCCGGGTTGATATCGCCGTCATCGTTACCCTCAACCTCGTTGAGATCATAATCGGAGAGCTCGATGGCAATTCGGGGTTGCTCGATTTCGATCTCACCGAAGTAGGGTCGTATATCCCTGCCGGTTACGGTTATATAGATGTTGGTTCCCTGTTCAAGTTCGGTATCCTCGATGACGAAATGAACGTTCCCATCCTCATCGCTGCGCCGCGTCTGCATGTACATATCATCGTATTCAGCGTAATTATCACCACCACCGTCCGGCATATCCCCCGGTGCGTAAAGCGTGACCTGGGCGTCCGGGACGTCGACATCGTGGTCATCGGCATCGAACACGTGTACGTCGATCAGGCGCGTGTCGGAATTGGCGGTTTCGGTAAATTCCGCTTCAACCAGCCTCGGCACACCGATCCAGGGCTGGATGCCGGGGTCGCCGAAATGGTTGATGTCGGTCTTCATGTGCGTGTAGATCGGCTGGTTGCGCATTTGGTAATTCTGCATGTACCCTTCAAAGGCGGTGATGCCGATCGTGTAAGCCCAGCCCATGGGCAGGTCCTTGAGCAGGCAGGCGTTGACCATCTCCAACCAGACCGCACTGCTCGGAGTGGTCGCCGGCCAGCCCCAGCCGCAGGTCATGTTGACCGGTCCCTTCAGGTCATTGCCGGATCCGTTGCGGGTCATGGTCTCGCAAGCCCACTCGCCGTGACCGCTGACGCAGATGTTGATCGGGAAAACGTGATTCCGCTGCACCCCCTGGAAAGTGCTCTGCCAGTAGTATACTTCAGCCCGGCCGATCATTACGCTCAAGCCCTCGTTGAACCAGTCGCGCAGCTCGGGACCGATTACTGCGCCGGTACGGTCCCAATCGTAGTTCTCGTAAAAAGTTATATCCTCGTAGCCCAGGTGATCCAGCACTTCATATCCCCACCTGACGTTGGTGTGAATGGTGATATGCCAGGCTGAAGAGGCGCTGTTGCCCCAGTGCTGTGAATAGGCGCCGGCGCGGTTGAACCAGTCGGTGTCCTCCATCCAGGGTGTGGCTTCGTACATCAGCGTCCTGCCGACGGCGAGCTCGCAGGTCGCCCTGCTGCCGACCCACCAGCGTCCGATAGCCACGTCGGGATGGGAGTCGTTTCCATCGAGCGTTCCATATAGATAATCCGCATGTCGCGCTCCACCTGGCCACACGGAATTACCGGCGGGGGCGTCGAGTACCCAACCCACGCCCGGCTGATGGCTGTACACGTTACGATCGCCGACCAACAGGAGATATTCGAACGGAGCCTCTCCATCATCGACATAACTGTCGTAAAGGTCTTGAATGGCATTCTTGACACGGTTGGAATTCGCCGCATCACCAACGCTGAAGTTAAGTATGTCAACCTTGTATCCGCTCTTTCGCCGCCACTCGATGAACGGCCGGATATATTGCAGGCAGTTATCGCGCGTGGCTATCGCATAATGCCCGACGTAGGGCGGGTCGACGTCGAGCGACTGGTCGCGCCTCACCTGATCGCCGTTTATGGCGAAATTCTCCATGTACTTGAGAAAGTGTGGACTCGCGTAGTGAAGTCTCGGATGGGTGACCGGATTGACCGGCTCGTCATCGGTGAACCTCACATCGGCGCGAATGTGATCCCTCAGCAGGTATTCCTGAGTGGAAGGATCGTATTGAACAGGATATGTCGTAATCTTGACCAGCCTCACGCCCCGGATTATTGTCGGTTCACTCATCTCGGCAATTATCGGGGGGTAGACGGCATTGTCGGGTACGTCCATAAAGACTGAAGCGGTGATATCTTCATCACTGCAGATCACCGGTGGATTGTCGGCCAGCACGCGGCGGGGAGGGTCTGCATCGACGGCCAGTTCCAGACCGCTATAAGGCGGGACGACAACGAACCTGCTGACTGCAGGCAGTATCGGCTTGCCGTAATCGTATGTGATGCCCTCTCCGGGGATGGAATAGGAATCGAAGTTCCGACCGTCTTTGACAATGCCTTCGATCCGGAGGTCGTTCAGTTCGAAGCCGATGGTAAGCGATTGATTGTCCGAAGCGGTAATCTCAGCCCGGGGATCGGTCGATCTTAAACCGGGGGTGACCGTGCCAAACGTCGGTTGGTTTGCCGCAGTGCTGACTGCCGTTAGTGACAGGATCAGCATCATCGAAAGGCGCAAGTTGTAGTAACTCATTGTTTTAGCCTTACTGATTAAGCTGCTTTCCCATTTTTACATATTCACTTAATATACTGAATTTAATGAGATTTGTCAAGCCTGATATGATGTCCGCTCTTTCAGTCCAAGTCGTCCTTGAGCCCCGCCGTCAGGTTCAACTGCATTTACAAATCGATCACCAAATGTAACGAGTGTGTGCAATTCCTGCAGTGCATGTTGAATCATTCGTATAATATTTGTAGATTGTTCAGGATTTTATAATGGGCATGGTAGTTGCACGACCATAAATATCCGTATATTTACACCATCTCCCCGATTCAGGGTGTTGAAGTCCTTTTTGAGGGGAGATGATTCAAACGCCTAAAGGCAAAAACCGCGCCACGGAATATCTTGGGGACGCTTTACGGTTGTATTGTCATCCTGAACGATGTCATGTCACCCTGAACGCAGTGAAGGGTCTTCTTGATGGAAGGGGATGAGATTCTTCACTTCGTTCAGAATGACATGATATCGTTCAGAATGACACGGCTTCGTTCAGAATGGTGCGACTTCGTTCACAATGACATGTGGAGATACAACTGTAAGCTGCCTCCCGAAATAACAGCGCGGTGATTGAAACAGAGGAATTAAATGCTTCGAACATTCAGCTTTGCACTGACCCTGATCTTTTTTTCAGCTTCATTTCATGTTGTCCATTCCGGTCCAACCACTGGTGACTTCCCCGGGACCACTCTCAACGCCTCCAGCGATCAGGGCTTAAGTATCGATTTCGAGCTCTGCGGTCTATCCATACAGCAGGACGTCGTTGGTGACGAGATGTTCGATCATTTCTCGATCGAGGGCGAAGGATTCACCTATGAGGACGGTCTGCCGATTCTGCCGGCGGTAACCCGCCTGGTGGTTGTTCCGCCCGATGCGGGGATCGAGCTGGTGGTTCAGGCGGATGAGCCGCGTCGTATCCGGTCCGGGCGCCGGCCGTTGATCTGTGAGGATGAAAACTATCCGGCGACCTTCAGCTTTTCTGATGCGCGGAACCGGAACCTGTATCCGCCGGAGATCGCCCGGATGAGCGCGCCGATCGTCGTCCGGGGCGTCAGGCTGGTTGCCGTGACCACGTATCCCGTGCAGTATGACAGAACCGACAACAGTTTCCTGGTGCGGGATCATATCGAGACCGAGCTCCGGTTCACTGATGCGGATCCGGTCAATCCCGTGCGGGTTCCGATCCGTCGCAACCGCAGTCCGAAACTGCTTAAGCTCATGAGTGCGCTGGCGATAAACGGCGACCAGGTCGGAAGGGACGATCCCGACCGGGACCGCGAACCGGATTACGTCGGGCATTATCTGATCGTGACGCATGAGAACTGCCTGGAATACATCGGCGACTTCATCGAGTGGCGCCGCAAGTCGGGCTGGAAGGTTGACATACTGAGCTTGTCCGGTGGACAGGCGACCAACACGAACGCAGTCAGGAACGGCATCAGAGAGCGCTACGATGAATATCTCGATGCCGGCGTGGATCCGTTCGATGAGATACTGCTGGTGGGGGACAGGGCCGGTTACCGCCAGGGCAGTGGTTCACCCGGGTGGCAGCTCGCCGCGGAGCCGGGAACCAGCGTATGGGTAAGTCCTCCTCATGCCGACTACCGATATGCGCTCCTGGAGGGAAACGACGATAACCCCGACGTCGGCATCTCCCGCTGGTGCGCCGGCAGCGCCAATACACTGGGATTGTTCCTCGGGCGGACGCTTGCCTATGAAGCCGAGCCCTACATGGAGAACACCGATTGGTTCACCCGCGGCGGCGTCTTCTCGCAGCATTGGGGAAACGTCGAGGGCAGAGCCTGGCATATCACCATTCACTCCAACGTCAGGTGGGCTGAAGAGTTATTGCAGCACAAGGGATTCGAGGATGTGAGGTTTTATGAGGACTATCGTTACGATCGACATGGAGACAGGGTAGGTCCATTCGAGCGCGACCTGTTCAACGACGGTTCCAATATTCACCTCGGACGCGCCGAGAACTATTTCTGGCGTGACGGCTTCCAGGGGGTTCGGGACAACGTCGTCTTCCCGATTCGGATCGTCGCCAGCGGTCACGGCGAATGGCCCGCCTGGAGCATCATGCGCAGCGACCAGGCGGGACCGAACCACCTGCGCGGCGCGGTCGCCACAACCTGCGGCTGGGGTGGTCCGGTGACCATGGACATGACGACCGTCTGGGTTGAATGCGTCAACGGAATGCTGATAAACGACCTCTCGCTTGGCTGGTCGAGACTGCAGGCGCTGCTCGGTCCATTGATGTACATTCCCCGGAACAACCAGAGCCGGTACGCCAGAACCGACTTCGACGTCTACGGCGATCCGGGCGTGCAACCATGGATCGGCGTACCCCGGCTGGTCGATACGGATGTGACTCAGACGATCACTCCCCGGACCAGGCTGATCGAAGTCCGCGTTCACGACGCGGACGTGGATACAGTTGCAGTCGAGGGAGCGCAGGTCACGCTTTACGCGCCGGGGGACATGCCGGACTACGATGAAGATGAATACGCCGGTTACGACGATATGCTGATGATCACCCGCAAGAGCGACGTCAATGGAATTGTGCGCTTTGTTTTGGGAGATGACATTGAACTTGTGCGCGGTACAGGTTTATATATAACCGTGACCGGACGGGATATCAGGCCGCATTTCGATGAGTTCACGATCGAGACGCCCGACCTGGCGATAGAGCTCGATGATTTCACCCTGACCGAAGCCGAGGGTAACGGCGACGAGGATGTCAATCCCGGCGAGCGGTTCACGCTTCGAATCAGCGCGGCGAACACGGGCGACGAGGCGGCGGCGCGCAACGTGTCGGCGCAGGTGACCAGTCTGTCGCCGTGGGTGTCCGTTGAGGGTGATGAGATCGTCTTTGATGAGATTCCCGCCGGACATTCCGCCGAGGGTGAAGGCGAGGTGACACTGAGCATATCCCCTGCCTGTCCCGACGGCGCAAGCAGACCGGTAACCCGACCGAGGTTGCTGGTCGAGTTCTCGCTCGATGAACTGACGTGGAGGTCGGCGATTGAATTATCTCCCGCGGCTCCCAACATCGAGGTTAAGCGGGTTGTCGGATCTGGTGTTATGGACGTCGGCGCCAACGACCTTGACGTTGAGCTGGAGAACGTCGGCGGTGTGACCATGCCGGAGTTCACCGCCCGGATAACGTCCAGGGGGATGGCGGTTCAACCGGTACGTGAATTTGCCGATTATCCCGAGATCGAACCCGGGGAGGATGCCAGGATAGAGGGCGACCTGTTTCGTGTGGCGGGCAATGCGCTGGTTGTGCCGGGATTGAAGGCCGAGATGCTTCTGATATTAAGCGTGGGTGAGGAGGTGGTTGACACCGCCTTCTTCGAGCTGCAGGTCCGGGAACCGGGACGGTTCACACCGCAGGGACCCGACAGCTACGGTTATGTCTGTTACGATGACACCGACACCGACTGGCCGATGGCGCCTGAATACGATTGGATCGAGATCAGCCGGCGCGACGGCAACCGCGATTTTGACGGGATAGCGCTTGATTTCGACGGCGATTCACCGCACGATATCGGCGAAACCGCGGTGATCGAGCTCGGCTTCCCGACCCAGTTCTACGGTTATGAATACGATCGGGTCTCCATCACCTCCAACGGCTTTATCAGCTTCGGCGACCAGCCGCGCATAAACAACCATCAGAACTGGCCCATGGATCGAGCCCTGGCGGGCGGCGTGGGAATGGCGGCGCCTTTCTGGGACGATCTGCGCCTGCATGACTTCTCCGGCGTCTACTATTTCAACGACGATGAGGCGCACAGGTTCATCATCGAGTGGTACCGGATGAGGCATGCTTCGGGCGGAGGCGACACCGATTTGACGTTCGAAGTTGTAATCTACGACAGACGCTACTGGATCTCGGAGACCGGCGATCCGCAGATACTTTTCCAGTACAAGTCGATCAGGGATGTTCCCAACATCCGCGGCGGCGATCAGGCATGGGTCAACAACACGCCCTACGCCTCGGTGGGGATCTCCGGGCCCGACGGCGGCGGCATCAACTATTCGTTCAACAATGTCCGTCCGGTGACCTCCGAACCTTTGACAAACCGGCGGGCGATCCTGTTCGCCACATCGTCTCAGAACTTCCGTTCCGGCTTTCTGCACGGCTATGTGACCGACGCCGCAACCGGCGATTCGGTTGCGGATGCGTCGGTGATGACCAGTTATGGCTACACGGCGATGACGGATGAGCACGGATACTGGTATATCAACGAAGCCCTGGCTGAACGGCGGTTTGATATAACCGCCGGAAAAGTCGCCTACAACGATTCTACTTATGCGGATACGATCCTCGTTGACGGCGATACACTGATGCTGAACTTCGACCTTCTGCATCCCGAGTTTCTTGCCTCGACGGGTCGGTTGAGTGCGAGAATCGATCCCGATCACCAGCTGGAGCTTAATTTCAATGTCGTCAACCACGGCAACGGACCTCTGGACTGGTCGTTGACCAGGAGGCTGCCGGATAGCGCCGAAGCTGATCCGTGGGATTTGCGCCTGTCTCATTTTGTGGGCGATTCCCTGAATGATTCGCGCATTGAAGGGGTCGTTTTCCTGGACAGCTGTTTCTACCTCGCCGGCGCAAACAGGTACGGACGCAATGACGAACCGAATGTGATCTACGTCTTGAACCATGAGGGGGTGTTGGTGGATACCTTCCCGCAACCGGATACTCTGGCCGGCAATTACGGGATGAAGGACCTTGCCTGGGATGGCGAGCTGATCTGGGGGTCGGGATCAACACATATTTACGGCATCACGCCGGAGGGGGACCTGGAAGCGATCTTTCCCGGACCTTATCGTCCCAACCAGGCGCTGGCGTGGGATTCCGACCGGGAAATACTCTGGATATCCGGAATAACACAGGGTATCACCGGAATGAGCCGTGACGGCGAAGAGGTTGCACATCTTGATCGAGAAGGCTTCCGCATCTATGGACTCGCCTACTGGCCCGATGATCCTGATGGTTATCCCCTCTACATTTTCATCAATCCTCCGCAAGGCAGACAGTCCGTCTACAAGATGAATCCCGACAACGGCGATACTGTCTTTGTGATAAACCTCGGGCAGGCGGTTGAAGGTAATGCGAGCGGAGTGTTTATCACCAACCAGTTTGACGTTTACAGTTGGGTGTTCATGGCAATCGCCAACGACGGCGCCCATGACCGGGTCGACATGTGGCAGCTCGACGCCAGGCGCGACTGGTTCCGGGTGTTTGTCGGCGAGGGTGAGGAGCGGCGGGAACCGGATCACGGCAGGATCGACGCCGGGCGGATTCAGGATTTCAGCATGCTGTTGAACACCGCCGGGCTTCCCGAGGTGCTCTTCGAGGGATTCCTGGTCTTCGATCACAATGCGGAAGGCCAGCAGAGCGTTATCGACGTGTCGATGCAGGTTATCGGTCCTGTGCCGCCCTTGCCGTTTGATCTCATCCATCCGGAGGACGGCGCGGTGATGAACGCCAACGATTCCACCGAGGTGACATTTATCTGGGACGAATCAATCGACGAAAACATCGACGACGAGGTTTCATACGAAGTATGGTTCATCGCCGGCGGCGATTCGGCCTGCGTGGCTTCTGATACCACCGCGTTGACCGCGGATATCATTGAGCTTGCCGACAGCCTGGACCTGTCAATTGAGCAGCAGTGGTCGTTGATCTGGCGGGTGGATGCGCTTTCGGGTGAAGATCGCGTCCCTTCCAGCGAACGGTTCACGCTCAATTTCGTGCCGAACGGTGTTGATCTCAATCTTCCGGCACCGGTCGAATTCGGTTTGCAGAGCATCTACCCGAGTCCCTTCAATGCCATGACGACGGTGCGTTTCGGCATTGACCGACCCGAGCGCGCCACCTTAAGCGTATACGATCTTGGTGGACGGTTCGTAGCCGCACTGTTCGACGATTGTCCGGCGGTCGGAAATCATCAGGTGGTGTGGAACGCCGGTCGCCTGCCGTCGGGGCTGTACCTGGTGCGGCTGGAGTCCGCCGGCAGAATTGAAACGGCCAAGGTGGCGTTGGTGAAATAGGGAAATTCTCCGCCGGGTAATGCATGGCTTGAATTTGAAGCCTGGACGGCGTGCGGCACGGGCAATAAGTTACCCGTGTTTCAGGCCATTTACGTAAGCATAACTTGTAAAATGCTGCGCTGACAGGACAACGGAGAGCCGAGACCGCGTCTGCCAATCAAGATAACACTTCATCACCCCCCTGCAACATTCGCAAAGGGCATTCGCTTGCCGGATTTACGGTATGCCTGAAAGTGCCGATCCAGGGCGTTGACACATCGACCCGGTTTGTCCATGGAGACTTCGCTGTATCGGCTGAAGGAAGATGAATCCCGTCAAGTTCCAGGATAAACGGTTTCCATGAGGACAATCAAGCAGTATGAACTTGACAACCCAGTCAACTCTTCTTACTTTGAAATGAATTCTGTACAACAGCCCTAAGCTTTGCCTTGCGATCAGAACCCCACGTGGCGCATCAGATCTGTAACTCGTTATATTTCAGTTGCATTCGAGTCCCTGCGTTGACAGCCCAATCGGATACCAGTCCGGACAGGGAGTTTTCGGCAATCACTATGAGGAGGGGGCGTCTTCATGACTGAATGGTGGGTACATCTGACGACGCTGGAGAAGATCTTTGTCGGACTGGCGCTTCCCTTCACCCTGCTGACGGTTTTCCAGTTGTTGCTGGAGTTGCTGGGGGCAGGAGCGGATCATGACATTGACCACGGCGGCGTTGACCTGGTCGCCGGAATTCATGATGCCGGCGGCTTTCTCGATCACTTCACATTCTTCAGCGTCCGGAACCTGATCTACTTCATGATGATGTTCGGCTGGGTGGGGCTGGCGTGCTCCAAGTCAGGGGCTCCAACCTGGATATCCATTCCCGTGGCGGTTGTGGCTGGTCTGCTGACCACGCTTGTCATCGGTTGGATCTTCTATATGTTCAGCCGGCTGACCGAGAGCGGCAACATCAGGATCGGCAGTGCGATCGGCAAGGTCGGTACGGTTTACATCAGGGTGCCGGAGAAGAGAAGCGGCATGGGGTCGTTCAACTGGTGATGCAGGGTGTTACCCGGGAACAGAATGTCATGACCGATGGCGAGGCGATTCCGACCGGTGCGACCGTTAAGGTATCGGAAATCATCGATGGCAATATATTATTGGTTAACAGAACGGAAAGACTGGGTACGTAAGATCAGGATCTGATTTGTACTAATACCTACTTGAGTAAAAAAGCGTATGAAAGATGCTGTCATTCCCGCGAAGGCGGGAATCCACGGGAATCCAGGCAACTTACGTAATATCAAATGCTTATCTGGATTCCCGCCTTCGCGGGAATGACAAAATTGTGACTTTTTTAATAACGGTTATATATGCAAGTAGGTACTAATTATGGCGGCAGAACATCCGTATTCATGTGCCTTCCATCTTCACTGCGGCGATCTCCGCCCAGGAGGGCGTCATGCTCAATGCGGCGATAAGACTGCTGGGATTCAAGAAGATCCAGATCGAGGAGACGGCTGAGAACATCATCATCGGTCAACTCCGTGCCGTCATCGCCACGATGGACATCGAGGAGATCATATCCGACCGCGAGAAGTTCCTCGAGAACGTTCGAATCGGTGTAGGCACCGAACTGACCAAGATCGGCTTGAACCTGATAAATGTCAACATCAAGGACATTGTTGACGAGAGCGGTTGCATCGAGGCGCTGGGCAAGGCGGCGGCGGCGGCATCCCCAATACCGCCAGGTTCATGTCGGGAATGCTGGGTGCGCTGCCGATGTGGAATGATCTGTTCAAATCGGTCGGTTTCAATATGTCTGAATTCTTCGAGAAGGGCGGCATGGTCAGGCAGTCGGACGAGACGACGATCGATGAAGTCGAGACGGTTGAGGAAGCTGAGGTTGCAGAAGCCGGCGTTGAGGACGCTGAAGTACCTCAAAGCAATGCATAGGAAGATCATCAAAGTAACACCGAAAATGGTTCAATTTTTTAACCCCTCGGATTCTCCCGGGATATAAATGGTCAGCAATTGAAACCAAAAGGTTTGGGGCGCGGGCTTTCAGCGCTTTTGCCGGATGCGGCAGAAGAGGTTGAACCATCCGGTCTGCTGGAAGTTCCGCTCCGGGATATTACACCGAATCCCCACCAGCCGCGCCGGCTGTTTAAGCCGGGCGATCTCGAGGATCTGGCTTCATCGATCAGGGCGAAGGGAATTATCCAACCTCTGGTGGTCGTCCGGGAGGGATCGGGCTACCAGTTGATCGCCGGCGAGAGGAGACTGCGCGCCGCAGAACAGGCCGGATTGAAGACGATACCGGTTCGTATAATTGAGGTCGGTGGCGATGTCGACATGCTCGAACTGTCACTGGTGGAAAACCTCCAACGCAATGACCTGAATCCGGTCGAACTCGCTGAAGGGTACCGCAAGCTGCAGCAGAAATGGCGATTGACCCAGGAGATGATCGCCAGCCGGGTGGGCAAGGAGCGCGCCACGGTCGCCAACACGCTGCGTCTGCTTGAGCTGCCGGAACCGATCCTCGATTCGCTGCGAAGGGGTGAGATTTCCGTCGGTCACGCCAAGACGATCCTCTCGGTGCATGGCGCCGCGAGACAAAGCGCGCTGTGGAAGAGAATCCTGGACGAAGGGCTATCGGTGCGCCAGGCTGAAGATGCGGCTCGCGCCGAAATCGGCGTCAGGAAGAATAGAAATCGAAAGACTACGGCTGAGATTCCCCCGGTGATCCAGGAATACGCCGATCGCATCCGCCGGGTACTCGGGACGCAGATCAGCATCCAGAAGAAAGGCAGGAAGGGCATCATCCGAATCGAATTCTATTCGAATGAAGACCTGGTCAGATTGGTCGAGTTGATAGAGGAGAGGAAACAGTTGTAGTTGTTTCGAGGGATGCGTATAACGGTTTCTACTGCTGAATGCCAGGTTGAGGTTTAAATATCATGCTGAACGCGTATTGTCATGCTGAACGCAGTGAAGCATCTCAGACGTCATCACCATCAGATTCTTCACTTCGTTCAGAATGACATGATGTAACCATTTCTTCACTTCGTTCAGAATGACACGATGTAACTGTTTCTGCAATATTTAACAACCTGAATGGCAGGTCTCCCCGCCACCCTGTAGATCCCCCTATTTTACGACCGCCGTCTTCGCCGTCCATACCCTGCCCGCCGATTGGAGCCTCAAGAAATACACTCCCGACGAGACTGACCGGCCGTCCCACGTCAACCGGTGCTGTCCCGTCTCGGGCACTCCTTCAAACAGAACAGCCGCCTCCCGGCCGGTGACGTCGTATACTTTCAAGCTGGTCGGAAGGGCTTTGTCAATCGTGAACTCGATCCGTGTCAGCGCGTTGAACGGATTGGGATAAACGGAATTTATACCGAACTCGACCGGAGCGACCGTCTCCCCGTCGCCGATGTCGGACGCTTCGTCGACGTGCAGAATTACCGGAATGAACGCCGCCGGCTGCGAGCCGTTATGGGTGATGGTGATGCCGAACGGGATGTCAACCTCCGGGTAGCCGTCGACGTTGATCAGCAGTCCGGCTTGCGCCTGCCCGGCCGTATCGATGATGCCAAAGCGGTCCGATATCACGCCGCCCTCGAGGAATGACAGGTTGGGTCCGAGGTCGTAGAAACGGAGGCTGTCCAGGTCGGTGAGATTATTCAACCTGTAATCTTCGAATAAGGCGAGTACGGATCGTTCAAAGCTGTAATCGTGCATTACCGAAAGCCCGCGGTAGCTCTTGGCGAAGTCATTATGGCGAAGTTCGGTAACAATCCGCCATTCGCCGCTTTCAAGGTCCACCTTGGATAATGTCGGGGCGGGATCCTCCGGGTCGCGTATCTCGAGCAGATACAAATTCATGCCGTCGGGATCAAGGGCGTTCCAACCCATTCCTGTAATGCGGACTTCCTCTCCTGTCCTGTGCAGTTCTATGGGTGAGTTGACGATATTGCCCAATGTATCGATTTCAACCACGCCGGTTCCCGCATCGGCGATGAATAGATGACCGTTCTCGGGATTTACCACGAGGGAGGGATTCCAGTAATTATCCAACGGGTTATCGATGGTAAGATTGGAATTTCCCTGGAGATCGAAACGTATAAACAGCTTGCGATCGCCTTGCCAGACGTCTATCGCTCCCCACAGGTATCTGCCGTCCCAGGCGAGGTTGACCATGCCGTTGTCGCTGACGCCCGACATCGGCTGCTGGAAGGAGCGGACGTACTCGCCATCCCGTGTAACGACGTAGATTCGGTGACCGTCGCCGTTTTCCCCGTCATCGTTTGTACCTGGAATGTAGAATGAATCGGCAAAGACGCCGCCGTAGCAATCCGGTTCGTTCAACAGTTGCGTCAGGCTGATATTGTGGATGTTCCGGTATGACAGGTCGCTGCTGTCCTGATTAACTATTCCGACCCGGTATTCCAGCGGACCGTTGCCGCTGTTGGCGATGTTGAGCCGGACATGAAGCTCGGTTCCGTCCGGGCGCAGCGAGAGCTCGGATATATCATCGGGAGTTGTGCCAAACGAGAACTCGGGATGCGTCAGACGTATATTCCCGACATCGGTCTCCTCGTCGGCCGCAATGTTGAAATCGAACGACGATCTGTTAAATCCATTCAGCAAAACGGTTGCCGTGTAATGACCGACGCGCAGAGCGGTGATCCTGAAGCGACCATCGTTGTCGGACACCGTTAGCGGCAGGCGGGATCCCCTGATGACGGCATTCGCCAAGCCATCCTCCTCATCCTCGAATCTGACGATCCTGCCGGTCACCGAGCCGTATTCGTTAAGCACAGTCGGTGTGAACTTTATGGCGAATTCGTTCTCGATCGGGTAAGCCTGCGGGGCATATTCGTTCCAGTAGGCGTATTGCAGGCCACCGTCACCGGTCAGGTTGCGGATGCCTATCGTGGAATACTGATGTTCGGGATCTCTGCCGCTGTTGGCAGCCTGGAAATCCTTGTACTGGAATATGATCTCGCCGTCGCCGGTTTCGGTCCGGTATATTTCCGGATCCAGCAGCAGAATCTGGAAGTTTATCGAGTAGTTGGTGACCTGACCGCCTTCACTGCGGTGGCTGACCATCACCCGGCTCCATTCCACTACGAAGATGCCTTCATCCTCGATGAAATGATGGAAAAGACCATTGTACTGGGCGCTTTGACCGTTATTGGTCAGGTTCTGCCACAGGACGCAGATCTGACCGTCAGGCGATGACATCCCGGGGATCGGTCGGTTGAATGACGTGACGAAGGCTGTATCCGGCAGCGCTCCCGGTGCGATCCAGCCGTTGGTGGCGACAGTGATCTGATCGAAGACTTCGCCGTAGTACCGGAATTCGAATGGCAGGTCGATGACCGTTGTCTCGTTCCACGATGCTGTTTCGTCCCCCTCAAAATCGATCTTCGTGCCGTTGAACTCCCATTCCTCCGCGTTCCAGTTGATCTCCCGCCAGTCATATACGGGCGCTTCCTGCCATTGGTAATCCTCGCTGTCGAAGCATACATAACCGTAATCGTCCGGTCCGAGCGGTTCACCGGCTTCACGCGATGGAACGATCTTGCTGAAGGTCAGCGTGGTGTCGTAGCCGTCCTCCGCCGTGATGTGCATCTCGAACCGAGCCTCCTGACCAACCAGAAACAGCGGGTCTATGTTCAGCCGGAACGGTTCATTCGGCGATGCTTCACCGTCGGGTTCAATGCTTTCGTAATTCCGCTGAGCCTGGGTGATTGTAATTCGCTCATCGGGACTGGAGAGAGTGGCGGTGAAGGGTGCAACCCCGCGATCACCGATGTTGCCGACAGTGGGTTCAAACGCGGCGTTTTCACCGCCCACGATGAAGTTTTCATCGATATCGATCATGTGCGCGGCGGTCGTCAGCACCGGGCCTGCGGTGGTTATTTCGAACGCGACCTGCGCGGTCAAATCGTCATCACCCTCAAGATCCACCTGGATACGAAGGACTGTGCCGCCGGGGCATGCCGGGTCGATGTCCATTGCCGCATCTCCTTCGAAGGCGACCGTTTCACCCGATGGTATGTCGCCGAATTCGATCTCCGCCGGATCGAACGAGAGCCATTCGCTGTCGCAGCTCAACCGACCGGTCACGTTCTCCGCGTCGCCTTCGCCGTCATTGGCTATGGAGAGGATCAATTCAGCCTGTTCGCCGTTGCGCAGTTCGCCGTCATCGTCGCCTAATTCCGAATCGTCGAAGCCGTGGTCTCCCAGCGCGAGATTGATCCGCGCTTCTTCCACCATTAATTCACTCGAGAGATATGGTTTATAGTTATGCTTGCAGGCGGTGATCAACAGCTCGCCCTCCGCCAGTCCCTCCGGGACGGTGAAGACCGCCATCCCCGCCGCGTTGCTGTACGCCACGTATTGAATGCCGTCCTCCTGGCGGACGCAGACGGTCGCATCGTCGACGTCGTTCTCGTTCCGGTCGGTCACGTGGAGGATTACCGAGGTTTCACCGACTGTATAACTTTCCGGGTGTTCAACGGCCAGTTCAACCGGGTTTTCGGAGAAAATGTCAACCGACGGATCCCCAAGTGTCCAGTGGATGCGCACCGCTTCGTTGACCTCATCAATGTAGGTTGCTGGTGTGTCTTCGCGCTGGATCAGGCTGAGCAGATGCATCTTGGTGATTAGCTGAAGATAACCCGGGATGAAAACGTCATCGAATGTCATGGCGGTTATGGCGCTGCCGATTATCGGTGTCATCATCCGATGCCCGCCGCGGTCGCTGACAATCCCCATCGCGGCAACGGGACCGTTAAGGAAATCCTCCCGCGCCGAGGCGAAGAAGGGGTATACAACGCGTATGGCGTAACGCTGGAAGTTTGCGATGATGAACGGATTGCGGCGACCGGTATGGGCGAGATTTCGATCTTCAAACTGCCCCCAGTCCGTGCTGTCCTCCTCCAGCAGTACCGCGCCATAGAGGTATCCTTCCGCCAGGGCGACGGACACTCCCGTCTCGAATACGTCCTTTATTTCATCCTGTATGCCCGCATCTCCGGCGTTCGGGTCGGCCGTTCCCGTCAGCAGTTCTATGGGATCGTATCCTTTTGCGGCGAGGCGCGCCATTTCCCAATGCTCCAGCGCATACAGATCAACCGGCGGTAAACCGCCCTGTGGATCGATCTCCAGGACTACCAGTGCGCTGCCGAACCAGTCTTCATCATCCGTATCAGGGTTTACTTCGTACTCGATCGTACGCTGCAGCGCGCCGATAAGACGCGTGTAGGTTGGAACCTTGATGCGGCTGACGATGATGTCCGGCGCCAGGTCATCGCCTTCGAGGGTAGAGTATTCATGGTCCGAATAGCCGGTCGTTGTATCATCTTCTCCAATTATTTCAAACTGATAGGTCGGGAAGAACAGTTCGACGTCATTCTCGTATCTTGCGTCCTCTAACTCATTTATGTCTTCATTGCCGATGATGACCAGGAATTCGAGCGGTGGCCCCTCGTCGGGATCGTAATAGTCGCGGATGACGTCTTTGATGTCCTCTGCGTCGTTGTGTTCGACGTCGATCGGTTCGATGTCAACCATCAGCCCCTGGCGCCGCTTCCAGTCGGCGAAGTTGTCGATCCATTCCAGCGCGCCTTCGTTTTCTTCGTTGTCGATTGCTTCGGGATACATTATCAGCATGCGCGCCAGCTCGGTTGCAGCCGGATCGCGACGGGGCGTCAGATTGTGAGGCGGATTGAGGGTGTACGAATCGATGATATCGGCGAACCTGTCGGACATCGGGATCGGTCTCAAGCTCAGGCGCGGGTTTTCGGCATCGCCGTGCGCGAGCTTTAAGTCGACGGTGACGCGGCGGTTTTCAAAGGCTTCATTCCCTGACAGTTGAAGTGGATAAACGGTGACGGGAACCATCCTGACGCCGCGCATGATCACCGGTTTCCCTGTTACCGCGGCGTCCGGCGGGTCGGCTTGAGCCAATGAGCCCGCATTAAGGGTCACCGCCTGACTGTCGATATACGGATCTGCCGCGGCAGAAATATCGGTTGACAAACGGCGACCTTCCTGCGAAACCATCTCAAGCTCGACCTTGTCCCGCGGCGGAACGACCACCCAGTAAGTTACCGCCGGCAGATGACGACCATCCGCCGAGGTATAACCCTCTTCGAGGTCATAGATTGAGGCGGCACTGCTTTGCGAGAACAGCAAATCGCTTGAGGACGGCGGCGTGAAGACGATCCGGATATCGCTTCCGGATTGTCCGGTGATCCGGGCGAATTCCGGCTGATTTCCACTCAATCCCGCCGGTCTGGTCGATGAAAAAGCCTCACCGTTGACGGTAAGAAGGAGAATAATTATCAGAGCGGCGCTGAGCCTGCGGTTCATGGCAAATCCGTGAGTTTGGTTGAGTTTTGGCTCTATATTATTATTAAGAATTATCAGGATGTGCAACTAATAGTGAACATTAGCAATCTACTCAAATTCCCCCCCTACGCCGGTAGGGGGGGGTAAGGGGGGTAACTGATCCTGTTAATGGCGAAATGCCGAATTCCCCTTTATAGTCATTCCGACCGC
>JALGVR010000094.1 GCA_025774605.1 bacterium | reverse complement strand
AGGGGGGGGCGTAATGGTTATGGTAATCCGTCCGGCAAGCCGTCCTGGCCACGCAGCCGGTAGGGGGAGTAAGAACAGAACATTCCCCCCCTACGCCAGTAGGGGGGGACAAAGGGGGGGTCGCAATGGTTATGGTAACCCGTCCGGCGAGCCGTCCGGGCCACTTGATGTCTCAGATACCATCCGTTAACCATCCCAACCCAGCCCGTACCACAATCCGTCACCAACCTCATACGTTTCAATAACATCACCCAGGTCATCCCGGTGCGGACCACCGCGGCGGTCCTCCTCGTCGACGATCAAGTCAAAGCCGATACTGAATGCAACATCGTGCTCTCCACTGTTGGTCAGTGTCATCTCGACCGTCAGGGCGCCCTCGTTTTCCATGACCACAGCAATTCCCGCGGGTTCGACCGTTACCGTTCCATAAACCTGCGGAACGCATATCAAACCTCATGTCAGCATTAGTGTTACAAAAGTCAAGCGAGACTGATTCATAGTTACTCCCTACTTTAATCTTGGACCAAAATGATCAGTGGTGGAAAACAGGCAAGGCAGGTGCGGTTTACCAGATTGGTGCTTGTGAATGCAATTTGAAAAATATATGATGAGTTTCAAGTACGCAACCGCTAAAAGCGGTCTGGTAAAAGAAATATTATACGTGGATCATTTCATCAGAACTACCTTCATTATTTCAACTTCACCACCACAACAGAAGCGGATCATGTAAATCCCACCAGGGAGACCCGCGGCATCCCAACTCAGACAGTGCCCGCCCGCACTGAACCAACCATCTCCTCGAAAGCCTCGATCCGGACAGGCAGGTTGCGGTTCAAGGCGAACGTCAGGGTCACGCCGCTGTTGGCCGGGTTGGGTCGGGGCCCTGACAGGCTTAACGATGCCGGCGTCATTCGTTCCCGACCATCATCGTTCACTTCAAGATAACTGCGGACAACGTCCGAAATGCGCAGTTCATCGATCCTGCCGTAGAACTGGAAATCACCATGCCGCACGTAATCGTTTGAGCCGATTACCAGCATGCCGTCGTCGTAAAGCAACGCCCCTTCAGCCTCCTGCTCGCCGCGGAGCAGCCCGTCATAGAACAGACGCATGTTACGCCCGTCATAAGTGGCGGCGATGTAATGCCAGGCGCTGTCGCCGGGATCGGCGTCGCATTCGAGCGCATATTCGCGGTTCTCCGTGTTGATCAGGAAACCGATCTCGTTCGAGACATTGCTCGCATAGAGCATATAACTGGCGTATTCGACTTCGAGGAGCTTCGTAACGAGAGCCCCGGTCTGCCTGACGGAATCGGACATGAAAAACCAGCCCTCAACCGTCAGCTGCCGCGGCCTGATGGTTTCATTATCATCAAGAATGATTGAGCCGAACGAATCGGGCATCAGGTACAAGGCTTCACCCCACCTGCCGTCCGTGGTGTCGGCTTCGCCCGCGATCCGGCAATGATTGGCGTTTCCGGAAACGTCTCCGGTAACGATCAGGTCGGCGGCGGTCCGCATGATCAGCCAGTCCTCCTCGCCTTCACCGAACGATTCGGTCGAACCAAAGAACATGTATCCGAAATCGTCAGTCTGAACGACACTGTATATCCGGTCATCCTCCTCCCCGCCGAAGCTCCGCATCCAGGCGCGCCTGCCCTCCGACGCGGTCTTCATGACGCCAAGATCAAAATCACCGTTGTCATTGTAAAAGGCTCCCGCGAGCAGATATCCATGATCCACGGTGCGGATCAAGTCGTAGACGTTGTAATAGACTATCCCGCCATATACTTCATCCCAGATGACTTCACCGTCACCGTCGATCTCAAACAGCCAGAAATTGGCATAATTGTAACCGGCGCAGATGTAACCATCCTCCGATCGCAGCAAGGATTTGATCCGGTCGCTGTGTATCCCGCCGTACCGCCTGTCCCAGTCAATATGCCCGCGCTCGTCCAGCTTGACCAACCAGCCATCGCTGCCGTTGATCCCGGATGTCGTGTAACCGCCCAACAGATAACCGCCGTCTTCAGCCTTAACAATGTCGTAACAGCTCTCGGTCCTGTCGCCTCCCGCGCTGATCTCCCACCGCACCTCACCGGAGCTGTCAACCTTGACCACCCACATGTCGGTCAAGCCCTCGCCGTAAGACCGCGTCGATCCCCCGAGCAGGAAACCGCCGTCGTCGGCAATGATGACGTTGCAGATCTCGCTCGACATGCCGCCGTAGGTCTCAGACCAGAGGCTGTCGCCGTCCTGATTGATTACAAGCAGCAGGAAATCCTCCCGGTTGTGTTCGCCGACAGACCCCGCCAGCGCCAGATTGCCGTTGTCAAGCTCAAGAATATCATAGCAGTATTCATCCAGTTCCGCTCCGTAGGTGTGCGACCAGACGGCTTCGCCTTCATCGTCAAGCTTCTGCACCCAGATGTCCCTGTCACCGTCACCGAACGAGGTCGTATTGCCGACCGCGACAAAGGCTCCGTCCGATGTGTTTATCGCGTGACGACAGATGTCCACACCCTCCCCGCCGAACGTCACCGCCCAGAGACTGTCCGGCTCACTCTGATCCATGTGCCACAGAGCGCAGGTGTGTTCGTCGGGCGTGAAGGGATTGTCCACCTGCGCGATTAATAATGAAGAAGAGACCAGCGGCAGCAATAGAAGCGCTATTATGTGAGGGAGTGATTTCATTTGAGCCTGAAAAACCGACATAAACAGCAGGTGCCGGGCGATATCACCCGGCACCGGATTTTTGCGGGAACGGGTGAGAATCGAACTCACCGCGGATAGTATTAGTACCCGCCAGACGGATTTGAAGTCCGCGGGGCACACCAGCACCCATCCATTCCCGAATTAAACGTCGCCCTCATACGGGCATCCGTCGACCTCTATAAATATACTTTCAGATTCAGTCCATGTCAACCGGTTGGGAAAGTCTATCCAAGTGCCGGGAGTTTGTCATCTCCCCGGATATCGAGCTTCAGCGCGGCGGACATGGCTCGGTTCGACCATTTCTTCGGATCGAACCGGTCACCGGTGCATCCGGCGAATATGCCGCCGATCAGTCTGACTTCATCGTCAGCAATCGTACGGGCATCGATGATCACCCGGTCTTCTTCAATACGAGTAAACAGCGGCGGATCGGACAGCCTGAGACTCAACGCCAGCCGTTCGGCGCTGAGCTTGCGAGCCTTCAGACTGACCACACGACTGACAATCGGTCGTGCCGGCAGGGCGCCGGAGCCCATTTCCGTGACTCCGTCCTCGACCCTTACCTCGATCTGATCGCCCGAGACCTCGCGAATCCGGCGCGCGATCCTTCGGGCGCGCCGATTGACGGTTTCGAAGGGTTCGGTCATCATCCGGTAGATCGGGTGAGTTTCCGGGAGCCGGTCGGGATCAAGGAACAGTTTCAGGGTTCCATCGAGAGCAGAGTTGATCAGCTTATCACAGCGGAAGGCACGCATCAGCGGATTGCGCTTCATCCTGTCGATCATCTCCCTCCGCCCGATAATGACGCCGCACTGCGGCCCGCCCAACAGCTTGTCCCCCGAGAACGACACCACGTCCGCGCCGTCTCTGATCGCCTCCGGAACGGTCGGTTCATAATTCAGTCCCCAGCGCGTCAGATCGATCATCGCCCCGCTGCCGATGTCATGGATTATCGTCAGACCCTTTTCATCCGCCAATTGCCGAAGCTCCCTGATGGATACTTCCTGGTGAAAGCCTTCGATACGGTAGTTCGAGGTGTGAACCTTCAGCAGCACCGCGCTGTTCTCCGTGACCGCCGCTTGATAGTCCCGCAGGTGGGTTTTATTCGTCGTGCCGACCTCGACCATAATCGTGCCGGAGCGCTGCATCACGTCGGGAACCCTGAACGCGCCGCCGATCTCCACCAGCTCACCGCGGGATACGATCGACTCCCTGCCCAAGCCGAACGTGTTCAGCGCCAGGATCACCGCCGCCGAGTTGTTGTTCACAATCAGCGAATCCTCCGCACCGGTGATCTCACGCAGCATTTCAGCGGTGTGACGGTTGCGGTCGCCGCGCTTGCCGGACCCGCGCTCGGTCGCCAGGATGCAATAGCGGGCGGTGGCTTCCTGCAGCGCCGCCTGAGCGGACGGCGCCAGCGGCGCCCTGCCGAGCCCGGTGTGCAGGATCACGCCCGCGCCGTTGACGGCGCGCATCAGCTTGTGCCCCAGACCCTCACTAACCAGATTCTCGATCCGTTCGACGAGTTCGTCCTCACCGGGCAGATCCGTCGCCTGCGCAACAGCCCCGTCCTTAATCGCCTGCCGCACTTCTTCAATCGACCGACGGACACAGTTGGTTACGTACTGTTCCGGATTGACCGTGCAAAGTTGTTTTACCGCGGGAAGCTGTAACAGTTGATCGACAGCAGGTATCCTGGCAAACAGCTCACGGTTCACGGTGGACTCATCTTTCATCGGTAACTCTCTTATCATTTATGTTCAGCGGTTTCCCCGAGATGTTGTGACCGGACCGCCGATCGCTTCACCTTCCACCGGAGGAGCCCTCAACCTGGACGCCTCCGCCACGCTTCCCCACGGCAGGTTCCAGCTGAATTCGACATGCTCACACTGGGTGCAGTCGAAACACTTAATGCAGTTCTCGCTGTTGATCTCCGTCCGGAAATCGAGATCCATCGGACACAGCTCCCGGCAACGCCCGCAATTCGTGCAACTCTCCTTGACCCTCAGGGACACCAGCGAGATCCTGTTGAACAGCGCATATATCGCGCCCAACGGGCAGATCGTGCGGCAGAAGGGACGCTTGATGAACAGAAACAGCATGAGAAAGACGCCCAGGATCCAGATCTTGATCCAGTACATCGAACCGATTGCGTCCAGCGGAACAGCCGTTGTATCGAACTGTGGTTGAACCGGATTCCAGATCGCCCAGGGAATGGCGGCGATCAGCGCGCCGCACGGACAGAGCTTGCTGAACCAGTGCTCGTATGTAAGGTAGGGAATTATGAAAACCAACGTCACCAGCACCACGTATTTGAAGTAGTACAACGGCCTGGGGATTCGGATATTCAGCTTCTTGAACGAATGAACCATATCCTGCACGAATCCGAACGGACAGAGCCAGCCGCAGGTGAACCTCCCCGAGATCAATCCGATTATACCGAGAAATCCGATCAGGAACCAGGGGAAACGATGCGTGGCGGCGAAATACTGCATCATCCCGATCGGACAGCCCATGGTAGCGGTCGGGCAGGCGTGGCAATTCAGACCGGGAACACAGATATTCCGCAACGGTCCGGCGTATATGGTCTTAGTGCTGAAGACCGAAAAATAACTGTTGAACAGGACAACTCCGATCCCAAACTGCGTGAAACGGCGCAGCAGCAGGAGCGGTGTGGTCCTCTTGCTGAGGAAAGTGGTGCCGCACTTGACACAACGATCAGCCTCGGCGACCGCCTCATCAACCGTGATCGTCGACTTGATCTCCGCCCAGAGCCGCTCCCGTCTCTCCTTCACGGACAGTTTACCACCCTCATGGCGTGGTGCAGGCTCGGTTTTCGCCAGGCTGATCTGTTCGGTTGTGACCAATGTCGGTTTGATCTCAACCGGCAGATCCTCTCCCCTCAAGCGGGCATGAATAGCTTCGGCGGCTTTGGTGCCCTGATGAACGGCATCGGCGACCAGACCCAAGCCCTTGACATCCCCTCCGGCGTAAGTCATTTTGAATCCGGTGTCGCCCCAGTCATCCGCCTCAATCCAGCCGCGTCGATTGGTCACTTCAGTCGGACCGTTCCAGTCAGCCGTTTGCGACACGGCAACGATCACCAGGTCGGCATCGATCCTGAACTCCTCGCCGATGATCGGGACAGGCCTGCGTCGTCCTGAATCGTCCGGTTCACCGAGTTGCATGCGCTGACCGATGATCGCCACCGCCCGCTCGTCTCTGGTCTCGATCTCCTTGGGCGCCGACAGGAACTCTATCTTTACACCTTCCGCCTCCGCCTCGCGGATCTCCTCCTTGATGGCCGGCATTTCGTTGCGGGTTCGTCGATACATAATGGTGACTTCGGAGCCGAGACGAAGCGCCACCCGGGCCGCGTCGACAGCCGTGTCTCCACCGCCGACCACCACAACACGGTCCCCCGGATGGAAGCTCTTGTCGTCCGTCGTGCGGCGAAGGAATTCCACACCGCCTGTCACGTTGGGCGCGTCTTCACCCCGGCAGTAGAGTTTGATGCCCTTCTGAGCTCCCACACCGATGAAGACGACATCATATTCCGATTGAAGCTCGACAAACGACAGATCCCCGCCGACCTCAACACCGGTGCGAAGCTCTATGCCCAGGTCGAGAATGTTTTCGATTTCGGCTTCGATTATATCAGTGGGCAACCGGTATTCCGGGATGCCGTAACGCATCATGCCACCACTCTTCTGCTGTGCCTCGAAGATGGTGACGTTGTATCCGCGCCTTGCCAGGTGATATGCGCAGGCGAGCCCCGCGGGCCCCGAGCCGATCACCGCGATCTTTTCCGGATGGGTCTGCGCCTGGATTCTGGTGTGTTTGAATTCGTGGCTGATCGCCCAGTCGCCGAGGAAGCGTTCGATGTCGTTAATGGCGATGCCACATCCCCTGTCGCAGAGGTTGCATGCCGTTTCGCAGGGGTGCGGGCAGACTCTGCCGCAGACCGCCGGCAGCGGGTTGGTTCGCGTCAGAACGCGCCAGGCCTCCTCGAAGGCTTCACCTCGAGGCCGTTCGAGCCGGTCGGCCTCGGAGATGATCGCCATCACCGCACGGATATCGTTCCCCTGCGGGCAGGTGGCGATACAAGGAGCAAGCAGGTCTAATTTATCTTTGTCAATCAATAATCCGTCCAGTTGGTTTGCGGCTGTTTCGATCCGGTTTCCCAGGGATCATCCGATCCCGATGCAGGCCAGTCAAAGCCCGGAGCCTTCGATCCGTATACCCTGTGGATCACCGAGCAGAATGCCGATAACCAGAGAGCCGACGATCACGACAATCATGACTATAAAGGTTACCAGTTTCAGTTTTTTGGTCATCCGGTTCTCCAGTTGCACCGATAATCAGCGCCGTTACTCCGAATCCGAAGTATGCTCATCACCCTGAGGCGGAAGCTCGTCAAGCAGCTTGTCTATCTCAGCCTTAAGCGCGGGGGCTTTCAGAAACATGACATCCTTGTACACAGTGCTGTCAGGCCTGACAAGGATCAACCTCGGCAATACTTTTACCTTGAAATCCTTGTTGACATTCCGACCGCGACCGTAGTACGCCGGATAGGTTAACTTGTACTGTTTCCTGAACCGCTTCAGCTCCGCGTCGACCTGTCCCTTCGGATTGCGCGTGTTGATCGAAACGAAGGAAACGGGTTTATCCGCGTATTCAGGCAGCAGGCTTTGTATGTGCGGCATCTCCGCACGGCACTGCGGTCATTGACACTTCCACAGGTGGATTACCGTTATCTTGTCGAGCAGCTCGTGAAGCTTGACCTCTTTACCATCCTCCGTCTTCAGGGTCGGATCGGGAACCAGGTCGCCCTCGTTCAGATCCGCCTGAACCACTGTCGAGAAGAGTAGCAGCGTCAGGAATACTGTTACCAAGCGCTTCATACTTTGTTTTTATCTCGTGTTGTTGTATCGGTGTGTCGCAGTCTCTTTAAGCGGGACAGGACTCCATGCCCGCCCAATCACCAGCAAAATCACATCAACGCAGGCGGAGTCCCGCGCCACCATGATAACTTAAGCCCCTCATCTGCGCAGGCACGGAGTCCCGCGCCGCTGTAATAACTGAACCTCTTGTCTCACTCTATCCGGAATCGGCGCAATCCCGCCGGTTCGACGCCAGACAATAATTGAGCAAATCGATAAATAACAGCGATTAACCTATTCTTCCTCCAGCAGTTCCTCGACCATCGCCTTCACTTCCTCGAGGCTGATCGATCCCTGCACCAGGCTGCGGTGACGCACCACGCCATGCTTGTCGATTATGATATATAGCGGCGGCCAGGTGCGAAAACGGCGTCCCAACCTGAAAATATCGAATGCCTCATCCGCGTCGCGCATGATCGGCAGATGAAGGTTGTGTTCCTGCCGATAGGGTTCGAGCCAGTCGAGACCGGCGTCGACGTTGATAGCCCATGCTTCAACCTGATCAGGGGGAAAGGCGTCGTAAATCAGTTCCTGCTCAGAAGGAATCTCCTCCCCGACGCAGATGCTTCACGTATGCTCGAAGAAATAGAGGTAAATTACTTCACCCCAGTGATCGAAGAGGCTGTAGCCGTTCCCGTCGATATCAACGCACTCTATATTCGGTGCGTGCGACCCGACGAACGGCGCCACAGCCTGCAAGGTCATGTCAACCGATGTCGTCTCAGCCAACGCAACATCAACGCCCGCCCGCCACGCTTCAAGCCGAACCGTGTCGATCAGCGCATAGGCGACCAGCTTATGCACACCGGCGTCGATGTTGGAGATGATCCGGGGGGCTATATCAACGCCGAGATCGACGCCGTCAAGCTGAATCCCCAGACTGTCCAATCCGCTGCCGTCATAATCAGCGTTCACGGCGATAACACCACCCGCCACCATCGGGATACGAACATCCGTCACTTCAGCAAAGTTCACCGTGATCCCGCGGGCAGGTCCCAGGTAGTCCCTGCCGTCAAAGACAACATACGTGGAGACGGTATGCGTCCCCTTCGGGATATACGTCAATATGGCGGGATTGGCTTGAAAGCCCAGCGAATCACCGTCCAGTATCACCCCCGCGCTGTCCGGAATCATC
This sequence comes from bacterium, assembly GCA_025774605.1. GTDB lineage: Bacteria > Electryoneota > AABM5-125-24 > Hatepunaeales > Hatepunaeaceae > JALGVR01. The sequence goes on along the minus strand of JALGVR010000094.1, from coordinate 3,343 downwards.
GTGCTGTCGGCGGATAATTCCAGCACACTCAATACTTCCATCCCGCCGGTCATAATGTTGAACCCGACATCCGTGGTCTCGTTGAAAATTACTTCAACATCTCTCTCGGTTCCGGATATGATCCTACCGGCAAAATCGAGATAGACGCGGACGGCATGCACTCCGACCTGAATGTCATCTATCGCATAAGGATTATCGTGAAATCCGAGCGAATCATCATCCAGGACGACTCCGATGCTGTCGGGGTAAAACGTGCTGTCCGGATGGTATTGAAGCGAACCTGATATGACAATCCTTCCGACGTTCGGCACCGGCGTCGGCATGTCAGGCGGCACTTCGCCACAACCGGCGAGCGTCAACAGCACCAGCGCGACGGCAAGCCTCATGAGAGGTGTGTATATTTTCCTTTCAATTTGCATCATAACTCGTACTCGAAGCCGAACAGGTAGGTATTCATCCTGATATCCTGGTCGCTTATGTACCGCCGCAGCTTGAAGTGCAGTTTCATCGCCGCGCCGACCTGCCATTCGACGTAGGCGCGCGCGCTGTGTGAGGTGATCGAGGCGTTCTCGATGAAATCCGGCGCCGCATCCTCCTCGAACCGGTTCCGGTAAAAACGGTAGGTGAGCCGCAGCGTCAGGTTCCAGCGGACGTACTGAGCGATCTCGAACGCCGGCGCAATCGATTCGACGCCGTTCTCGTTGGTGTAATAGCGCATGAAGAGATGAACCGCCGTCTGCGTGGGAAGGTAGCGGCTGAGAAAGACCGTAAACGCATGAGCCGGGTAGGTTCCGGAATCGCTGACCGACCAGTACCCGTCCCACCTGCCGTTGACAGCCGTCACGGAGTTCAGCGACCACCTGACCTGCGCCATGGGCATGTACGTTTCAACCAGCATCCCATCGGGCGAGCGGTTGTGATCGTAACTGAAACTTGCCTCGCTCTTGATCCATCCCGACTGGTCGTGCTTGACTCCCGCCATCAGCATGTAGCCGCCCGACGCGCTGGAGTCCGGCGAATCGTAGCTTATACCGAGATACTGGTACGCCCCGTAAGTGGTGGTCATCTGGGTGACATCATGGTCAAGGCGGAAATAGTAGCGATTCTGGTCCTTGTTTTCCGTGAGGGCGGAGTATTCGTAGCGGCAGTCAAGGGTTGTAAGCGGTCCGAAGGACTGTACAACCTTGGCAAGCGACCGGTGTTCCGGAAAATTAACGATGTACGGATCGATATATTCGTACCTGATCGACGGATCGTCGCTGTCAAGCTGCGGGTACGTGTATTGATCATAGTCGCTGTACTGGTATTCGAACTTGAGACTGGTCGTGTACATGCCGCTCGATCCGAACGCCTGCAAATTCTGGGTTATTCCCAGTATGAACAGAGAGATCGCGATTACACACGACCGGAAGTGAAGATGGGGATGGATGCTGTCAATGTCGCTTCGTCCGAAGCGTCGCCGAAGCGCTATCACGTGGGGCATCCTCCGCCCGCCGCACCGCCGCCGCCCTCTTCGACCTTGACCAGATCGCTGTCCTGCTGGTCATCGCAGGTCATTATCGGGTCGTTCACCGGATCGTCGAGCATGTATTTGCCGGACGAACAACCGCCGAACATCACCGCGACGGTCAAGAGAACCAGCGGCAGCATTATGCGGCCCGACAGTTTTTGTGAAATTGACATATCTTTAAAGATTAATCAGATAGATCAATGCATGTTTCTGTTGTCTGAAATGGTGAAGCGTCCGAAGTGACGGCTGTAAAGTGGTTACTTCACCAGGACAATCTTCGCCGTCGTCCTGAAATCACCGGCTTCCATCCTGATGAAAAAGATACCGGTATGCAACCCCTCCGCCTCTAAAAGAGCACTGTATCTTCCCGCTTCGAGATCATCTCCAACCATGGTCCGGACGAGCCCGCCGGATATATCAAACAGGCGGATGGAAATCTGCGAGTTGACCGGCAGACCATAGGAGAACCTGGTTACCGAGTTGAACGGGTTCGGATAAGCCTCCGACAGGTAGAACCGGTCGGGAACGGGTCCGGAGCGACCATCGTCGACCCCCTGCTCCAGCCCGACTCCGTGCAGTTGGACGTCCAGTTCACCGGCGTCAGGATCGTTGGAAGTGAGGGTCAACGTGGCACGGAAATCACCCGCCGCCCCGGGCTCAAATATCACGCTGACGTCATGACTGCCTTGCGGTTCAATCGTGAACTCTTCCTCGAATGACACCCTGAAATAGTCGCCATCGACCGTGATATCGGACACCGTGAGACCGGCATTGCCGTCGTTGCCGATGGTCAGGTTTCGGTTCCGGCGCATGCCGACGTTGATCTCGCCGAATTCCAGGGTGTCATCGACGGTGATATGCGGCGCTCCCCCGGCCGGATCGATGTACAGCCTGATCTCCGGATCCACCAGACCGCAGAGGATATCAAGGTCGCCGTCACCCTCCCAGTCAACCAGAACGGGTCGGGAATACTGCGGAAGGACTATCGCGGTGGTATCCTCATCGTTCTGCTCCTGGAGCTGGATGCCTTCGCCGAACTGCGGGTCGTCGTTCTCACCGGTGTTGGGATAGAACCACAGCTCACCCCAGATCGATCCCACCAGCAGGTCGCGGTTGCCGTCCCCGTCAAGATCGCCGAAAGCCGGGCAGGTCTCGGTGCCCATCCAGATCTCCTCACCGCCGGCGGAGATCGCTCCCTCGTCGGTGAATTCGTACTCCTCGGCATCGCCTGTATTTATGAACAGGTATACAAGACCGTCTGAAGAACCGACCAGGAGATCAAGATCGCCGTCCAGATCCCAGTCAACCAGCCGCGGCGCGGCGCGGTTGTCGACGTCGATATCCTCTCCATCCACCTGCAGGTTCTCCTCGAAGGAGAGCTCATCGCCGTCGCGCAGGTAAAGCTTGATATGTCCAAGATCATCGCCGATCAACAGGTCAAGGTCATCGTCATTGTCAATGTCCGCCATCTGCGGAATCGCACCCTGGCATCAGCCGTACGGTCCGCTGATAACTTCTCCATCGGCTTCCATCGCGCCGACCAGTTGGAACTCCGGTTCGCCGTCCCCGGCGACGTTTTCAAACAGGTATACCGGAGCGTCCTCGAAGATCCCGATCATCAGATCGAGATCGCCGTCCGAGTCCCAGTCTCCCATGCATGGTGCCGTGTAGCCGCTCTCGTCGCCGGGAAGCTCCTCGTCATCGTTCTGAACAACCACCCCTTCAAGAAAAACAGGCGGATCCGCATTTGCTTTTCCTCCGAATGCAGTAAGGGTTAGAAGCCCGATAAACAGGAGGGCTACGGATCGTCCAGTGACGGCACTCAACGTAATA
>JALGVR010000093.1 GCA_025774605.1 bacterium | reverse complement strand
GAGGATGCAGGGAACTACTACCCGGTGTTCAGCGTCGACGACGGCGCAGGCGGTGATATCGAGTTCACCGTCCGCGTACTGGTTGGAAACGTGAACCGCGCACCGGCGGTGGTGGCGGCGGTGCCTGATCAGGTGTTCGAGGAGGACAGCGGGCCATGGTCGATCGCCGACCTTGACGACGTCTTCTCGGATCCCGACAACGACAACATCAGCTATACCGTCAGCGCTCCGGAGCCCGTCGAGACGACGCTCGACGACAACCGCATGCTGACGGTCAGTGTGCCAGACAACTTCAACGCGACCGGTTTGGCGGTTATTATAAGCGCCTTCGACGGCACAGTGACATCGACCGACACATTCATGGTCGATATCACTTCGATCAACGACATGCCCACCGACTATTCACTGATAAACCCGCACAACTACAACGTGCTGACCAATCCATGGGTTATCTTCAGGTGGGAAGAGTCGGTCGACGCCGTTGAGGATTCGGCTGTAACATACGCGCTGGTTCTCAGTCGCGACGATTCGCTGTACTGGTACCGGGATCTCGATGTCACCGAAATGCTGATGTCTCGGCGGTCAATAATCTCCGACACCACCGACACGACCCGCATTGAATGGTGGGTCTGGGCTTACGACGGCATCGATTCGCTGCGCAGTACCCAGACGTTCAAACTGTCCATTGCGCCGATCGCCGCCCGCGAGGTCGAGGAAGAGCCGTTGCCGACCGAACTGAAGGTCGGACCGGTTTATCCCAATCCGTTCAACGACGTCATCACCATCCATTTCGACCTGCCGTGGGAAGGTTTGGCGGAGGTCACGATTCACGACCTGCGCGGTCGATTGATCAGAACCCTGGTCAGTGACGACATGTCGGTCGGACGCTACCGCGCATACTGGGACGGCTTTGATGCCACAGGCGCCCGAGCCGCTTCAGGTGTTTATCTCTGCCGTCTGAAGGTTCACGACAGCGTGGAGATGGTGCAGATAATACTCATCAGGTAACCTTGACATCACATCACCTGGTGAAATACAATGCGAGCGAGCCGATTGACGGAAGTCAATCGGCTCGCTCGTTATAGTTGTAACCGTTAATCAGGTGGAATTTTGTTTAACATTTTATAAATCCGTTGTACCGTCACGCAAATTATCATACATTTGTAGATCGTTTCATCACCGAAGGCGTCATTGCGGACGTACCGGAGCAATCTGGTCGGCGGCAAATTCGCAATGATAATCGGTCAACCGGACAGCCCATTGGCGCGTCCGGTTTATGGAAGAAATCCGCAGCCCGGCGTCGTTTTCCCGTCAGGTCGGGCTGCGCGTAAAACCGTGCGGGAATAACCCAGCGCGAAATACTGCACGACCCCGGCATCCCCATGTCCGGATTACCATCAATAAATCATGAGGGCTAAGCGGAGATGAGTTTCGATCTGATCAGATCAATGTTGGCTGTTCCGATCCTTATCTTTCTGGTCTGGTTGCTCCTGGCTGAAGAGCGGAAAAGGATACCGCTGCGCATCATCGCCTGGGGAATCGGGACGCAGCTCTTCCTTGCCGCTTTCGTGCTGCTCTTTCCGCCGGGAATTTCAGCCCTGACCTGGTTCGCCGATTTTGTGACCAAATTCCTTGCTCTTGCTGCCACCGGGTCGGAGTTCCTGTTCGGGAACATTGTGAAACCGGAATTCGAGAAGACGTTCGGTTTCCAGTTCGCCTTCCTGGTGTTACCGACCGTTGTTTTTTTCTCGTCCTTCATGGCGATCCTCTATCATCTGCGGCTCATGCAGCCGGTTGTTGAGTTCGTAGCAAGGATAATGGTTAAAACGATGAAGACTTCCGGCGCGGAAAGCCTGAGCGTCGCAGCCAACATCTTTATCGGTCAAACCGAATCCCCACTGCTGATCAGACCTTACCTGAAAGCCGCCACGCGTTCGGAGATGGCGGCGATCATGACCGGCGGTTTTGCGACAATCGCCGGCGGTGTAATGGCGGGTTATATCGCGATGGGAATATCCGCCAGACACCTGATCGCCGCTTCACTGATGTCAGCGCCGGCTGCACTGGTTATGGCAAAGATCGTTTTCCCCGAGCGGGAAACACCGGTAACCTATGGGAAGGCTCGCGTCCCGCGCGAGAAACAGTATGTGAACCTGATCGACGCCGCTGCAGGTGGCGCGGGCGACGGCATGAAACTGGCGATCAACATCGGGGCGATGCTGATTGCCTTTCTGGCATTACTGCAAGGCGTGGACTGGTTTCTCGGCTGGTTCTCCGGAGGGGTTGACAGCCTGTTCCACTTTAATAAATTCCCCTCCTCGCTGCGAGACCTCTTCGGTCTGGTTTTCTCGCCATTTGCCTGGCTGATCGGCGTACCGTGGCGGGATGCCGGGTCTATCGGCTACCTGATCGGCACCCAGATCTCGACCAATGAATTCGTGGCGTTTGCGAAGTTGACGGAGCTGAAGGCAGGCGGCGTTCTCTCAGAGCGCAGCATCGCCATCACGACATATGCCATGTGTACGTTCGCCAATTTCGGCAGCGTGGCCATCCAGATCGGGGGCATCGCCGCTATCGTACCGGAAAAGCGATCTGAATTGGCGTCGGTCGGACTGCGCGCCATGCTGTGTGGATTGATAGCCAGTTGGATGACGGCTTCGATAGCATCGCTCTTTCTGTGACGTTCAAGCTGAACATACGGGCGATTGAATCTTGTTAGAGATCTTCGAAAAACTGCTTCGTCATCCATCCGCCGGACCGCACAGCGCACAGCGCAGCGTCTCCCGGCAATACATCCTCTATGCAACATTCGCCGGCGTCGTATTCGCAGTAATGCAATTCGGCGAAGTGATCGCCCGTAAATCCCTCGGTGCCAGCGAGCTGTCCGTTACGCTGATAACCATGACCATGCCGGTCTCCAGTCTCACCTCGATCTGGTGGGCGAGGCTTCTGGTTGGTCGAAGTCAGACGAAGTTCCTGTTGTTTTTCGGTGTAATCGCCTACCTGGCACTCATGAGCGGGATTTTTCTCAAGACGTTCGAACACCTGCTGACCATACACATAGCGTATTTCCTCATCAACGCCCTGATTATCACGTCCGATAACCGCATTCTTCAGCAGCATATCCCTCCAGCGCGAACCGGACGTCTGTTCGGGTTGGCTTCTGGTTCGCGGACTGCGATGGTGGCTTTGGTGTCACTGCTTGCCGGATGGTATATGGATGTATCGGCAGGCGGATTTCGTCACGTCTATTTCGCGGCTGCAATTGCCGGATTATTCGCGCTCTCGCGAATCGCGTCGATCCCGACCGGTTACGTTGCCGGCGCCGACCCGCAGCCCATCAATCGAAAGCTGTTCCTGGGGCCCCTGGAGAAGGTATTCCTGCTGCTGAAAAGACGCAGGGATTTCCTGAGGTTTGAAGCCGCCTTCATGCTGTACGGGATCGCGTTCATGATCTCCCTGCCGGTAATTCCGTTGTATCTCGTAGACGATCTCCATCTGAGCTACAGCCAGATCGGCATCGCGCGGGGAACGGTTCCACAGATGGTGATGATCCTGTTCATCCCTCTTCTGGGCAGGCTCTTTGATCGCACAACCCCTCATCGCATGGCGGTGATCGTGTTCTTTCTCCTCTCGTTCTTTCCCCTGTTGCTGCTGTACGCCGGACAGGTCGAGGGAACAATGCGCATGTTTATGATCAGCATTGCCTTCGGGTTCTTCGGAGCCGTCATGAGTGGCGTGATGGTGCTGTGGAGCCTCTCCTCACTGCGCTTCGCCGGCAGCGAAGATTCCGGAGTTTACCACTCGGTTCACGTGGCAGCCACCGGGGTGCGCGATGATGATTGTCATGAGGAAATGGGATGTTTACAGGGGGGAAAATCGATCCCTGCGGGCGTCGGAATCCCCTGGCAACTCTGCCTGAACCAGAATACCGGCAACAGACTGTCATCCCCGCGCTTCCTGCTTTCGTCATCCCCGCGCTTCCTGCTTTCGTCATTCCCGCGCTTCCAGCTTTCGTCATCCCCGCGTACGCGGGGAACCAGAACAAAAGTATAATTCTCATCATTCATAGTATTTACGAGCTTCCCGATCTAAACTTACTCTTTCAAGTAAATATTGGAACGGTGTGTCATTTCGCCAATAAATATCCTCACCAGTGTAAAAATCACCCGATCTAAACTTACTCTTTCAAGTAAATATTGGAACGGTGTGTCATTTCGCCAATAAATATCCTCACCAGTGTAAAAATCAGGAAAAACTCTCAATCTGGATTCCTGCCTGCCAGTCTGTCCGAGAATGCCAAATTGTCTCGGGATTCATCATTCCAACGGAAGTTGGAATCCAGTGTAGTTACTGATATTACGTGTGTTACTGGATTCCATCTTTCGATGGAATGATGAGGTTTGGTGCGTTTTTCTCATTCTCAGACACATTGCTGCGCAGGAATGACAAGATTTAGAACCAACTGTGAAACATCAGTCATTAAAAGCATCAGCCAATCACCAAAAGCATCAGCCAATCACTAAAACACAAAAGCATCAGCCAATCTTCAAAATGTCATCCCCGACCTGATCGGGGAACCGGAGAGGTTCGGAATCCGGCTACCCGCGTGTCGGTCTGTCCGGGGTTATTACAGCGAAAAGGATAAGGTTTCCCTTATCCTTTTCGGCTAATTATACTTGTTATTACTAAGCTGGGAGTATATTTCCTCCCGTAAACTTCATCTATTCTTCCAGTTTGAAGATGCACTCGACGGGACAGACCTCGATGCACATGGGTTCATCGTAATGTCCCTCGCATTCAACGCAGGTTTCGGGATCAATAACATAGATCTCCTCACCCTCAGTGATTGATTCGGTTGGACACTCTGGTTCACAAGCGCCGCAGTTGATGCAATCTTCGTTGATGTATAGTGCCACAGTAACCCTCCTGAAAATTAGTTCTACGCGTTGTCGGGCGCGTTTTTTTTCCGACGTTCCACCAAAAATTTATCGCTTCAGAGCGGCAGCGATCGGTTCCCGGATAGAACAAACAGCAACCGCTATTCTTCCCTGATTTCCTTTTCCCGCGATTTCAACAATCTGTCCAACTCCTCGATATGCATGTCCGTATCTTTCTGAACCTCGTCCAACCAGCGCTTTGCATCATCCTCTGAAATATCGCCTTCCTTCTCAGCCTTCCTGATCTGCTCGTTGATGTCACGCCGGATGTTCCTGATGGAGACGCGACCCTCTTCAGCCAACCGCCTGACAACCTTTATCAGGTCCTCGCGGCGTTCAGACGTCAACATTGGGATGGGAAGCCGGATAACCTTTCCGTCGTTCTGGGGCGTCAATCCCAGGTCACTGGCGAGAATAGCCTTCTCCACCGCGCTGAGACTGCCCTTGTCGTAAGGCAGAATCACCAGAAGCCGAGGCTCCGGAACATTGATGCTGGCAATCTGGTTAAGCGGAGTAGATGTGCCGTAATAGTCGACCTTAACCGAATCGAGGAGGCTCGGATTCGCCTTGCCGGTGCGTATATGCGCCATCTCGCCCCGCGTATGCAGAACCGACTTCTCCATCCTGCCGGATGCGTCCTTGATCAATTTGTCAATCATCCCTGGATCTCACTTATCACTGTTCCAATGGAGTGACCATTAACGACCCGATCTAAATTTCCCGGTCTCAGTATATTGAAGACCAGGATCGGTATATTATAGTCGCGGCAGAAGGTTATCGCCGTAAGATCCATAACCTTCAAGCCCCTACGTATTACCTCCATAAAATCAACTTCGTCGAATTTAACCGCATCCTTTACCAACTCGGGATCATTGTCATATACGCCGTCAACCTTGGTGCCTTTCAGTATTATCTCAGCTTCGATCTGTCCGGCTCGCAGCGCAGCAGCGGTGTCGGTCGTGAAGAAGGGATTCCCGGTGCCGGCGGCAAAAATCACCACCCTCCCCTTCTCCAGGTGCCTAATGGCGCGCCGCCTGATAAACGGCTCAACCAGTTCCGTAATCGTTATCGCCGACATGACCCTGGTTTCAATACCGAGGATTTCAAGGGCGTTCTGCAGCGCCATGGCGTTGATGACCGTGGACAACATGCCCATGTTGTCAGCCGTTATCCTGTCCAATCCAGCCCTGGCGGCTTCCGCTCCACGAATCAGGTTGCCGCCTCCGACAACAACAGCGGTTTCAACTCCACGCCCACTCGTTGAGGCGATCTCGCGCGCAATACGCTCCACGATCTCAAAGTTGATTCCGCCTTCAGCCCCGCCCTTAAGAATATCACCCGAAAGCTTGAGGACGATTCTCCGGTAGGCTGGAGTGGTCAAGTCACTCCCCCAACGCGAAACGTTTGAAGCGACTCACCCGGATGTTCTCCTTCAGCTTACCGGCGACAGCCAGGACTATGTCACCAACCTTCTGCTTGTTATCCTTGATATATTCCTGTTCCAAAAGGCAGGACTCCCGGAAAAATTTCTCGAGCTTGCCCTGTGCGATGCGATCGATGATTTCGAGCGGCTTGCCCTGTTCCTTTATCTGCTCACGGTATATCTCCAGCTCCTTCTCCACCTTCTCCGCCGGGATGTCATCGCGTCTGACAGCAATGGGCGCAGCAGCGGCAACCTGCATGGCGATCTCGTGTGCCAGTTGGATGAAGTCCTCCGAGCGCGCCACGAAATCTGTCTCGCAGAGCAGCTCAACCAGCACACCGATCCTTCCGCCCGGATGAATATACGAATCGACGATCCCCTGGCCGGTGGGACGTTCGGCTCGTGCTTCACCCTTGGAAATACCCTTTTTTCGCAGGTATTCTATCGCCTTGTCAAAATCACCACCTGTTTCCTCAAGAGCCCGTTTACAGTCCATCACACCAAGCCCCGTTTTCTTTCTCAGGATAACAACATCCTTACTCGTGATGGGACTCATTGTGGTTCTCCTTTGAATCTGTTTTTCTTTCTGCTTTTTTCCCGACTGCCTTTGAACCCGCTTCTCCCTTCTCTGCAACAGCGCCATCCTTCGTTGGGTTAGCGGCATTATCTTTCTGGACGGCAGCCTGGTTTTCCACTCGGCTGCGTCGGGGGCGTCGTCTTCGTGATCTGCGCGAACGGGGCTTGGACCGATCCTCCTTGACCGTCTCCTCGGGAGGCTGCCGGTCTTTAAGTTTTCGCTTCCCCTCGATGATGGCGTCGGCGAATGCCCTGGCGATCAGCCCGATGGACTTGAATGCGTCATCATTGGCGGGGATCGGATAGTCGACGAGGTCCGGATCCACGTTTGTATCGACTATGGCAAAGATGGGAATGTTGAGTTTACGCGCCTCTGCAACGCCGATGGATTCGTGGTTCGTATCAACGATGAACACCGCAACAGGCAGCCGGCGCATTTCGCGAATACCACTCAGGACCCGGAGCAGCTTCCCCTTGGATTTCTCTATCCGCAGTTGCTCCTTCTTGGTCAGCTTCTCATAGGTTCCATCACTGCCCATGCGCTCGTAATTTTCAAGGGTCTTCAGGCTGTGTCGGATGGTCGAGAAATTGGTCAGCATTCCACCAAGCCAGCGGTAGGTCACATAAGGGCACTCGGCGCGCCGGGCTTCGCTCTCGATAATATCGCGGGCTTGTTTCTTGGTGCCGATGAAAAGAATATCCTCGCCCGTGGCGGCCAGTTCGGCAGCCTTACGGCAGGCTACATTGATAAGCTCTTGTGTCTTATTGAGATCAATTAAATAAATCCCGTTTCGAGCCATGAAGATATAGCGTTTCATCTTCGGGTTCCAACGTTGTGTCAGATGACCGAAGTGGGCGCCGGCTAACAGGAGCTGATCGATTGAAACACGATGACCGGAAGATCCAGGCATCAGTGAAGCTGATTCCTCCGATATATCAACGCTTGGAATATTGGAAGCGCTTGCGGGCTCCGGGTTGTCCATATTTTTTCCGTTCTTTTTCTCGTGGATCACGCGTTATAAAACCGCCCTTTCGCAGTGCGGAACGAAGCTCGGGGTCAATCTCAATCAGGGCGCGAGCCATACCGAGTTTCATCGCATCGGCTTGAGCGGACTTGCCACCACCCTTGACCTTGGCGTCAACATCATACTTGTCAGATCCTCCAGCCAATTCGAGAGGCTGCTCGATGATCATCTTCAACGTGTCACGGTTGAAGTAGGACATGAGGTCTTTGTTATTGACACGTATCCTGCCACTCCCGGGTTTCAACCAGACCCTGGCGACGGCGGATTTCCGCCTGCCCGTGGCGTATTTTGTATCACCTTTCAAATCATACTCCCGGTTTGTATAACCAGTTCATAACCAGCATTATGACACTCCATGTTGCAATCGTTGTCAGACCAACAGCCGCATCTATCAGGTCGGCAGATCAAGCCGCTTCGGTTGCTGTGCGATATGGGGATGATCCGAACCGGCATAGACCTTCAACTTTTTAATCAGTTTCCTGCCGAGTTTATTATGCGGCAGCATGCCCCAGACAGCACGACGGATCACCCATTCCGGCCGCTTCTCCATCGCCTGGCGAAGCGATATGATCCTCGAACCGCCCGGATAGGTGGAATGGCTGAAATAAGTCTTCTTGTCGAGTTTTCCACCCGTGAATGAAATTTTGTCGGCGTTAAGCACAATTACAAAATCACCCGTATCAAGATGTGGTGTATAAATCGGACGATGCTTGCCGCGCAACATTACGGCAACCCTCGTAGCCAGACGACCGAGACGCTGCCCCGCTGCATCGACGACCACCCAGCTTCTCCTGATCTCATCCTGCTTGGGTATATACGTCCTCAACGGTTTCTCCTGCTTATTTGTTTGAGAAAAACAATATAAGCTACATATTCACCTGAGTCAAGTTACATTATATTTGATTAAACGGACATTTAAACTTATGATGTCAACAACGCGCTATCTTAAACCCGCATGTCTGAGGAGTTGCATTTCACAGCGGGAATAAATATCTTTACGTCTATATGTATTATATCGTTCACCCGTTAAACAGGTAATTTGACAGACCACATTTCTATGGGTATCCCGTCGGAGTGTAAGCTCAGGCATCACCGACCGATCCATCGTCTCGGATGTTGCCTGCTCGTTGTTCTTACCTTTTCGTTATCGGACAGCGCCTTCTCCGCCGGTCCGGGCAACGGAGACACGATCGACCTGCTGCGTGATGAAATTGAAGTGCTTGAGCAGCGGCTCAATCAGGCTGAAGCCGGAAAACAGGGCATCATCCGCCAGCTCCAGGACAATGATCGCAAGATCGAACTGCACCGCAGGGTTGTCCGGGAGCTCGAGCAGCAAACGAACAAAAGCAGGCGCCGGTTGCGTCATCTGAAAATCCGCATAGATGAACTTGAAAACCAAATAGCTGATCTATCGGAAAACCTCGCTGTCGAGGAGGCGGACTTAAGTGATCTTCGCCGCGAGGCGGGTGAACGCATATCCCAAATGTACAGACGATCTTCGGTTGACAGGCTTTCACTGCTGCTGACATCATCCAGCTTGAACGACCTCTCCCAACGCCAGCAGTACATAAAGGCGGTTGAGCGGTTTGATCGTCATCGGCTGGACAAGCTTCGTCGACAGCGGGACCGCGTCTGGGATGACCGTCAGGAACTTGTGGATGTTCGTCAGTTGCTCACCCTTGAACAGGCGCGGCGGCTTAGCGAATTGGAAAGAACACGAAGATTGATCAACTCCCGGCGCAGCGAGGAGAAAAAGCTCACCGACGAGAAGGTCAGAAAGCAGCAACTGCTTGAAAAAATAGCCGGCGACAGTGAATTGCTGAACGCGCTTCTCGAGGAGCGCCGTCGCTCACTGCAACGGATCGAATGGGAGATTGACCGCCTGGAGGGACGAAGACCGAAGGCTCGTTCAGTCTGGCAACCGGACATATCGTTCAAACAACTGGCAGGCAAACTGCCCTGGCCGCTCGATCAGAAAAAGGTCGCTCTGCCGTTCGGGCAAAACCGTCATCCCGAGCTCAGAACGACGACGATAAACCCGGGAATTGATCTTAAAGCTTCACCTGACGACCCGGTATATTCGGTGGCGCGGGGACAGGTAACCAAGATCTCGTGGCTGCGCGGATTCGGCAACACCGTGATCATCTCTCACGGGGACGGATATTATACGGTATATGCACGACTGGGTCGGATATTCGTCTCGGAGAACGATGTCATTAACCAGGGACAGCCGATCGGAATGGTGGGCGACAGCGGCGCCGAGGGAAACTTCCATTTCGAGGTCTGGTCAAAACGCAACAAGCAGGATCCGCTGAGGTGGCTGGAGTAAGTTGGAAACTTTAACGGTTTTCAAGGCAGTGAGTAGCCTGTACCCTTGTGGTGCAGGATGAGAATAGAATCCCGGACTGCAAGAGATCCGGGCTGCGAAACATGATCGTGGATTCCTGCCTGCGCAGGAATGACAATATAATATTGGGAATGACAATGTAATATTTGGAATGACAATGTGAAACATGATCGTGGATTCCTGCCTGCGCAGGAATGACAATATAATATTGGGAGTGACAATGTAATATTTGGAATGACAATGTGATTTTAGAAATTACATTGTGATATCAGGAATGACATTGTGAGAGATAATCTTGGAAATGGAGTACTTTTTCAACAGAGACTACTACCTACTTGAGTAAAAAAGCGTATGAAAGATGCTGTCATTCCCGCGAAGGCGGGAATCCAGTCAACTTACGTAATATCAAATGCTTATCTGGATTCCCGCCTTCGCGGGAATGACAAAATTGTGACTTTTTTAATAACGGTTATATATGCAAGTAGGTACTACTTGGTGAACGTATTAGGGTTGATATACTTTAAGAGAGATGCAATCGACAGCTGAAAACGGGAGAAAAAACGGCAATCCATTTCCCCTTGTCATCGGTCAGGCAGCCATCAAGGAGCGGTTGTCGAGAATAATCGGCAGTGGCAGGCTGGCACATGCCTACCTGTTCGCCGGGCAGGAAGGGTCCGGAAGGCTGGCGATGGCTCTTGAGCTGGGTAGAGTGCTCAACTGCACAAGGTCTGACCCGCTGGAAAGTCGAAATGGCTGCGACTGCAACTCCTGCAGGGGCATGCTCAAGTTGCGTCATCCCAACCTGTACCCGGTTTTCCCCCTGCCGCCGACCGATAAGGATAAGGGTGAAGCCGCCGAAAAGAGACTGCAAGAGATAATCTCGATCAAAAGCGATGAAGTTTATGCACATTTGGTGTTTTCCGGCACAGGCAGAGTGTTGGTGGATCAGATTCGCGAGCTGCACAACAAGCTTGCACTGGCAAAGGATCGTCCTGGCGTACGAACCATAATCGTTCAACCCGCGGAAAGGATGAGGGAAGAATCTGCCAACGCTTTCCTGAAAATGCTGGAGGAACCGCCGGATGACTGTTGCATAATTCTGCTCGCCGAGAGTACGCGCGAATTGCTGCCGACGATCGTATCACGCTGTCAATTGGTTCGTTTCCCGCCGCTCAATACAAAGGATATTGTCGCCGGACTGACCGGAACTCGTGGTGTTGACCTCAAGACCGCGCGTACCGCCGCCCGCCTCGCTGAAGGCAGCTTTACGCGAGCGCTGGTGCTCAGTAACGCCGATACGGCGGGCAAGCTGGACGAAAGCCTGGAATTCCTGCGGGCATCCGTTGTCGGCAATGCACACAGGATAACAGACGTCGTGAACACGTGGTCGGCACACAACACAAGGATGGAAGCCAAGGAAAAACTGAGCTATACCGCTCTGTGGCTGAAAGACGCCATGGTCTGCAAGGCGTTCAGGGATGTCTCATTTTCCCGGTATACCACCATTCCAAAAAACGAGGATGTAATAAAACGGATGGCGGCCCGCTACTCACCCGAGCAGCTACGGGGAGCATGGCGGGCTGTTGAGGAGACAAGAACCTCCATTGATGACAATATCAATACGCCGCTTGCGCTCACCGCTTTAGCGCTGAAAATAAGACGGATACTGACATGATGAGCGAGTACTCAAACTTTCGGGGGGCAAGACGCGGCAATCTGATTGTCGTGGAATTCAAGGGTAACCGCAGAGAGGTCTTCGGGAATCCCTGGGAATTTCCCTTCAAGTATAATGACATCGCAATTGTGGAGGCTGATCGGGGACAGGACGCCGGAAGGGTGAAGCATCTTTGCATCGAAAAAAACAGCGGCGTGACCAAGACGGATTTCGACGTCATCAGGCGCGGCACGACTCAGGACAGCCAGCGTATCGCCCGGCTCCGGGAATATGAGGTTCAAGCGCTGGCGCTGTGCCGGGAGAAGATCATTAAACATTCACTCCCCATGAAACTCGTGGAGGCTGAATACCGTTTTGACGGTTTGAAACTCACCTTCTTCTTCACCGCCGACGGCAGGATCGATTTCCGCGACCTGGTCAAAGATCTCGCCGGAACCTTCCGCACGCGCATCGAGCTGCGCCAGATCGGCGCAAGAGACGAGACCAAACGTACGGACAGCTATGGATCATGCGGACGCAGGCTCTGTTGTGTCAGCTTCATCGATAGTTTCCAGCCGATTACAACACAGATGGCAAAGGTCCAGAACCTGATCCTCAATCCGTCCAAGCTTTCCGGTTGCTGCGGTCGGCTCAAATGCTGTCTGGCATTCGAACATGACATCTACATACAGGGCATCATGGGCAAATCTCCCGCCGCGATCGGTCAAGAGGATGAAGACAGCAGTGATATAGATAAATTGAGCGATTAATCAGATGCACGATTCGTAATTCCTGATTGTTTTCAATTCTTACTAATGGGTGCAATTAATACTTGGAGTGCAGCTTGGAGGGCGGATATTCCCGTCCGCCTTAAACCAGTGTTCAGTTCCGGAAATACCTATAGAGCATAGTGGCCGGCTTGCCGAGCCCGATCCGGCCGCGTTCGATAAATCGACCCCTGCGCGATGTCGAATTTCTCGCCACCCATTTCCGGGACTGAACATCAGCGTCATTTCCCGGCATTGTGAAAGCGGTTGATTGCCACCAAGATAATTACGGTCTCTAATCCAGGTAGATACTGATGCCAAACAACCACCTGGGCGGACAGGAATGTCCGTCCTCCAAGCCCAACAACAGAGTATCCCACTTAATAAGTCGATTTCGACAAAACAACGGAACAAGAGAATGAACCGAGATTTTTACATTACAACACCACTTTACTATGTTAACGGCGAGCCGCATATAGGACACGCCTACACGACCATACTGGCTGACGTTCTCACCCGATTCGGGCGGTTGATGGGAAGGCGTGTTCATTTCCTGACCGGTCTGGATGAGCACGGTCAAAAGGTGTCGCAGGCTGCCGCGGAAAACAATAAGACACCGCAGCAACACTGTGACGAGATGGCGGTTACATGGACAAATGTCTGGAAAAAGCTGAATATAGAACCTGACGATTTCATAAGAACGACCGAGCCCCGGCACGAACAGGTCGTGATCGAATTCCTTAACAGGATCAACGAAAAGGGCGACGTCTACCGGAAGGAGTACGAAGGCTGGTACTCGGTGTACGAGGAGCGTTACTTCACCGAGAAGGACCTGATCGACGGCAGGGATCCCATCAGCGGCAGACCTGTTGAGCGCCGAAAGGAGACGAACTATTTCTTCAGGATGTCCAAATACCAGGAGTGGTTGATCAAGCATTATAAAAAAAATCAGAGGGCAATCAGGCCTCGTTCGCGCCTTAACGAAGTTCTCGGTTACCTGAAACAGCCGTTGGGCGATCTGTGCATAAGCCGCCCCAGGAGCCGGTTGGAATGGGGTATTCCGATCCCCTGGGACGATGATTACGTGACCTACGTCTGGTTCGACGCGCTGATCAATTACTTCTCGGCGACGGTGAGCCCACCCGAAGGGAAAGAGGTGTCCTGGCCCGCCGATCTCCACCTGATCGCCAAGGATATCCTGACCACCCACGCCGTCTACTGGCCGATAATGCTCCATGCGGCGGGATACGAACCCCCGCGCCAGATATTCGCCCACGGCTGGTGGCTGGACAAAGACGCCGCCAAGATGTCCAAGTCAGAGGGCAACGTAATTAAACCTCTTGACCTGGTCGACCGTTTCGGTCCGGATGTCTTCCGCTATTACCTGATGTCGGAGATGACCGCCGGCATGGATGCCAATTTCAGCCTGGACAGCTTCGTCAGGCGCGTCAACTCCGACCTCGCCAACGACCTGGGCAATCTCTATAACCGGTTAGCCAGGCTGTATCATCAGTTTGGCTGGGCAAAGTACAAAGACAGCAGGCCAACGACCACCAGCTTTGAGGAAGACCCCTTCGAAGTGCCCGGGGAATTGAGGGATTCCGTTGAATTTGTCGAGTTAATCGAAAACCTGGTCGATAATTACGAAATCAACCTGGCGATCGGTCATATCATGTCCGTCGTCAACAGGATCAACCGGCACATCGAACGCTGGGAGCCCTGGAAAT
Organism: bacterium; assembly: GCA_025774605.1. Classification (GTDB taxonomy): domain Bacteria; phylum Electryoneota; class AABM5-125-24; order Hatepunaeales; family Hatepunaeaceae; genus JALGVR01. Next base: position 1,414 of record JALGVR010000093.1, on the reverse strand, counting down.
CAGCCAGAGAAAGACCGGACGAGACCGCCTGGGCCATGCTCGAGGCGATCGATTATCTCGACAGGGTCGCTGAAATGCTCGCGCCCGTGATGCCGGAAAAGATGGCGACATTAAGGCAATGGATAAGGGACGGCGTGCGGATGCCGGGCAAGGATCAGCAACTGTTCCCGCGCATTGATATCAGGGAACTGCAGCTCAAACAGCCGGAAAGTCCGGCAGCCGTTGCCTCTCCCCCACTCGCAGCGAGCGAGCCTCCTGAGATCTCCATCGACGACTTCGCCGCTCTCGACATGCGCGTAGGCGTGATCAGGGAGGCTGAGCGAATCGAGGGAACCGACCGACTGCTGGTTTTAAAGGTCGATATCGGTGTTGAAATCCGTCAGGTGGTCGCGGGTATCGCCGCGTCATATCGACCGCAGGAATTGATTGACAAACGCGTGATATTGCTGGTTAATCTCAAGCCTGTCAGACTGCGCGGGATTGCATCTCGAGGCATGATTCTGGCTGCGGTGAAGGAACAGAATATCGCGCTTCTGACCGTCGATCACGATATTGAAATCGGTTCCAGGATCAGTTAATCATGTATAACGAGCGGTTTGACTTCCTGCCACTTAAACCGGGCGGATCATCGATGATGATCGTCGGCGGCTTTGATCAACCGCTTGCCGCTCGACTGGCGGAACTGTTTGAGCATGTGGTCGCGGCCGACTGGGACAAAACCAGACTGAAGTCACACATTGCAGCCGCAACCCAACAATCGTTTGTCGCTCACGAACTCCAAATCGGCGCGCCAAGCTTCCCACTTGAAGAATTCGAACTGATTCTGGTGTTCTGGGCGCTGTCATACCTGGGAAATCCGGTCAGATGGATCGGTGAACTTACCGAAAGATTGCACCCGAGGGGACGCCTGGTTATAATCGATCGAGTCGATCGACCGGCGACCGCCGAACAGGAGCTGACCGAGCGGATCATGGATCTGAAGGCAAGAGCGGAAGTACTCGCGGGGATCGACATCCATCCCCGTTGCAATGCAGCGAGACTGGCTGAAATTACTCAATCCTGTCATCTCCATCGGGTCAGCCAGAAGGTTTTCACCGACCCGGATCTCCTGATTACCAGCGCATCCCGGCTTGAAGAAGCAGAACGGACGCTCGACCGGGTGGAAGAGTTATACGCATCCCCCGTCACTCAGCGGACCAGGGAAGAGCACTCCCTCGAGCTGACGGAACTGATAACCAGGACAAAGGAACTACGCAAGCTGATTAAGGACAAGCCGCCCGGCACGCCTCCATTCTTTATGGTTAAAGCCATTAAACAATCCACGTTCATTCCACAGGCTGAATCAGAATCTCAGCCCTCCGAAACAACCGTTCATCCGCAGCCGACAACCTATGAGTCGCCGTTGCAGCAACCG
>JALGVR010000092.1 GCA_025774605.1 bacterium | reverse complement strand
CTTCCGATCTGATCGGTGAACATGATCGGCGGGGAGTTGGACAGGTAGGGTATCTGAGATGTCGTTTTCGGGCAGGCGCAGGATGGGGCACTTCAATAAACTAAGGGAACCTTGATATTCTTTCAAGACATAACCCGGCTTGCCGGGCGTATTGCCGCTCAGTTCTCGCCGGAACGCATTATCCTTTTCGGTTCTTACGCCTATGGGAAGCCGTCTGATGATTCCGACGTTGATTTACTGGTGATAATGCCGTTCGAAGGACGGAGTTTTCAGAAGGCGGTTGAGATTACCTGCGCCGTTCATCCGACCTTTCCAGTGGATATTATTGCCCGGAAGCCGAATGATGTTGAACGCCGATACCAACAAGGCGATCCACTTATCGGCGAAGCGCTGGATAAAGGAAAGGTGTTATATGAGCGACGTTCTGCGCGAGTGGATTGAAAAGGCAACTGGCGACTTCCGCACCGCAACCCGTGAACTGGCTGCAGTGAGCGAGCCTAATTATGATGCGGTTTGTTTTCATAGCCAACAGTGCATCGAGAAACTTCTCAAAGCTGCGTTGATCAAAGCCAATGTCAGACCACCCAAAACACACGATCTGGCTGAACTTGGCAGGCGATTGAACGAAGTCAATCCTGCTTGGCACGCGGAGGAAAGGGATTTGATATGGCTGACAAAAGGCGCCGCTGAATTTCGGTATCCCGGGGATGCGGCTGATAGGGAGAAGCTGAACAGTGCTTCTTCATCTGCACAGAGTTACGTAACATTCTAATGATGTTACTGTCAGATTGAGTCCAGAAGAATCTATTATAAAGGTATTGATGACCGATACTCCAACTGCATCGACGAAAATTGCAGATTTTGTAGCAACCCTTAAACCCCGCTACGAGAACCCGAAAGCGGCGATGATGCCGCTGCTTTACGAGGTTCAGGCGCGCAAGGGATTCATTTCACCTGAAGCGGAGTCGGAAGTAGCCGAACTGCTCGGTGTCAGTGAGACGGAAGTGCATGAGGTCGTGACCTTCTATCCTCTTCTGTTCAAGAGACCGGTCGGGAAATATCATATCCAGTTCTGCCACAACATCTCGTGCTCACTGGTCGGCGCTGAACCGTTGATTGACCTGTTGCAGAAGGAGTTGGGCGTCGGTCCGGGGGAGGTTACCGAGGATGGACTGTTCAGCTACCAGCGGGCGGAATGCCTCGGTTGCTGCGCCGATGCTCCGGTTATGCTGGTTAACGAGGAACTGTTCGGCAGGCTGACCGCAGAGAAGGTCAAGTCGATCATCGAACAGATCCGGGCGGGAAAGAAACCAGAAAACGACACGCCGCTGACCGATACCGATGAGACCGATGACCCGGTTCTAAGCGTTAACTTCAAGATCCCCAACGCCGCCAGCATCAAGATTGCCGAATCGCGCGGGGCATACAAGGCGCTGCGAAAGGCGGTCAGGGAGATGGAACCGCAGCAGATACTCGAAGAGGTCAAGAGCGCCGGTCTGCGCGGCATGGGAGGCGCCGGCTTTCCCGCCGGGCTGAAATGGTCGTTTGTGCCCAAGGATCCGTCTCTGCCCAAGTACCTGTGCGTTAATGCCGACGAAAGTGAACCCGGCACCTGCAAGGATCGCGAGATCATGCGCCGGGACCCGCACAGGCTGATCGAGGGTGCAATCATCGCCGCCAGGGCGATCGGCGTCGAAACCGCCTACGTTTATATCAGGCGTGAATTCTACGAACCCGGGAGAATACTGGAAGGGGCAATTCAGGAGGCTTACGACGCCGGCTATCTGGGAAAAAATATCCTGGGCAGCGGGTTTAATCTTGACATCTTCACGCATCCCGGCGCCGGCGCCTATATCTGCGGCGAGGAGACCGGCCTGATCAATTCGCTTGAAGGCAAAAAGGGCTGGCCCAGAATCAAGCCGCCGTTCCCCGCAATCAAAGGCGTGTTCGATAAACCGACTATAGTCAACAACGTGGAAACACTCTCGAACATCCCGTACATCATCAACAACGGCGTCGCAGCATATCGTCGTCGAGGCACCGAAAAGAGCCCTGGTACAAAGCTCTTCGGCGTCAGCGGTCATGTCAAGCGACCGGGCATATTCGAGCTGCCGATGAGCTTCCCGCTCAAGGAACTGATCTACGGCGTCTGTGGTGGTATCCGCAACGGTCATACGCTGAAAGCCGTTATCCCCGGCGGATCGTCTGTTCCGGTTCTGAAGGCCGATGAGATAGATGTCAAACTCGACTTTGAGGCGCTGCAAGCCGCCGGCACTTTTCTCGGATCCGGTGGTGTGATCGTCATGGATGATACCGTCTCGATGCCGTGGGCTCTGGAGGTTCTCGAACGCTTCTATGCTCACGAATCCTGCGGTCAATGCACTCCCTGCCGTGAAGGTGTTGCCTGGATGTACGATATTCTGCGTCGCATGAACAACGGCAGGGGAAGAAAAGGCGATGTTGACCTGCTGGTTGATCTGGCGGACAACATAGACGGGCAGACGATCTGTCCGCTGGGCGCGGCTGCGGCATGGCCGGTCCAGGCGATGGTCAGGAAATTCAGGGATGAATTTGACCAGCTTTGCAGTTAAATGCCGCGGGAGGTTGACCGGATGAGAACCTTCACTATTTTCTGTGCAGCGATGTTTGTCACGGCGCTTATCGCGGGATGCGGCGAGCCTAAGGAACCGCTCTATCAGGGATTACCGTTGAAGGTATGGGTTAAACGTCTGGAGGCGCCGGAGCCTGAGATCCGGGCGGATGCGCTGGAGGTTATCGCTGATGTCGGCAATCCCGCCAGAGCCGCCGAGCAATACGTGCGGAATTTGGCGCGTAACGACCCGTCTACAGAAGTCAGGATGCTGGCAATCAAAGCCCTCGAAGCAATGGATGTTCCGGTTGTCGAATTCCAGGATTTCCTCGATGCGTATTACGCTCCGATCATTCCTGACAGCGAAGAGTATTTCGATGATATGGCGAAGAATGACGAGGATGAAGAGTTGAACGAAAAGATTTCCGGCGACGATGATCTGTCTTATCTCAAGGCGTTTGAAGAGAATAAGCTCGATTCGATGGCTTCCAGGCTTTCCGACATGATGCCCAAAGACAGCGCTGAATACCAGGAATGGCTTGAAGAGCGCCAGGCCGGAGAGGTGCTCAATCTGCTTAACCAGTTGAGCAATCCGAAGATGCTGGCGAAGATTCTGGAGATCGGGAATGCTGTTGAACGTGAATTCGCCGCCCGCAGGTTGGGTGAGATTCCCGGCGATGATCCGGACATCATTGAAGCGCTCGAGAAGGCAAGTAATGACACAGTAGATATTATTCGACAAGCCGCCGAAGAGGCGTTGCACAGATGGATGCCGGAGGAATAATCCGATAACGATAGGCGCTATATCACGCAGAACGCAGTGAAGCATCTGTGATGGAGTTGGCTGAAATTGGAGGAAAATAAGGATTTTACAATACATTAGCGAAACAGCATGCCTCGAATGAAGATAGACGGCATGGAGTACGAATTCCCGGAGGGTATGAACGTACTTCAAGCCTGCGAAAGCATTGGAATTCACATTCCTCATTTTTGTTACCATCCGGCGCTGAAGGTTGTGGGAAGCTGCCGGATGTGCAAGGTTGAGGTTATTCAGAACGAGCGGAAGCGGATCGATATCTCCTGTAACGTGATGGTCCAGGACGGTCTCGAGATCATCACCGACAGTGCGCCGGTCAGGACCGCCAGACGGATGACGCTTGAATTCCTGCTGGCCAACCACCCGCTCGACTGCCCGATCTGTGATGACGCCGGTGAGTGTGAACTGCAGAACTACTACCTCGCCTACGGTCGAAACGACAGCCGGATGCGGGAGGTCAAGCGGCACCGGCGCAAGGCGACAGAAATCGGTCCTTCCATCATGCTGGACGGCGAGAGGTGTGTTTTATGCAGTCGCTGCGCGAGGTTCGTTGAAGAGATCACCAGGACTCGCGAGCTCGGTATATTCGGCATGGGCTCAAGCGAGGAGTTGATGGTCAATCCGGGCGCATCGCTGGACAACGATTACGCCGGCAACGTTGTTGATCTCTGTCCGGTGGGAGCCTTGACGGACAAGGACTTCCGCTTCAAACGGCGGGTCTGGTTCCTGCAGTCGGTTCCGTCGATCTGTCAGCTCTGCAGCCGCGGTTGTAACGTCAGAATCGATTATGACATAAATCCTTTTCACGAGCACAAGCGCAACATCAACATGCGCACACACCGCAGCGAAGCCACCCGCTACGCCCGCATCCAACGCATCAAGCCGCGTGTCAACAGTGATGTGAACGGCTACTGGATCTGCGACAGAGGCAGGTACGGCTACAGGTCCACCGATGCCGCCGACCGCCTGTTGAAGGCACTTGTAAGAGGGGAGAACGGCTTGGAGGAAAGCGATGTTACCAAAGCTCTTAAGCAGATCGCTTCCGGTGTTTCCTCGGCGGTCGGCAAGGGTGCTGACCGGGTGGCGATTGTCGTATCGCCGCGGCTCACCAACGAGGAACTCTTCGCTGTTCATCGCCTTTTCCGTGAACGACTTGATATGCCGAGTATGGATCACAGGATTCCTGTCGATCCTGACTGGTACGGCGATGACCTCCTGCGGACGCCGGATCCGTTTCCAAACCGCACCACGTGTGAATGGCTGGGGATTATTCCGGCGGACAGGGGTTTCGGGATCACCGAGCTACCCGATGCGATCGCTTCCGGCAAGGTGAACACGCTCATTTCGATTTTGGCTGATCCTCGCGACTATCTGGATGAAACGGCGATCAGAAAACTCAAACGACGGTACTATATCCTCCGTCAGATGCCCGATGACCTGAGGGAATTTACGGATGTTGCCCTTCCTGCCGCCGCCTGGGGGGAATACCGCGGGACCTTTACCAACTTCAACGGTCGTCTGCAGAGATTGGAAGCGGCGTTTGAACCGCTCGGTGATGCCAGACCGGTCTGGAGGTTGATGACTGATTTGGCGCCCCTGCTGAAGAAGCCTCTTGGACTGAAGAGCTTTGACGATGTGTTCGCCGCGCTTACACACAAGATAAGCCTGTTTGCAGATTTTACATGGCGGAATATCGGGGATGAAGGGGTTATGGCAATCAGGAACCGACAAGAGGTGACGGCATGATCGACTGGGTTATACTGGCGGCTTCCGCGGTCAAGATGTTGATAATGATCGCGATCGTCATGGGGATTGCCATAATTCTGACCTGGGTTGAGAGAAAGCAGTCCGCCGTGATGCAGGACCGCATCGGCGCCAACCGCGCCGACATTCTGGGACTGCGCATAATCGGGCTTTTTCAACCCTTCGCCGATGCGATCAAGATGATCACCAAGGAAGATTTCATCCCGCCGTTCTCGAACAAGTTCCTGCATACGCTCGCGCCCGTGATCACATTTTTCGCAGTGCTGGTGGTCTTCGCGGTTATTCCGCTGGGTCCGCCGCTCGAGATCGCCGGACGAACAATCTCCATGCAGATCGCCGATATCAACATCGGATTGCTCTTTATCCTGGCTTTCGGCGGGTTGGCGGTTTACGGGGTCGTGCTGGCGGGTTGGAGCTCCAACAATAAATACACACTGCTGGCGGCGGTGCGCGGCTCGGCGCAGATGATATCCTACGAGGTTTGCCTGGGATTGTCGCTGATCGGGGCGATCATGATCTACGGCACCCTGGATATGACTGATATGGTTCTGCAGCAATCCGGCTACTGGTTCGGCTGGATACCTCGCTGGGGCATCATTATGCAGCCGTTGGGGGCGTTGCTGTTTCTTCCGGCGGCAATCGCCGAGAACAAGCGCGTTCCGTTCGATCTCCCCGAATGCGAGTCGGAGATACTCGGCTATCACATGGAGTATTCCGGACTGCGCGCCGGGATGTTTATGTTCGCTGAATTTATCGAGATAATCTTTATCGCCGCGCTGTTTACGGTGATTTTCCTCGGCGGCTGGCAGATCCCGTATTTATACTGGGACGGCTTTCACTGGCCCTGGGGCGGCATGTGGTACCTTCCGTTCTGGTTTGTTAAAACGTTGGAATTCCTTGCACTGTTTGGCAAGATCGCCTTCATGATCTACTTTATGATCCTGGTGCGCTGGACGCTGCCGCGCTTCCGCTACGACCAGTTGATGCGCCTCGGCTGGAAATATCTCCTGCCGCTGGGGGTGCTGAATCTGGCGGTGACGGGTGTGGTATTGGTTATTATTGGGAGGATTTGATCGCTCTATATATTACGAAATGCTGAATAAATGCAAAAAAAAGTCACAAACATAACATTTAATCCCGGTTTCAAGGAGAACATCTACTATCCCGAAGTATTCCGGGGTCTGTGGATCACAAACCGCCACTTCTTCGTCAACATGTGGCGGCATACGTTGAACCTGTTCGGGATCAGGACGAAGGTTAGACCGGCGGTTACGTATCAATACCCGGAAGATCCTCGTCCGGCCCATTATCGTCTGCGCGGCAGGCACCGGCTGACCGAGAAGCAGAACGGCGCCATGCGCTGTACAGCCTGTATGCTCTGCGAGACAATCTGCCCGTGCGACTGTATCCACATCGTTCCGGGCGAGTCGCCGGATCCGCATATCGAGAAGTTCCCCGAGGAGTTCACCATAGATCTGTTGCGTTGTTGTTATTGCGGTTTCTGCGTTGAGGCTTGTCCCGTCGATGCCATCCGCATGGACGTTACACGGACGGAAATGGCGGGATATACCAGGGACATTATACTGACCAAGGAATTGCTGCTTGGTAAAGTAAAGGCTCATCCCTGGGAGAATTGGATTGCAGAAGGTGTTGAGGAAAAGGCGGGATAATTGTGTCTCTCATGAAGATAATTGCCTACGGCAATCCGATACTCAGGAAGCAATCGAGCGAAATCAAAGAGATCGACGGTGAGATCAGGCGATTGGTTGGTGACATGAAGGAGACGATGAAAGCCGCCGGAGGTGTGGGGCTTGCCGCCCCACAGGTCGCTGTCTCAAAGATGCTGTTCGTGGTTGATTGGTCGTTGTTGGAGAATGAAGAGATAAGGGAGGAAGGAATTGTCGCCTATATAAATCCGGTGATCCACAGTGTCAGCGAAAAGAATATCGTCGATCTTGAAGGTTGCCTGAGCATACCGGAGGTCGCGGCTGAAGTAATGCGCCCTGATAGGATTGAGATGAGTTATCAGGATTTAAACGGTGGGGAGGTGGAGCTGGAGCTGACCGGCTATCCGGCGCGGGTTGTTCAGCACGAGTACGATCATTTGCAGGGTATATTGTTTATAGACAGGCTGGCTCAATCGGAGCGTGCGAAGATCAGGGACAAGCTTAAGGATATCCTTGCAGGCAGAGTCAAACCGTTTGACGGTACTCAACCGGTCAAAGGAACTTCAACCGAACCGGTGACTTATAAGAGACCGGCGGTTTTTTAGCTGGAGTGTGAATGGAGATACAACGCGAATCGATGGATGTCGATGTCTTGATCGTCGGTGCAGGACCGGCGGGTCTGGCGGCGGCGATCCATCTGACCGACCTGATCGAGACGGCTCGCGGGAACGGCACGCTTAAAGGTGTCGCCGCATCTGACGAGTTCACCATGATGATTATCGAAAAGAGCGCTGAAGTCGGCGATCACATGCTGTCCGGCGCGGTACTCGATCCGATAGGTTTGGATGAACTGATTCCCGATTGGAAGGACCGCGAACCGCCGATCAGCGATCCGGTGAAATCGGAAACCATGTACTACCTGACCGGAAAGGGCAGGTTTCGCGTTCCCTATACACCACCGGCCATGAACAATCATGGCTGCTACATCGTTTCGCTCAATCAACTGGTCAAGTGGCTCGCCAGGATCGGAGAACAGAAGGGGATTGAAGCCTTCACCGGCATGTCCGGACGTACAACGATTATTGAAAACGGCTCGTTTAAAGGTATAGTCACCGATGATAAAGGTTTGGACAAGGATGGGCACCAGAAGGGTAATTTCGAACCCGGGATGGAGCTTCGCTCCAGGATAACCATCCTCGCTGAAGGTCCTCGCGGCTCGCTGACAAAGGAAGCCGTGAAGCGGCTTGGCATGGACAGCGGACGAAATCCCCAGAACTACCTGACCGGTGTGAAGGAGTTGTGGGAAATTCCTGCGGGCAGGATTAAGCGGGGCACGATATATCATACGATGGGCTATCCTTTGGGTACGTCGCAATACGGCGGATCCTGGATCTATGCCATGTCCGATGAACTTCTCTCAATCGGTCTGGCATCTGCGCTCAACTACCGGGATCCGCGCTTTGATCCGCATGGAGCATTCCAGGATTTCAAGACTCATCCCTGGATAAAATCGCTGCTGGACGGTGGAAAAATGATAAAGTACGGCGCCAAGACCATCAGTGAGGGCGGTTATTTCGCCGTACCACAGCTTTTCCATGACGGACTGTTGCTGGTTGGTGAGTGCGCTGGTTTCCTCAACAGCATGCGCCTCAAAGGCATTCATCTTGCTCTGAAGACGGGTATGATGGCAGCGGAGACAGCTTTCGAAGCCCTGCAAAAGGATGATTATACAGCCAAAACTCTGTCCGGTTATCACAGCAGGTTTCGCAAGAGCTGGGTTTTCAAAGAGATGTGGCAGGTACGCAATTTCCATCAGGGTTTTGCCAAGGGGATGATCGGCGGGATATTCCACACCGGCGCGCAGATGATTACAGGCGGCAGAGGCTTCAAAGCCCGTCTGATGGCAACGGAGGACCATCTTCACATGAAAAAATTGACCGAGATGCCCTCCGCAAGGCTGCCCATCCAAAGGAAATTCGACGGCATACTGACGTTTGACAAGCTCACTGATGTCTATGCTTCCGGCACGCGTCACGAGGAGAATCAGCCGCCGCACTTGCATGTCGCTGACACGGACACCTGTCTGAACGTCTGTACTGAGGAGTACGGCAATCCATGTCTGAACTTCTGTCCGGCATCCGTGTATGAGATGGTTGAGGACGAGGGCGGCGGCAACAGACGTCTGCAGATTAACGCCTCGAACTGCATACATTGCAAGACCTGCGATATAGCAGATCCATACGGTATCATCACCTGGGTACCGCCTGAGGGGGGAGGCGGACCGGTGTATTCCCAGATGTAGAAGCGGTTAAATCGATTGCGAGTCAGAATCAGGTTTCAGGCGGGCAGGGAAGTCCGCCTTCATTTTAGAAAGTCATTTGATTTTCCGGGGATTGATGTTGAATTTGCCCGTTGAATCACGATTTCTCCGTGTCGCGTTTGTCTGGATGACATCCGACATGTCCCCGCGCTATGGCAAGACGGATTGCGGCAGCATGTTCTCCGACTATTGCAGGAGGGATATAAGGGGTGAACCTGCGCTGAAGAATGTGGACTTTTTCATCCGGAAATTTTCAGGGAGGCAATCATTTTCAGAGTAACGACGCGTGCCGATTTTGACGGTCTTGTCTCCGCCGCGTTGTTGAGCGTGGTTGAGGATGTTGACCGCTACCGGTTCATCGAACCAGGACCTTTCCAACACGGTGAACTGGAGGTTACACCGGAAGATATCATTGCCAATCTGCCCTACCGTGACAAGTGTGTTCTCTGGTTCGATCATCACATTTCCAACAGGCTCGATTATGATTTCCGCGGTTCGTGGTGGGTTGCTCCGTCGGCGGCGAGGGTCATTTTTGAGTACTATGATGACGGCAATCTGGGTGAATTTGAGGAGTTGGTTGAAATAACCGATCGAATCGACGGCGCGACCTTGACGGAAACAGAGATTCGCAATCCTGACGGCTACATCCTTGTCTCCATGACGATTGACGGGAAAGTCATCGAAGATGAACCATACTGGCTGAAACTGGTCGATCTGTTGCGCGCCAACGACCTGAATGCATTGATGGCGGACGAGGAAGTTGAAAGACGCTGCCGGGAATTCCAGGGAATAAACGCTGAATACGGCAGGGTGATAAAGCTGTATTCAGAAATGCGGGATAATGTACTGCTGACCGACTTTCGCAATAAATGGAGCGGGGAGCAGGGCAACCGCTTTCTGGCATACACTCTCTTCCCCGAGTGTGACATCTGGATAAAGGTGATGAACAGTACGCATAATCCCGACCAGACTCAGATATCAGTTGCGCACAGTATTTTTCGACGAAGCGCCACGATTAACGTCGGCGAATTGATGAAGAAGTACGGCGGTGGTGGTCATAAAGGAGCCGGAGGCTGCCGGGTGCTTAAATCGGAAGCTGATAATTTGATCGCCGAAATAATCGAAACCTGCAGACATTCTTGAAGTATACTTGAAGTAATAAATGAATAAATCAACGAAAATCAGGAACCAGTTTATAGATTTCTTCCGTGAGAAGGGGCACACGCTCGTTCCGTCCGCGCCGGTTATTCCGACGGATGATCCGACCCTGTTGTTCATAAACGCCGGAATGAACCAGTTCAAGGATGTCTTCCTCGAACAGGGCAGTCGACCTTACAGCCGTGCCGTCAATTCCCAGAAGTGCATTCGCGTTTCCGGCAAGCATAACGACCTCGAGGAGGTGGGACCATCACCGCATCATCACACTTTTTTCGAGATGCTCGGCAACTGGTCGTTCGGCGATTACTACAAGCGCGAGGCGATCGAGTGGGCGTGGGAGCTTGTTACAACTGTCTGGAAGATCGATCCAAACCGTTTGTATGCCACGGTTTATGGGGGTGATGATGATGTTCCGCTTGATGATGAAGCGCGTGACGCCTGGCTGGATCTGACGGGAATTGGGAAAAACAGGGTTTCGTGCCACGGTCGCAAGGACAACTTCTGGGAGATGGGTGAGGTTGGACCGTGCGGACCATGCAGTGAGTTGCATTACGACCTTGGACCGGAGTTCTGTTCGAGAAAGGGGGAAGAGGGTCATGTCTGCGCCGTGAACGGCGACTGCGGCCGTATAGTCGAGCTGTGGAACCTTGTTTTTATCCAGTATTTCAGGGACGATGCCGGAGGATTACATCCGTTGCCGCGTCGGCATGTGGACACGGGAGCGGGTTTCGAGCGGTTTCTAAGGGTTCTTGAGGGGGTTGGTTCGAATTATGAGACCGAACTGTTTAAACCTCTGCTTGAAGAATTAACGCGAATCTCTGGCGTCGACTATTCATCGGGTAAAGACGGCATCCCTCATCGAGTTGCCGTCGATCATGTCAGGATGCTCGCCTTTTCACTTGCCGACGGCGCCCTGCCTTCAAACGAGGGCAGAGGCTATGTGATCCGCAGAATCCTGCGTCGCGCGGCGCGTTACGGTCGGGAGATCGGACTTGAAACACCGTTTCTGTACAAGCTTGTTGATCCGTTGATTGAGGTTATGGGTGAGGCATACCCTGAATTAAAAATGCGTTGCAGCCATATCACTGATGTGATCAAAGCGGAAGAGGA
>JALGVR010000170.1 GCA_025774605.1 bacterium | reverse complement strand
GTAGTGGTAAAGCCAATCCGTCATTGCGAGGAACGTAGTGACGAAGCAATCTCCTCATAGTAAGCTAACGAGATTGCTTCGCTTCGCTCGCAATGACAATGATGTTTACTACACTGTAAAACCATAATCGCTGCTTAGTTAACACTCTCTTCTTTTTTTCCAACTGTATAGGACAGGAACAAACTTATGGATCCTTTTTCCGAGTTTAGACTGAAAGATGTAACACTGCCGAATCGCCTAATCATGGCGCCGGTGAAAACCGGTTATGGCGCGGCAACCGGCGAGGTGAATTATCGTCATATTGCATTTTACCGGCGCCGTGCTGAAGGGGGAGTCGCTGCAATAATCGTCGAACCGCTGTTTATAGATACGGTCGGCAGGGAACATCCGAAACAGCTGGGTATTTCAACCTACAAGCAGGTTGAGGGACTGATGCGACTGACAACTGCAATCCACGAAGGCGGTGCCCTTGCCATCGCCCACATCAATCACGCCGGAAGAGCCGCCAATCCCAAGGTATCAGGGAGTCAGCCTGAGGCTCCATCGGAGGTCGCCTGCCCCAGAACGGGCGCTGTACCTGTTTCAATGACCAAAGAACGGATCGAAGAGGTTGTGCAGGAATACGTGGGCGCGGCAAGTCGAGCCATCGAGGCCGGATTTGACATTATCGAGATCCAGTTCGGTCTCGGTTACCTGATAAGCCAGTTCTTCTCGGCTCATACCAACCTGAGAAACGACGAGTACGGTGGTTCCTTGGACAATCGGATGCGGTTCGGGCGCAACGTTTTATCCGGAGTAAAAGAGACCGTAGGATTACAAGTTCCGATTATTGCCAGGATTTCGGCAAGCCTGACCGGCGACGGATCTGATTTTCAGGATGCGGTCAATATAGCACAAATGCTCGAGGATGAAGGCGTTACGGCGTTACATGTTGCCAGCGGCTCAGTCTGCGATTCACCACCCTGGTATTTTCAACACATGAGGTTACCGGCAGGCGGGAATCTCAAATGGGCAGCCGGGATCAAGAACAAGGTCTCGGTTCCCGTGATCGTCGCCGGACGCATGGGTGATCCAATTGAGATTCGACGCGCTCTGAATGAGGGAATTGTGGATGCGGTTGTGCTGGGCAGACCGTTGATAGCTGATCCCGACCTGCCGAAGAAGATGAGAGGGAAACAGGATGAGGACATAATCCAATGCGGCGCCTGTCTGCAGGGCTGCCTGGTGAAAGTTAAGTCAGGTGGAGGTTTATCCTGCATTATAAACCCTGAGGCGGGCCGCGAGTCGGAGCTGATTCAGAGGTCGGATCATCCCGGCGTAGTAGTGGTGGTAGGTGGGGGACCGGCGGGGATGCAGGCGGCGCTGACCGCACAGAGAAGAGGACATCATGTGACCCTGTTCGACGAGGACGGGTTGGGCGGTCAATTCAGACTGGCGGTTATACCTCCCGGAAAGGAGATGATGAATAAACCGTTGCAGGCAATGATCAGAGAGGTTCACCGGAGTGGCATAACGCTTCACCTTGCAGGTACGGCGACCGTCAGCGATATAATGAAGGAGAAACCGGATCATGTGATCCTGGCGACGGGGGCAACTCCGGCCAGGCTGCAAATTGACGGACTTGAAGAAGTTCTCGACTGCGAGGATGTGCTAATGGAGAAGGGGAATATCGGTAAACGGGTGATCATCATCGGCGGCGGCATGATTGGTCTGGAGACGGCCGAGTTTCTCGCCGTACGGGGACACGACATAACCATAGTGGAAATGCTGGATGAGGTGGCCTCCGATATGGAACCGATAACGAAGGGGTTGACCATGAAAAGTCTGGCATCGTTGAACGTCAGGATTGTTACCGGCAGGAAGGTAAAGAGATTTGATGGACACAGCGCGTTTATCACCGAGAATGGAAGGGAGATCCTGCTGGGCGAGTTTGATACGGTGGTTATGGCGGTCGGCACAACTCCGAAAAATACATTGGAGCGGCAGATCTTGGATGAAGGAGTTGACGTTCATCTCGTCGGGGATGCCAAAAAACCGTCAAATATCCTAAATGCGGTTGTCGAAGGCTTTGAAGTCGCTTGCAGGATTTAGATTGCGTGATTATGTTGTGAACAGCGTTGAACGGGATTTAAATCCGAGTCATTTCTCCTGCACGCTGACGCGGACATTTTGAAAAACTTCAAACGGAGTCATCATGAAGTATCTGGCGGCAGCATCCGGAGCAGATCTGGATGCCAAAATAAGCAAGCGTTTCGGGCATGCGGCGTATTTCCTCGTCATCGACCCTGAAACTATGGAATACACTGTAATACCCGGCGTCGGTGATGAATCTCCCGTTCATGGAATCGGTCATTTTGCCACCCGGGACATCCAGTGTGTTCTGGTCGGCAACATAGGTCCGTCGCTGTACAGTGATATTGTCAGCGCCGGCATGAAGGTTTATTCATTTCATGGTATAACCGTGAGAGAAGCAGTAGTGAAGGTTCACAGCGGCATGGTTTCTCCGCTCGATGAACCGACCATGAAGAGAAGCATACACGAAGGCGGCAGGGGTCAGGGTGGAGGCGGCGGTCATTCCGGCGGGGGACACGGAAGGGGAATGGGTCGAGGACAACGTTGAAGCGGGTTATCGCTGTCCATTAATCCAATCACTTTATATTTGACACCTGGAGGGCGGACAGGAACAGTGTGTCCGAGAATGAGAAAAACGCACCAAACCTCATCATTCCATCGAAAGATGGAATCCAGTAATACACGTAATATCAGTAACTTCACTGGATTCCAACCCCCGCGTCCGCGAGGGCATGCTTCCGTTGGAATGATGAATCCCGTGACAATTTGCTGTTCTCAGACAGACTGGAAGTCAGGAATCCAGCGCTTA
>JALGVR010000091.1 GCA_025774605.1 bacterium | reverse complement strand
GTTGAATACGTCTGCCTGGTCGGCGATTACGGTGGTGATTTCTCCATACCGACCTTCATCCACGGAACCAGCGACTATCCGTATGGACTGTTGGAAGGCGCCGATCCTCTGCCTGAAGCCGCCGTAGGGAGAATTTCATATAACAGCATTCAGGAGCTCGAGCGGATTATCGACAAGATACTGACGTACGAGCTTCAACCTGACCTCGATGATCCGGACTGGTACCGATGCGGTGCGGTCTCCGCCGGAAACCCGCGCAGTGGGCTTTCGACCATTCTGGTCAGCCGGTGGGTGCGCGATCTCATGCTGCGGCATGACTACGCGGTGGTCGATACCTTCTGGTGGACGATGGCTGGCGGGGTGGAGAATTTCATGACCGACGTATTCGATCGGGGCGCGCTGTTCGTCAACTACCGCGGCTGGACGGGAATGGAGGACTGGTCTGAAAGAGAGGCATTGCGGCTTGTCAACGATCATCTTCCGGTCGCGGTTCTGCTTGCCTGTAATGTCGGGGATTTCGCCGGACGCGGCTACGGTTACACTGAGGCGCTGTTAAGATCCGAGGGAGGCGCGATCGGCGCGATCGGCACCGTCGGCTCGCAGTCGAGGGTGGACTGCAACAATGCCCTCATGGCCGGCTATTACCGGGGCGTCGTCGAGGACGGTGTCTGCCGACTTGGATGGACGCTGAACAGAGCCAAGCTCGAGATGTTCGCAGCCTACAGCGCGGTGAACAGTCTGGCGGGGGACGCCGCGTCGGGTTGAGCTTGAGATGCCTGAGGTTGCGTCAATCGGCGACGGCGAATTTACCGTCACGGTCAGCGATGAGGACGAAAACCCTGTTGTAAACGTTCGTGTCGGCCTGTACAAGGAAGACGAGATAGTCTCGGCGGCTTATACCAATGACGACGGCGAGGCGCATTTGGTCTTCGGCCACGAGGATGTCACTCAAGGTCCGGGCCTCGTCACCGTATCCGGAGACCGCGTCGTCCCGCGCAGCGAGGAGATAGCCTTCAGACTGGCTGACCGGATACTGGTCTATGATGGTTATTCGGTCGCTGACGATGCCATGGCGCCGCATGACGGGAACAACGACGGCGTGCCGAATCCGCACGAGACAATCGGACTGACGGTGACATCCAGGAACCTGGGTGAGCAGAACATACAGGCCGGCACCGTATTCAGGCTTGTTGCTGAAAATGAAGTCTGCGAAGTGAGGGAGGAGGTTTTCGAGTACAATGATGTCGTTATAGCAGGCGGTCAGGTCAACGCGGAATTTCTTGTCGAATTGGGCGCGGACTTTCCGGATCGCGCGGACGTTCCCTTCACACTCACAGCACGACAGGATCAGGATGAATGGGTCTCCACATTCAACATCCAGGGTGCGGCTCCGCGCTGGGAACCGGTAAATATTCAGCTCAGCCGCGACCCGGCACCGGGCAGCGCCGTTGACATCACGCTCGATCTGACAAACAGCGGACAGCTCGGCGTTCAGGCTTTTGTCGCCGAACTGGTCAGCCTGAATCAATACACGCAGGTCATCAACGCCGAGGTATTCTATGATGACACACTTTTCCCCGGTGATACACTTCTTGCGGGAGAAGACTTCAGTGTTACGCTTGATGAGGATACACCATTCGGTATTACGCTTGATTTCGAGGTGTTGCTGACCTCCGAGGACGGTTACGAAGGGGCCATTCTCTTTGACTTTCAGGTCTTTGACGCACCGTTTGACGAACCGACCGGACCGGACGAGTACGGCTATTGGGCGATCGACAACCGCGATTTCGGTTCAAACCTCGCGCCGGTGTTTAATTGGATGGAGCTCAACCCGCAGCGCGGCGGACACGGCCAGGATACGGAGCTGTTGGACCAGGGTGAGGATGACGACCGGAGCGCGGTTCTGGAGCTGCCGTTTACATTCCGGTACTACGGTGAGGATTATGATCTGTTGACGGTCTGCAGCAACGGCTGGGCGGCATTCGGCGATCAACGGGGGTATGTTGACTTCCGCAACCTGCCGATCGGTTCGCCGCAGGGTCCGCGGGCGCAGCTCTGCCCGTGGTGGGATGATCTTTACCAGCCCAATCCCGAAGCGGGTGTGTTTTATGGCTATGATGAAGACAATCATCGTTTCATCGTCGAATGGTACCGCATGAGACGCTGGGTCGGTCCGGCCGGTCCCGGTGCGGCCGAAACCTTCCAGTTGATCCTGCTCGATCCACTCTGGCACCCGACATATACCGGCGACGGCGATATAATATTCCAGTACGAAACCGCTGTTCATGAAGCGCGGGTTGACGCCAACGCCACGCCGTACGCCACCATCGGTATCGGCGACCCGGGCGACCGCGGCGGACTGCAGTACGGCTTCTGGAACCGCTGGGCGCCGGGAGCCTTCGCCTTCCCGAACCGCAGCGCCATCCGCTTCTCGACTTCCGTCAGGCATCAGTATGCCCTCGTGACCGGTACGGTCAGCGCCGTTGCTGATAACGCTCCGGTTCTGGATGCAACCGTGAGGATTACGCCCGGCGGCTGGACGGCCACCGACGAAAACGGCGCCTTCCGCATAGGGACGGCGCTGGCTGATGAAGCGCTCCGGATCGCGGTCATGAAACCCGGTTACAACACGATCTTCAGGGATCTCGAACCGATCGGCGCCGGCGACAGCACCGAGGTTGAGTTTCAACTGACGCAGCCGCAGATCGAACTTAACGTCGAATCCATAATCGACACGCTGCAGGACGACGAGCAAGCCGTATATCAGTTTATTATATCCAACACCGGCAACGGCGAGCTAACTTTCGCCATGACTTTCGAACCGCATCACGAGGAGGAGCGTGACGAGGAATGGGATCAACTGTTCGGTTTCAACGCCACCGCCGCAACCGAAGACCACCGCATACTCGGCGTTCTGTTCGCTGAGGATCATTTCTTTGTGTCGGGCGGCGACAACGGTGAGGCGGTCAATCGTCTGTATGAATTCGACCGCGCCGGTCGACTTGTGGATCAACTGGATCAACCGTGCCGCGGTCTCTGGGGGATGCATGATCTGGCGTGGGACGGCGAGAGGATTTACGGCGGCTGCGGAGCGTGGATATATTCGATGAATCTTGAAGGGGGCGAGGTCGATTCCATCCGTTCGCCTCTCATCCCGCCGCGCGGGCTGGCTGTCGACCCGGAGACCGGAGACCTGTGGCTTGTAAACAGCGATGATCCGATATATCACCTCGACTCCGATGGTGACGTGTTGGGGACGGCTCCGCATCAGCTAAGACCATACGGACTTGCCTGGCGCGCTGATGACCCGGACGGCTGTCCGCTGTATATATTCTCCGCCGATGGTGAGTCGAACCTCGCGGTCAGTAAGTTTAACCCCCAAACTGGAGACTTCCGCTTCGTGGTATCGCTCGAGCTCGAGCCGGACGACATTGCCGGCGGCTGCGAAGTGACGACTTCATGGAACGGCTCGCACTGGGTCTTCGTCGGCGTCATCCAGAATCCGGCGGGGGACCGGGTGGCTCTCTTCGACGCCGGGCTCAACCGGAGCTGGATTTCGGTGGATCCGGAGAGCGGTGTGATCCAGCCGGACAACCGGCAGGAATGTGATCTGACCATATCCACGGCGGAGCTGATCGGCGGTGAATATGCGATTGATCTGGTAATCGCTCACAATGCCGCGGGGGGCGAGCTCAGGCTGCCGATAACCATGGTGTATCAGCGGCAGTGGGCTGTGGTGGTGGAGGACAATCCGGCGGGTTACCAGTTGGGCAAGGTTTATCCAAATCCCTCCAATGGGGCGGGAGTAATAACCTTTCACCTGCCGCAGCCGGGTCGTGTAAACCTCGTTCTGTATAATCAGACCGGTCGCCGCGTCGCCGATATTGCCCAAGACCATTACGAAGCCGGTTCGCACCGCCTGACATTCTCAGCCGACGAACTTCCTTCAGGCATCTACTTCATCCGCATGACCACCAACCGGATGGTCAGGACGCGGAAATTCGTGATGTTGAAGTGAGCCGGGCGGTCTATCTGTTGTAAAACCATAACTGGTTTCTTAATTTAATAGCTTGTTTTATTACATCATCGAATTGATGTGACGAGACGGTCTATTGCTGTTTTACGGTACCGGGGAGCGACGACTTCAGTCGTCGGGAATAAGAGTAACAGGAAAAAACAATTGATTCAATAGATCGACGACCGATGGTTATTTACCAGATAGACTAACGTGCGCTATAAATTATAAGGTCGCCGACTGAAGTCGGCGCTCCCCGGTCTGGATTGCCCAGTCGGCGCTCCCCGGTCTGGATTGCCAGGTGTAAAAGTCGTCGTTCATTTTATACGACAGCAGGATATACCTTGGATTGAAATGAAAGAACACATAGTTATTTACCTGACATATTTACTTTTCACCTTACCGGCACAGGCAATCGCCGGACGGGAGGCGACATTCCCCCGCTTTCCCGCCCTTTCGCCCGATGGTAAAACCGTCGCTTTCTGCTACGGAGGCGACATCTGGACCGTGCCCTCCTCGGGTGGGCGCGCCGAGAGACTCACATCCAGCGAGGCTTACGAACACACGCTGAGCTGGTCGCCCGACGGCGGCTGGATCGCCTTCACCGCCGACCGGCAGGGGAACGACGACGTATATATCATGCCCTCGGATGGCGGCCAATCGAGGCAGTTGACGTTTCACGAGTCGGACGACCGGGTCTGCGACTGGACGGCGGATGGGAATATGGTCATCTTCTCATCCCGCCGCGATGATCGCTACGCCGATCGACGGATGCTGTACCGTGTCAGCCGGGACGGCGGTACACCGGAACCGGTCATGGACGCCTACGGCATCGAAGCCGCTGTTTCGCCGGACGGCGCGAGGATGCTTTACAACCGCGGCAGCTCCGGCGCGCCGTGGTGGCGCAGGCATTATCGCGGCAGCGGATCGTCCCAGTTGTGGATATATAATTTTGAAACCGGTGAACATACCGCCGTCACCGATACCGGTCGGCTCGACAGCGGCGATGACTACCGGCGAACATCGTCTCGCTGGCCGTTATGGGGCGGGGGAGAGGAGATCTACCTGACGGCGGAACCGGATGATACGCCGAACATCTACAGGCGCGGTACCGGCGGTGTATGGCAAAAGGTCACCGACTACCGGGGCGACGGCGTACGTTTCCCCTCGATCTCGCTCGATGGTCGGGTCATCGCCTATGAACAGGGAACGGGCATTTACCTGATTGAGGACGGTGGTGAACCTCGTAAACTGACGATCATCGCTCCGCTGGATAATCCGCAAGCCGCGCCGGAATTGATAAAATATTCCGACAAAGCCGAGCGGGTCGCCTTTACTCCGGACGGCGGGCAGATGTTGATTGAGGTGCGCGGCGAGGTTTTCGCCGGACGTATTGTCGGCGACAGGGACAAGGCGGCGCGCGGCAGAGCCAACTGCATCTCGGGAAACAACCCCGCCCGCGACGGGGATTTTACCCTCTCGCCCGGCGGCGATTCCCTGATCTTCGTCTCGGATCGCGCCGGAAGCAGGGATCTCTACCTGGCGTACTCCTCTGACAGTGAAATCACCGAATTGGCAAGGTCCTTCGATATAACTATCGAGCGAATAACCTCGGACGAGGCTGAGGATCATATGCCCAAGTGGTCGCCGGACGGCGGGCGGATCGCCTTTATCAGGGGCAAGGGCGACCTGATGATACGTGACTTGAAATCCGGAGAAGAGCGCGCGCTTCTGCGAGGCTGGTCGATGCTGCAATACAACTGGTCGCCGGATGGAAGATGGATCGCTTTCGCTCGCGAGGACGAAGAATATAACAGTGACGTGTTCATTGTGCCGGTCGATGGTGGTCCCGAGGTCAACATCAGCCGTCACCCGGATGATGACCTTCTGCCGGTCTGGTCCGCTGACGGGCGAAAGCTCGCCTTCAACTCGCGACGAAACGATAACAGCTATGGACTGTATTTCATCTTTTTGAGACTCGAAGATCATTATAAAACAGCCGCCGACTGGGCTGAAGAGGCGCGTAAATCCACTGACGAAGATAAGAACAAGAAGGACAAGGCGAAGAAAGGGAAGAAATCACCCGATGACCGGGTCGAAGTCAGGATAGACACCACGGAAATCTATCGTCGCATCCGGTTTGTGAACAACCTTGCCGATGAGGACGCGGTCTTCGCCGTATCGCCGGACGGTGAGAAATTTGCCTACGTGAGCGTCCAGCAGGGGAAGAGAGACCTCTATATCTGCGAATGGACGGGCGAGGATGTAAAGAGACTGACCAGGGGCGGCGTCAACCCGAGATACGTCGATTTTACGTCAGACGGCAAACGCGTTCGGTTTTTAACCGGGTCCGGGGTTGTAAAATCGGTAGCCGCGGACGGTAAAAAGAAGAAGAATCATCCGTTCGATGCACGGGTGATGGTCGACTATACCGCTGAAAGGCAGCAGAAGTTCGGCGAGATATGGCGCACGCTGAACGATCGCTTTTATCATCCCGATTTTCACGGCTATGATTGGGCGGCGATCCGTGACAAGTACCGGCGGTTGATCGATGACGCCTCCTGTGAACGCGACTTCGGCGATCTTGTCGAGATGATGTTCGGTGAGCTGAATGCGTCTCACATGGGTTACTGGTCTCCCTCTTTCGGACAGAGCCTGGCGACCGGCAGACTGGGGCTTGATTTTGATTTCAACGACCGGGGTCCGGGACTGCTGGTTAAACACGTGCAGCCGAAGGGACCGTGCGCCAGGATAAGGGAGCGGGTTGTCGCCGGTGAACGACTGATGGCGGTGAACAATGTTGAGCTGAAGCCCGGCGTCAATCTGCATCAACTGTTGCAGGACAAGGTCGCTCAGCGCGTCGAACTCAGCTTGACCGACGGTAGGCGCGAACGACGGGTGATCGTTCGTCCGATGGGTGCCTGGGTCCAGGGAGAACTACGTTACGACGAGTGGGTTTCGAACCGGCGGGCGATGGTCGATTCACTTTCCGGCGGGCGACTCGGTTACCTGCACTTGCGCGGCATGGGTGACCGCAGCCTGGCGCGCTTCGAGGCTCAGCTCTACTCGCAGGCGCACGGCAGGGACGGACTGGTCATCGACGTGAGATTTAACAGCGGCGGGTGGACGACGGACTACCTTCTGGCGATGCTGCAGGTGAGGCGTCACGCCGTGACCTTCCCCCGCGATGGCGGTCCCGGCTATCCGCAGGGCAGGCTGCCGCTATACAGTTGGGTCAAACCGATCATCGTCCTCTGCAACGAATTCTCGTTTTCCAACGCCGAGATTTTCAGCCACGCCATCCGGACCCTGAAGCGCGGGAAGCTGGTCGGCGTTCCAACACCGGGCGGTGTGATCAGCACCGGTGGCAGGATGTTGCTCGACGGCAGCGGTTTTCGTCTGCCGGTCAGAGGATGGTACTTCGGTACGGAACCCGTTCGCGACCCCAGGCGTAACATGGAAGGCAACGGCGCGGTTCCGGACGTCATTGTTCAGCTTAAGCCGGGTCAGATGGCGATCGGCGATGACAGACAGCTTGAAAAGGCTGTTAGAGAACTGCTTCTCGAATTGACAACCGAAGAGAGACGTTGATGAACAGGGTGATCTTCAGGCGGGGAACGCGGGCTCCGGTGTCCGCGCAGTACCGCGGAGCGGCATTATTCATATTGTTGCTGACCCTGCTTCCACTTTTATCTGGATGCAGGAAAAGCGGCAGCGAGACCTATGACAAGATGATGGCTCGTACCGGCACGATTCAGGAAATGCCGCCGGTTACTGTGATCAAGCTGGTCGGAGAAGCATTTATCGGCGGTGACGAAACGGCGGTGGGCGAAGCCACGCGCGTCGCGGCGCTGCTGGACGCGCTGCGCAAACTGGCTTTGAAGGACCTCGAAGTCGTCAGTCCAAACCTGGTGATGTCCGACACGACGTTGGTTTACCGGGGCGAATGGGACGGCTTGAAGCTCCGGGCGGAGACCACGCGACGGCGGGGTGTGGTGATATCGGATAATGTCGAGGTTACTCTTCCAACTGACAACGGCGCGCGGCGGTACTTTGAATGGCGCACCGAGAACATGAAGCTTGTCGAACCGGCGCCGGGAGATGATCCCCGCTTTAACCTGCTTAAGGAAGCGATGCGCGTGCGCGGCTTCGATATGGAAGGCAATCACAGGCTCGGTCAGGACACCTGGTGCGAGCTTGTCAGCTATAAATGCTGGGCATCGAATAAAAAAGTGTTGAGGTTGAAAACAAGATGAAAGAGATAATCAAGGTTTCGTGCGGACAGTTCTTCCCGAAGTTCGGCGACACCGCCGGAAACCTCGAGCAGGTCTATCGAATGTCCGAAGAAGCGCAGTCGGATCTGATCGTCTTTCCGGAGCTTGCGAGCAGCGGTTACGATTTTCACGATCATGAAGAAGCCCAATCGCTGGCGCTCGATCTCGTGGATGGTCCTGAGGTATATAAGCTTGCTGAGGCCGCCAAGAATACGGGCACACACATCGTTTTGGGTCTGCCCGAACGGTCTTTGGACAAAGTGTACAACAGCACCGTGCTGATTGAGCCGGGTGGGCAGGTGACCATCTACCGCAAACTGCACCTGTTCGACAAGGAGAAGGATATTTTCGACCCGGGAAACGCTCAGTTGAGCGTGGTGGAGACTGAAATCGGGCGGATCGGGCTGATGCTCTGTTTCGACTGGATCTTTCCCGAGGTAACTCGAATGCTGGCTCTGCTCGGCGCCCAGATAATCTGCCATCCCGCCAACCTCGTGTTGGACTACTGTCAGCGCGCCATGTTCGCCCGGGCGGTCGAGAACGGCGTGTTCATCCTGACCTGCAACCGGATCGGCGCCGAGGCTCGCACCGGTCGGGAGCTCAGCTTCACCGGATGCAGCCAGATACTCAGCAACCGCGGCGGACTGCTGGCGAAAGCCGATTCCGACAGTGAAGAGAACATCAGTGCTGAGATCACTCCGGTTGCGGCGGATGACAAGATGATAACCGAAACCAACCATCTCATCAACGACCGGCGGACAGAGTTCTACGGGGGACTGGTCAAGTAGATTGGCTGATGGTCGCTCCGGATCGAAAGAAACACTCCAGAAGAGGAATAAATGCCTACCACTGAGGAAGCGATAGAGTTCTTAATCGCAGGCAACGCCCGCTTCGCCGCGGGTGCGTCGATACATCCCAATCTGACTGAACAGGTCAGGCTTGAGACATACGAACAGGGTCAGAAACCGTTTTGCGCCGTCCTGAGCTGTGCCGACTCGCGCGCGCCGGTCGAAATGGTCTTTGACCAGGGCATCGGCGATATATTTTCGGTGCGCAGCGCGGGCAATGTCGCAGATGAAGTTGTGCGGGGATCGCTCGAGATGGGCGTATACAAGTTCGGCATCCCACTCCTGATTGTAATGGGACACACCGACTGCGGCGCGATCAAGCTTGCCGTCGACGGCGACCGCCTGCACGGCAGTATGCCGTCGGTTATCGACCTGATTATTCCGGTTGCCGAAACAGTCAGGGAACAAAATCCCGGGCTTGGCAAAGACGGCCTGATCCTCGAAGTCACCAGAGCCAACGCCCGGCACGTCGTAAATGAACTTGTCAAACGAAGTGATGTTTTTCGCAGGAAGATTGTGGGTGGAGAGCTCAAGGTCATGTCCGCACTGCATGATTTGAAGAGTGGGTTGGTGGAGTGGCTTGATTAGAGGATAAAGGTTACCCCTTCTGCAATAGCAGGGGGAGAGTCTGTCATTTCCGTCCGCTTGGACTCGCGGTGAGGAACGAATAACACGTTGTCTTGAGTAGTCGGTTGTCGCTGGTCGGTGGTCGGACTACTCAGACCAACGACTAATTGGACTAACGACTAATTGGACTAACGACTAACAGGAAAACAGTTGGCAAAGAACAATAAATCGAACGACCCGATGGCAAAGCTGGTCGCGCTGTGCAAGCGGCGCGGCATTGTTTTTCAGTCGTCAGAGATATACGGCGGCGTGGGCTCGACATACGATTATGGTCCCTACGGCGTCGAAATCAAGAACAACATCTCGCGGCTCTGGTGGAAGGAGATGACCCTCAACCACGACGAGATCGTCGGGCTCGATTCCGCCATTATACTGCATCCGAAGGTGTGGGAGGCAAGTGGGCATTTGAAGGAATTTCACGATCCATTTGTTGAGTGTAAGAATTGTAAACGGCGAATCAGATTTGATGAATTCATTAAAGAATGTTATGCTATACTCATGAGAAAATTTAATATTATCTCAAAAGCATTTGATAATGGTGAATTAATTAAACCATCTCAACTGTCGGAGGATAGCCCTGAACGTCAGGTAATGGAAAGAATTCTTGAATTGGCTGAATTTCAACAGCTCAGTGGAATAAAAATAACATCTGACGATGCCGATGAAATAGTGATAGAATATGTCCTTAAGAATTACAATCAATGTTCCACCTGCGGCGCGAAAGGCACACTTTTACCCCCTCGAGAATTCAATCTCATGTTCCGTACAAACATGGGACCTGTTGAGAATGCGGATTCTATCGCTTACCTTCGTCCCGAAACCTGCCAGGGCATATTCCTCGATTGGAAGATCGTCCAGGAATCGAACCGGCTGAAGGTTCCGTTCGGCATCGCCCAGATAGGCAAGGCGTTCCGCAATGAGATCACCACCAGCAACTTCATCTTCCGCACGCGCGAATTCAGCCAGATGGAGATGCAGTATTTTGTGAAGCCGGGCGAGACGAGCAAGTGGATAAATCACTGGAAAGAACAACGCTGGAATTATTATCTCTCGCTTGGAATTAAAGAGGAAAACCTGCGCTGGTATGAACACCCGCAAGAGAAGCTCGCTCACTATGCAAAGGAAGCCTGGGATATCGAGTATCAATTCCCGTTCGGCTGGGGGGAGCTGGAGGGCGTCCACGACCGCGGCGACTTCGACCTCAAGGCACACCAGGAGGCGTCCGGCAAGGACATGACCTACTTCGACGACGGGACACGCGAGCGCTATCATCCGCACATCGTCGAGACATCAGCCGGGCTCAACCGCACGATGCTGGCGGTGCTGGCGGACGCCTACCGCGAGGACGAACAGGCGGGCGAACAGCGCATCTACCTGGCGCTCGACCCGAAGATTGCGCCGGTCAAGGCGTCGGTTTTTCCGCTGGTCAAGAAGGGCGGACTGCGCGAAATCGCCCGCGCCATCTACGAAGACCTGCGCGGTCAGATACCCGTATTCTACGACGAACAGGGATCGATCGGCAAGAGATACCGCCGCATGGACGAGATCGGCACGCCTTACGGCTTTACGATAGACTTCCAGACCCTCGAAGACAACACGGTCACCGTCCGCTGGCGGGATACACTGAAGCAGGAGAGGATTAACAAGGATCGGTTGGGAACTTATTTGCTTGAGAAGCTGGGAACATTGTAATTTTAAATGCTGAATCTTGGCAGTGTCAGCTGTTCATTGTCATTCCCGCTTTCCAGTCTGCCGGGTGTCGTATTTACACTGGATTCCTGCCTTCGCAGGAATGACAGGGCGACAGTGGATTCCTGCCTGCGCAGGAATGACAGGGCGACAGTGGATTCCTGCCTTCGCAGGAATGACAGGGTATTTCATAGATAATGACAGGGGGGGATGTAATCTTAGAAATGAATTACTTTTTCAACAGACACAGTATATAACCCCAAACGGTGCAGTCATCCCATTACTTGAAGATCATTACAAACAGAATATACAAGGAGTTGGAAATGTCCAAACTAATCAAGCTTTTATTTGTCCTCCTGTTGACAGCCGGATTCACACTAATCGGTTGCGGCGACGATGACAATCCTACAGGTACAAACGGCGGAGGCAACGGCGACACTCAACACGACCAGGCGCTGGTCGGGACCTGGAATATGTCAGGATATAGCATCAACGGTGTTTCACAGGATTTCCCGGATGCCACTGTAACCTTAAACGCTGATGGAACAGGATTATACGTCGAACATGGTACATCCGGAACATCCGGCAGCGATGACGAAACCAGTACTTTCCACTGGTCAACTGCCGGAGGAACTCAGCTCACGATCGTCTATGACGATAATAACGAGACTGATGTCTTTGGATACGTTGTCCAGGGGGATGGTCTTACTCTGTCGTGGATTGAAGATAACGACAGCCATGTCATGACATTCGAGAAGGATGACGGTGGCGGCGGTGGAAGCGCTACTGT
>JALGVR010000169.1 GCA_025774605.1 bacterium | reverse complement strand
GCCGCGTCTGCCGGTAGGCTTCACGCTCATTGATCTCGTCCTCGCTGAAAACATGCGAGATATTGATTTCCGCTTCCGCCGATTGATCTTTACTATCAAGAATAATCCACGCCTGGTCATCGGCGTAGTATTCCACGATCTGCCGGCAGGTCAGGCCGAACAGCTCTTCGATCATCTGTTTCATGCCGGCTTTGGTTCCCAGAAACCGGTTGCGATAGGGAAGGGTGGATATCCTTCCCAACAGCGCATCGTCATTTTCACCCGGCAGTAGCCTGAGTCCCCGTTCAAACGCATGCCGGTCAAGGTCCGCCGATCTTTGGTCCGAGTCGTAATAAGGGGCGCCGGTGTTCCGGACGAGGAAATAACGCCGCAAACGCGCCGTCAGGATGGCGGTTTTCAGTTCGTCCAACACAATCCCGATTGTCGCCAGCAGTCCAAACAATGTCGATTCGCGGCTTTCTTTGCGCTTTCGCACAGCCGGCAGCAAATACCACATATAATCGGCGATCCCTCTACTCAAGGTTGAATGCCTCCTTGTTCACGTCCAGTATCTGGGCGGTCGTTTCGTCGCCCTGACCGCCGTCGATGCCCGCATCCTGGTAAGCCCGGCCCTTGATGCGGTGGCTGATCGTGACCTGGTCGAACACCAGGAACTGATCGACCGATACGTTGACATCCTGCTGCGGTGAATTGACCTTCAGATTGTAAACACCGGGCGCGTCCATGATTTCATTGATCAGCCGGGCGATTATCAGCCCCTCGCCCAATTGCAGCCGAGAGGAATAGTTTTCAATTGCTCCCCGAACCCCCGCTTCAACAATCGTCCGGTCTGCATCGGCAAAGCGGATCACTTCCAGATCGAGGCTGATCGACCTGATTTCGGGTGCGAGGATTCTGACATCGGCGGTTAGCGGCTTGCGTGCCTTGATGTATTGATAAACTTCATTGATCAGTTCGGCTGAAGGCGCGCCATTCTCGCACAGAATCACCACACCGACGGTTCCCGGTCCGAAGGGGAAATCGTCCAGTACCGAAGCCGCGATAACGCCCGGCACCGACAGCGCCCAGTTGCGGTAAGCGCCCCGCGTCCCGCCCAGTCCGAGCGTCTCCCACTTGCCGATGGCGCGTTCTCTGAGCTGTCGGTCTGACTCAGGATCACTTCCTTCCCGGATCAGGAACCCCGCGCCATTGGTAACCGCCTGAATGCCCGTCACCCGGGTGACCATCCTGGTAATAGTACCCTGCCCGACGTTCCAATCCTTACCGGACTGTTCCGCTTCGGCGACCACCTGAACGCTGGTCGCACCTTCTTCCAATACCGCTTCTTCGGTGGTGATAAACCGGTAGTCATTACCTTCTGCGTTCTTCTGCGATTTGCAGATTGTGCCAGCTGGAATGGTAATATTCTGCGCTGCCGGCGCGTCGCAGGAAAACGTCAAATACACCCTGGTCTTGACCGCCGGTTTGCGGGTGATCCCCATCTCCCGCACCTTCAGATCAAGCCATGAACCGGTTGCGGTCTGCACGAACGATTGCTCCATCACCGTCCTCACCAAGCCGTATAGGTCGGCAACCACCTTGGCGATCACTTCCAGCAGACCGCGTATCGCCGCCGATGGATTAAGGTTGGTGAAGGGTGTGCGTGCAGCCAGTTCGGACATGAGGGCGTCTAATATTTTGCTGAATGATTTTATCATACCGGCCTCGGACTTCGAGCGTCCGACATCAGGAAAGAGAAATCATTAATGCCGAATCCCCAGACCAACACGTCAGGCGTCAGCGATCCCACCGGTGTGAAGCGGATCTCGAATCTTTTCTCTTCGTTATTAAACACCAACGGTTTGATAGAGATTGAATTGTCCTCGATGCGCGGTTCGGCCTCCAGTGCAAAACGGATATAGCGGATCGCCAGCGCCCGGTTCAGCGGTGTATCCGGCGCGCCCAAGAGC
The DNA here is from genome assembly GCA_025774605.1 of bacterium. Lineage (GTDB taxonomy): Bacteria > Electryoneota > AABM5-125-24 > Hatepunaeales > Hatepunaeaceae > JALGVR01. The sequence continues at coordinate 965 of JALGVR010000169.1, read as the reverse complement.
CTGCCGATCCCGCATCCCCAAGTATCATGAGAGAACAGATCGCCGGGCAGAGTATACAGCCGGTCCCGAACATCCTGCAGCAGACAACTGCGTCCTTGAGTAATCACCAGATCGCCGGTGGCGCTGACGGCAAGATCGCCTTCCGCATCGAACAGGATATCGGCGCCTAAATAATCTTCCCGTTTCATTTCACCTCGCAGTTGATCGGTGTGGGATTGGGAACGCCCACTGCCGGAGCGCCGCTGCCGCCGGTCACCTGGATGATGACTTGTGATGATGGAATCTTTACCTCCAAGTTGTCGACAATCGCCTTGGCGAGCTTATCACAGAAGTCATCGATGTTGTCGATGTTGCTTATTGCCGTTTTGATTACATCGCCTGTAAGCGCCATTGTTCTCCTTTATAATTATTCAAACTTCAGACTTCTGACCTCAGGAAAAAACTCGATGTTCCAAACAATTCTGACGCCTGATGCCCGACGCCTGATTGCCTGTCTCCTATGTTTTCGCTTTCACGGTTGCCGAACAGGGGATAGGGGCGCCGGTGACGAAGCAAGCCGGCAGCGTCCCCTGCGGACCGCCGGTAACCACGCCGGCGCCGTTCTCGCCCAGATCGATATTACCGTTCGCATTCACTTTACAATTCACGCAGGTAATCTCGATGTCATTCACTGTTTCCACTTCGATTTTTCCCTGGTTGTCTATCTTGATCCGCGCCTGTTCCGCTTCGATCAGCAGCCGACCCTCCGGTCCCTGGCCGGGAATGAAGCCCTGGATATAGGGACGCGTGTGATCGCCGTTTTCAAAGCCGACCATGACCCTGTCATCCACCTTCGGCAACGCCACGATCCGGGTCGTATCCGTCGCCCAGATAGATAGAATCCGGCACTTGGGAAGCAGCGACATCGTCGGGTCTTTCGGTTGCACATCGCAGGTGTAGTCTTCGATCTGAACTTCGACCACTTT
>JALGVR010000090.1 GCA_025774605.1 bacterium | reverse complement strand
GGCAATGAAGTGAGCGAGGGAGCGAGGAAGCGAGTGAGCGAGTGGTGTAGCCCGGACGTTTCTTCCCCCCCTGTGAAGTAGGGGAAACTGACTGCTTTCCCCCCCTGCGAAGTAGGGGGGGACAAAGGGGGGGTCGCAGGTTGTAGACACAGAAGGCGGTGGTGGTGAAGTGAGCGAGGGAGCGAGGGAGCGAGTGAGCGAGTGATGCGGCCCGGACGTTTCCTTTCCCCCCTGCGATAGTAGGGGGGAAAGGAGTGGTATTACAACGGTTACTTATCCTTCAGCGCCGCCTGCGCCGCCGCCAGTCGGGCGATCGGGATGCGGAACGGCGAACAGCTAACGTAATCGAGGCCGATGCGGTGGCAGAAGCCGACCGAACGCGGTTCGCCGCCGTGTTCGCCGCAGATACCGATCTTCAGACTGGATCGCGTTGTGCGCCCCTTGTCAACGCCCAGTTCCATCAACTTGCCGACACCGTCCTGGTCGATCGTCTGGAACGGCTCATCGTCAATGATTCCGTGCTCGAGGTAATAGGGGATAAAGCCGCGCGAGTCGTCGCGCGAGATGCCCAGCGTGGTCTGTGTCAGGTCATTTGTGCCGAAGGAGAAGAACTCGGCGACCTCGGCTATACGGTCGGCGGTAATACAGGCGCGCGGCAGTTCGATCATCGTTCCGACCAGATAGTCGATCCGCAGATCAGCCTCCTTGAAAACGTCCTCGGCAACCCGGCGGACTATCTGTTCCTGTCGGGCCAGCTCGTTGGGGAAACCGACCAGCGGGATCATGATCTCCGGCATCACGTCGACCCCCTCCTTCTTCACGGCGACCGCAGCCTCGATAATGGCACGCGCCTGCATTTCGGTGATTTCCGGGTAAACATTGCCCAGCCGGCAGCCGCGGTGCCCGAGCATCGGGTTCATCTCCCGCAGCTCCTCAACCTTCGCCTTGACCTGCCCCGGCTCCAGCCCCATGTCTTCCGCCAAGGCGCTGATCTCGGCGTCCGTGTGCGGCAGGAATTCATGCAGCGGCGGGTCAAGCGTCCTGATCGTAACCGGCAGTCCGTCCATGACGCGGAAAATCTCGAGGAAGTCGCCCCGCTGCATCGGCAGCAATTTATCCAGCGCCCGCCGGCGTCCCTCCTCGTCCTCGGCGAGGATCATCTCGCGCACGGCTGTGATCCTGTCGCCGCCGAAGAACATGTGCTCGGTGCGACAGAGCCCGATTCCCTCAGCGCCGAATGCGCGCGCCGTCCGGCACTGATCCGGCTGATCGGCGTTGGTGCGGATCTTGAGCCTGCGCTCGCTGTCCGCCCACTCCATCAACCTGGCATAGATGCCGTAAAGCTCCGAATCGGCCGGATCGAGGCTGTGTTCGATCAAGACCTGAAGTATCTCGGAGGGCAGGGTCTTGATCGACCCCTCGATCACCTCGCCGGTCGATCCATCCAGCGAGATGAAATCGCCCTCCCTGAAGGTCTTGTCGTTCACATTCATTTCCCCGCTGCGGTAGTCGATCTCCAGGTCGCCGCAGCCCGCCACGCAGACCCTGCCCATCTGCCTGGCGACCAGGGCCGCGTGAGACGTCATGCCGCCGCGTGCGGTCAGAATGCCGTTGGCGGCGTTCATCCCCTTGATGTCCTCCGGTGATGTCTCGATCCTGACAAGTATGACCTCCTCACCGCGACTTCGGGCTTCCACCGCCGCCCCGGCGCTGAAATAGATCCGGCCGGAAGCCGCCCCCGGACCGGCGTTCAATCCCTTTGCCAACAGCTTGCCGTCAGCAATGGCGGCTCTCTTTTCGTTGATGTCGAAAATCGGACGCAGCAACTGGTTGAGCTGTTCGGGATCAATGCGCAGCAACGCTTCATGCGGTTCGATCATCCCCTCCTCGACCATCTCGACGCCGATGCGAATCGCCGCCAGTCCCGTGCGCTTGCCGGCGCGCGTCTGCAGCATCCAGAGCCTGCCGTCCTGCACGGTGAACTCCATGTCCTGCATGTCACGGTAGTGATTCTCCAATATTTGGTATGACCTGACCAGATGCGCGTAAACCTCAGGCATCTCCCTCTCGAGGTCGGATATCGGGTGAGGCGTGCGAATGCCCGCCACGACATCTTCCCCCTGGGCGTTGGTCAGGTATTCACCGTAAAAGGCTTTCTCGCCGGTTGCGGGGTTGCGGGTGAAAGCCACACCGGTGGCGCAGTCGTCTCCCATGTTGCCGAAGACCATTGCCTGCACGTTGACCGCCGTCCCCCAGTTTTCCGGGATGTTATTCAGCCGGCGGTAGGCGATGGCGCGTTCATTCGTCCAGGACTGGAACACGGCTCCAATCGCACCCCATAACTGTTCCCACGGGTCTTCCGGGAACGGGATGTCTGAATGTTCGGCGATAACCCTTTTAAAACGGAGAACCAACTCCCTCAGGTCATCGGTCGTTAAATCGGTGTCCTTCACATCCTTCAGTTCATTGATATTGTCGCGACCGCTTCTCAATTCATTCAACCGGGTCAACTTAACTTCATCCATTTCAACTTCAAACGGGTCGATATCCCTCTCGCTGCGGGGGCGCACACCCAGCACCACGTCGCCGTACATCTGAACGAAACGGCGATACGAATCGTAGGCGAAGCGGGGGTTGTTCGTCCGCGCGACAAGACCCTCGATGGTGGCATCGTTAAGCCCAAGATTGAGTACTGTATCCATCATACCCGGCATGGATACGCGCGCGCCGGAACGGACCGACACCAACAGCGGATTGTCGGGAGCGCCGAAACGGGCGCCCATGATCTCCTCGACGCGGTCCAATGACTTGCGTACGTCATCTTCCAGCCCTTCCGGGTAACTCCGGTTCTCCATATAGTATGTGCATACCTCGGTGGTGATGGTGAAGCCCGGCGGCACGGGCAGCTTCAGGTTGGTCATCTCGGCAAGACCCGCACCCTTGCCGCCCAGCAGATTACGCATGTCCTCGCGACCCTCTGCCGCATCACCCCCGAAATTAAAGACATACTTGTCAGCCATTCTGTTTTCCTCCGCTTCGGAGTGTCGCTCCGGCGATGGATCGCCGCAGCGGTATGCACCCCGTTGTTAGAATTGAACAACACTTTGAAGGTCGAAAGTTAAATAAAATTATCCGACAGGTCAAGTGTTGATGCGCCTTATATATTCCGATTCGATCTTGCATGTTGACATGGGGTTTTGTAAAATAGGCATGAAACCCGTAACTCAACAACCTCCGGAAATGAACTGCCTTCAATCCGCTTTCATCATGTTCGTCGCGCTGATCGGCTGGCTGGTTTCCTTTTACTTCAACATGAAGAGAAATCTGCACGTTCTCCAACTCGAGGACTACGAACCGGCGCGGGCGATTTCGGTTGAATCTCGACGTCCCATTCTTCTGCGCCTGTTCGGTGCGGAGGTTGTCGCCGGAGTGGTCGTTATTATCGGCAGCCTTGCGATGCTGCGTATAAGCCGCAGCATCGCGGGAATGTGGTCGCCGGCGTTTGAAACAAACTGCAGCATAGTCGGAATGTGGTCGCCGGCGTTTGAATCGTGGCGAGTCGTTACCATCTTCGGGTTGTCTGCCTGGGGGTTACTCTACATCTGCCGGGGTTTGCGCTTTCGCAGGCGGCTGAAATCGGCCAAAAAGCCGCTGGTCATCACTCCGCGCGCCCGCAGGATTTTAATCACGGGGATGGTTATCGGATTGCTGGCATTGGTGATGCTGTACATTGCCAGGCTGAATGCTCTCTGGAAACCTGTCTGGACAACTCCGCTGAAACTGCCTGGATCATACATCCCTCTCTGGGGAAATATAAGACTTGAACCTCCCGGAGGCATGATTTTCATTGATAGACTCGGACAGCTCACCGGCTTCTATTTCCTGATCCCGGGACTGGTAGTTTCGATGTATCTCGTCGAGCGGTTATCGATTATCTGGCTGGCGATGGCGGTATGGATGCTGAAGCCCTGCGAGAGAGCAATCCAGCGGCATTTCGCGGCTGACGCAAGGCGCATCCTCCACGAGATCGACCCGCTGGTCATCGGCATCACGGGTTCCTACGGCAAGACAGGCGTCAAGGAACTGTTGTCGGCGCTGCTGGCGGAGAAGTACAACGTCTTTCGTCCCCCGGGCAGCTACAACACGCTGATGGGGATCACGCGGGTCATCCGGGAACAACTGCGCCCGTTTCACGAACTCATCGTGGTCGAGATGGGCGCCTACCGGATCGGTTCGATAGCCAGGCTGTGCGAACTCGTCAAGCCCACGCACGGGATAATAACCACCATCGGCGTTCAACACCTGGAGCGATTCAAGACGAGGGACAACATCAAAGCCGCCAAGGCCGAGCTCGTCCGAGCGCTGCCGGCGGACGGGATCGCGCTGCTGAACGGTGATGATCCCGCCTGTCGTGAAATCGGCGCGCAATATGGCGGCAGGGTGGTCTATTTCAGCGTGGAGGGCGGCGCCGAGGCGTCCGCGAGTGCGGGAATACCGGTAACGAGAGCTGAAGATGTCAGGATCGGCGTCGACGGCAGTGATTTTGATCTCGTTTTTTGCGATGATCCCTCCCCCGCGGTTTCCGGGAGGGAACCAAAGGGGGAAGCAGAGGAGAGGATTTCCGTACATCTGTCCCTCCTGGGCCGCAGCGCCGTAGCCAATGCCGTCGCGGCTGCAGCGATGGCGGATCAGCTCGGCGTTCCACGCAAATCGATCGCCGGAACGCTCGCCGGCATGCCCCATGTCAGGCACCGGCTCGAGCCGCTGGCGGGTGAGGGTGGAGTTAAAATACTCGACGACGCCTTCAACTCCAATCCCGTCGGCGCGAAAAACGCCTTGGAGGTTCTTTCCAAGGCGCCTGTCGGTGGACGGATACTCGTAACGCCCGGCATGATCGAACTCGGTCCGCTCGAAGAGCAGGCGAACCGTGAATTCGGCAGACAGGCGGCTGGAGCCTGCGATCTGGTTGTGCTCATCGGAGGCAAACGGGTTGAACCGATCAGGGCGGGTCTGCTGGAAGCGGGATTCGACGGTCGTAACATCAGGGTTGCCTCATCCCTTGATGAAGGCCTCGAATGGCTGAAACCGCGCCTGAAACCCGGTGATACGATTCTCCTGGAAAATGATCTCCCCGATCAATATGATTCGGCATAATTCCGGCTTTCTCGATTTGCAATATCCCGATTTTGTCTCTATTTTCATGTGTGTCCCCTCAGGTCTTCGTAAATCCTGATGACCGATGTTGCACTTACTGGATGGGGATGGCGGGATATTTGGATGTCCTGGAATTGAGACCCGGACAGCAGAGCTGTCCGGGCCACCATTCTGTCGAACGACTTGTTTACCCACTGGCTGGACAGACATTCCTGTCTGTTATTCACAGTAACAACCGTTGAGGTCATTCTGAACGAAGTGAAGAATCTCTGTAATGTCTAAAAATATTAACATCGGTGTAATCTTCGGCGGCAGATCGGTCGAGCACGAAGTTTCCGTGATTACCGGATACCAGGCGATCGAAGCCCTCGACAGGCAACGATACGAGGTAACTCCCATCTACCTGGCGAGGGACAACGTCTGGTATATCGGCAGGGAGTTGAAGGATATTTCCTTCTTCCGCAGGGATCATCCGCCGCTGAACCGGCTGACCAGGGTTTTTCCCAGTCCGGACGCGGCGCGCGGCAGGCTGAAGCTGGTCGAATCCTCGCCGTCTGCCTTGCGCAAAAGACGTATCTTCGAAATAGACCTGGCTGTTCCGGCGACCCACGGAACATTCGGCGAAGACGGGTGTCTGCAGGGGTTGCTCGAATTCGCCGGCGTGCCCTATACCGGGTCGAACCTCCACGCCTCGGCGATCGGCATGGACAAACTGCTGACCAAGGCGGTCCTGCACGCGCAGGGATTGCCTTACCTGCCGTACGCGGCGGTCGTTGGGGTGGAATATGAAGACGATCCGGCTGCAGTGATCAACGGGATTGAGTCCCGCCTTGAATATCCTCTCATTGTGAAGCCGGCGCGGCTCGGTTCCAGTGTGGGAGTCAGGACGGTCGGCTCGCGATCCGACCTGGAGGATGCGCTCGAATTCGCTCTGCGTTTCGGGGCGGTGGCGCTCGTTGAAACGTACGTCGAAGGCGGCATGGAGATCAACTGTGCTGTACTTGACGGAGATCCTCCCATCCCGTCTGTTCTGGAGCAGCCTGTAAAGTCAGAAAAGCTTCTGACCTTTGACGAGAAATACCGGGGCGATCGCAAGGCTGGCAAGGGTTCGAAGGGTGTGAAAGGTTCCAAGGGCATGGCGAGCCTGCAGAGGATCATCCCCGCTCCCCTTGAACCGGAAATGACTCGAACGATCCAGGATTATGCCGTTCAGGTCTTTACAGCCACTTCGGCGGGCGGCGTGGCGCGCATCGATTTCCTGATAAATTCGAAAAGCGAGATATTTGTGAACGAGATCAACAATATCCCCGGATCTTTTGCTTATTATCTTTGGGAGTACATGGGACGTTCTTTCAGCGAACTACTCGATCAGATGATCGAGCGCGCCGTTCAGGTCAGAAAACGCAATCATAAGACGATATTCAGCTTTGAAGCCAATCTGCTGGCAGGATAGAGCCTGTTCTTCTTGATATAGCATCACTTAAACAATAATCCCGGATTTTCTCCGGTTGTGAATTCATTTGATGGGCGTACCGAATGCACATCAAACAAAACGCTTTATGCTTGATTGCGGCTTTCATGCTGTTGTTGTTGCAGGTGCCTGCGACAGGTCAGGTAACGGTAGATCCGATGGGCATCGCCGCAGCAATTGAAATCGAAGATTCTCTGACTGTCGAGGTGACTCTTGCCAACGGCGGCGAGGATGATGTTGCATTCAGTATCGGCTTTGACTTGATCGTCGACGAGGAGGACCGCCGCGGTGGTCCGCGCCGGGATGGCCTGGGTGATGTTATTGAAACGTATGAGGTTGGTGACGGGTTGTGGTACGGGCTGGGTTGGGATGGTGAACGGATGGTATCTGAGACATCAAGTGGCACGGACGGCTCGCCGGACGGATTACCATAACCATTGCGACCCCCCCTTTGTCCCCCCCTGCTGGCGCAGGGGGGGGATGTTCTGTTCTTACTCCCCCTACTGGCGTAGGGGGGGATGTTCTGTTCTTACCCTCCCTTACTGGCGCGGGGGGATGTTCTGCTCTGATTGTCCTCCGTACCTTCATTTTGGATCTTCTCCCACTCGCACAGACCATTCTTGTGTACGATGCGGTCAAGTTTCACACAATATAAAGCCGTGAACGTCCGGCATGACCCGGCGCCATCGTTAAACCGGTCGGGCCAACGGGCATGTTCGCACCTGTTGTCACAGAACTTCATGATTTTAAACCCTTTGTCTCACTTCACCGTACTGTATCATCACCCCCAACGAATCCCCCCTTGCTTTAAGTTTCAGCTCTTCAAACAGCTCAGCGTAAAGGGTGTCACCCGGAAAAAGCCGGATCGATCGCGTGCCCATTACCGCTTCAACCTGCCCGAACACCAGATGAAATGCTGCAAATACACCGGAAGTGTCATCCAGGATGAGCTCCCGCTCCGCTTGCATACTGATGCTTCTAAGCTGAGGCAGGCCGCGGGATTTCAATCTTCCGGCGTGATGCCGGCTTATCTCTCCATCCCTCTCACGGATGAACAACCCTTCCCCGCCGGGACCGGTGAAATAGCCGAGTGGAGTGCCCAGGGCGCGGCACAGATCATTCAGCGTCGAGATCTTAGGTTCGTAGATATTTCGTTCGATGTTGAAGATGGTGACAGAAGACACCTTGGTCAACGCCGCCAGTTGCGCCAGCGTCAGGCGGCGCTTGAGCCGCATGCGGCGTACTTTCTCGCCCAGGGTAAGCATTGATCGGTATGAGCGGGATTATCTGTTTTTCTTGTCTTTTTCCGGGTGCATCACATAGACCTTTTCGCCGGGTTTGATCATCCCGTGACTGCGCGCCTCCTCCTCGAGGATCGCCGGATCGCGCTTCATCAGTCCTTCCACACGTTCCCGCATCCGGAGATTAATGTTCTCCAACGAATCGATACGGGCTTCCAACTCCGCCACCCGCCTGCTCATAACCAGTGATGACCAGAGTCCGTCACCGCCGAACAGGAACAGGAGCAGAATCAGGACAATCACGGCAATAATAAGCCAGCGGCGCGATCTCGGGGATAGCGCTTCCAGGCGGACTCTGGTGCGGCGTGACCTATCAGCCTTTGAACGAGCCGAGACCATAGACGGCAGTCGCTCCCAACTCTTCCTCGATCCTGAGTAGTTGATTGTACTTGCAGATTCGGTCAGTGCGGCTTGCCGAACCGGTCTTGATCTGACCGACACCGGTGGCAACCGCCAGGTCGGCTATGGATGTGTCTTCCGTTTCGCCTGATCTGTGCGAAATCACCGCGGAATAATGATTGTTGCGCGCCAGCGTGATTGCGTCCAGCGTCTCCGTTACGGTTCCGATCTGGTTGAGCTTGATTAATATGCTGTTGGCAACACCGCGATCGATGCCCTCCTGAAGACGGGATGTGCTGGTTACGAACAGGTCGTCTCCAACCAGCTGGATCCTGTCCGACAACCTCTCGGTAAGCAACTGCCAGCCGTCCCAGTCATCCTCTTCCAAGCCGTCTTCAAGCGATACAATCGGATACTTGTCAAGCATGTCGGCGTAATAATCAACCATCTGGGCGGCCGTGAGCCTTCGACCCTCCGATGCGAGATCGTACAGCTTTTCGTCCTTCAGGTAGAATTCGCTCGCCGCGGGGTCAAGTGCGAGTGAAACCTGGGCGCCCGGTTTATATCCCGCCGCTTCGATGGCTGCCATGATCAATTCCATGGCCTCTTCGTTGGATTTCAGGTCCGGCGCGAAACCGCCCTCATCACCCACCGAGCTTGCGTAACCCTTGACCTTCAGGACATTCTTGAGGTTGTGAAACACTTCGACACCGGCGCGCAGTCCGTCTGTGAAGGATGCGAAGCCGTGGGGAACAATCATGAACTCCTGAATATCGACGTTGTTGTCGGCATGTTTACCGCCGTTGAGGATGTTCATCATCGGTACGGGCATGACCCGCGCTCCGACACCGCCGAGATAACGGAAAAACGACAATCCCGCCGCTGCGGCAGCCGCCTTGCAGACCGCCAGGGACACGGCCAGAACGGCGTTGGCGCCCAGCTTGGACTTGTTCGGCGTTCCATCCAGTTCGCAGAGCATCCGGTCGATCTCCGCCTGGTTGACGGCGTCCATCCCCAGTATCTCCGGAAGTATTACATTCTCGATATTCCCCAGAGCATTGCTGACGCCCTTGCCCATGTATCGATCCTGGTCGCCGTCACGCAGCTCAACCGCTTCATGAACGCCCGTAGAGGCGCCAGAAGGCACGGCCGCGCGACCGAACTCGCCGCCGGAGAGAAAAACGTCAACCTCAACGGTGGGGTTGCCGCGGGAATCGAGGATCTCCCGCGAGTTGAGTTCAAGAATTTCGGTCATTTAATCTCCAGTTGATGATTGTGGAATTCACGGGACGCATCATTCGCGGTCATCATCATCCAACTCGTCGGCGCTCTCGCTGATCATAGCTTCAATAATGACCTGAGCCCGTTCAAGATCCGGCTCAAGCACCCAGACCGCCGTGCTGTCGCCCACGAGGTCAGCGCCTCCGAATACTCCCAGACTCGATCCCGCGAACAGCGACTTCGAAAACGCCGGCACTCCTTCCCGATTCAGCATTTCGATCGCCATCTGTGCATACAACGTTCCGGAAAAGGAATGAAGCTCCACCCACGGCTCGTCGACATACTCTTCAGGAATCTCCGGCGGAATCTCGGGAACCAGATCCACTTCGCAGTCAGGACAGAAAACCGCGTCATCCCTGTATTCGCCGCGGCATTTCGGGCAGTACATCATGATGGACTCGTAATTATGGACGATGTTCAGTTACTCGACTGGCAGGTTATATTTTATACAAGGATAATGGAAAAGGCAAGCATTCTGCATGAAAACATTGAAGTTTTTGGACTGGGACCTATTGTTAAAGGGCGCATTCTATTCTTGACTCCAGCCTGGAGGGCGGACATTCCTGTCCGCCCTGTGGAATAACCGTGCGGGCTTGCGGGCGGACAGGAATGTCCGCCCTCCAGGAGTCAGATATAAAGTGATTGGATTAATAACCTCCATTTAGCGCAAGGTGAACTGCCACACAGCTTGACACGTATATCAAGTTGAGATATATTGTTGGTATCGCGATTCGAATCCGGGTGATGAAAAAGAACAGACAAAAATATTCTCATTTCGCTGTGTCGTTACTGACGCTGATAATGCTGTTGACGGCATGCCAGGCGCCTCATGACAACCCTTTCGATCCCCAAAGCAAGGCGTATATTCCGGATTCTCCGCCCGACCACATTAACGACCTGACCCTGGATTCGCTGGTGGATCTGCGCTGCAGGCTCACCTGGACGGCGCCCGGCGGCGCCCGTCTCTATGCGCTCTACTCGGGACTGCCCGGCTGGGATGGTTCTGATACGACCGGCGGCGAGCCATACAACGGCGAACTCCCAGGGGTCAAACCGGCAGGGACCGAGCAATCGGTCTGGATTGAGCTGCCGCCGGCCGAGACGCGCGCCTGGGTTCTTTTCAGCATCTCGGAGTCCGGCCTGATGTCCGGTGGTTCAAATGCGGTTGTTATCGCCGCGCCGGCGCGAAACAGGCCTGCGGAAGTCAGCGTCGGGGCGCGCTCCATCCACCAGGCGAGCTGGGGTTCCCTCCCTTATCTGGCGCTCGAGATCCGGGCATCAATAAGCGACCCGGACGGTGTCGACCGGGTCTGGGTGAAATGCGATACAATGGAACTCGGGACCCTGCAGTCGACCGGAGACACCATGACCTGGCTGGGACATTTCCCCGAGGCGGGCCTGAACGGATTGCGCATCGCTGATCTGGTCGGCTATCCGCTGACCCTCTACCATCTCGACAACGCCCATTTCGTTGCCGCCAGCGATCCATTTTACCTGATAAGGGTCATAGACGATATGCCCGAAGTGATTGCGCCGGATAACGACGTCGTACTGTACACGACCCAACCGCAGTTGGAATGGGAGCCGTTCGGCGCCGATTTCAGATTCACTTACAAGATAGAAATACTTCACGTTCCCGATGGTACTTCAGAAGGGAACAGGGTTTACCTTGCCGAGGATATACCTTCTGATTCGACTGTGCACACGGTGAACAGCCCGCTTACGACCGAACCGCAATACCTGGTGTGGACGGTTGCCGCAGTGGACGAATTCGGCGATGAAGCCCGTTCGCTGACCGCCAGGTTCAGAATCTCCGGGGAAGATGAGTAAAGCATATAAACCGATATCCCGTGAAGGCTTGGAGCTTCTCCTCGAGGCCGCCAGGGCGCTGTTTGAAGAGACCAACCTGAACGATCTCCTGGTCAAGTTGCTTGACAAAGCCTTTACCGTGGGCGGCGCCGAGCGCGGCTACATCCTTCTGCGCGACGAGAGGGGCGAGTTGACCCCTCAAGCGGCTCGGGGCATTGAACCCGGTTCGCTGCCCGAAGGC
>JALGVR010000168.1 GCA_025774605.1 bacterium | reverse complement strand
CCTGCCTTCGCAGGAATGACAGGACTTCGCAGGAATGACAGGACTTCGCAGGAATGACAGGACTTCGCAGGAATGACAGGACTTGGAACCAACTGCTAAACTTCAGTAATTATATTAAACCGGAAATGGCGGTCTCATTGACCAAAATACGGCATTAACCAAGCCTGATTAGTAGTCTAAACATTTTATATACATGGAATCAACCCACGATCCTACGCGCCCCGGAACTCTGCAGGAAGCGCTGGATCAAACGATGAACGAAGAGGAGTTCAACCGGGTCTGTGAAATCCTCGGACGCGTGCCGAACGTAACCGAGCTCGCCATCTTCGCGGTGATGTGGTCGGAACATTGTTCGTACAAGAATTCGATCCTCGAACTGAAGACATTACCGCGATCCGGCGGCCGGCTGCTGGTTGAAGCCGGCGAAGAGAACGCCGGTCTGGTTGACATCGGCGACGGCTACGCGGTCGCGTTCAAGATTGAGAGCCACAACCACCCCTCGGCCGTCGAACCGTTTCAGGGTGCGGCGACCGGCGTCGGCGGCATCCTGCGCGACATCTTCACCATGGGAGCGAGACCGCTGGCGGCGCTCGATTCGCTGCATTTCGGAGATCCTGGCGATCCGCACACCCGCTACCTGGTCGACGGCGTCGTGCGGGGCATCGGTCATTACGGCAACTGTTTCGGTGTTCCGACCGTCGCCGGCGAGGTCTGTTTCGATCCGGCATACAGCGGAAATCCGTTGATCAACGCCATGGCGGTGGGGGTTGTAAAGATCGAAAACATAATGAGCGCCAAGGCTTCCGGCGTCGGTAATTCCGTCTTCTACGTGGGATCCAAGACGGGGCGCGACGGCATTTACGGTGCATCAGTGCTCGCCTCGAGGGAGCTGTCCGGAGACGACGAAGCCAAGCGCCCGACGGTTCAGGTGGGCGACCCGTTCGCCGAGAAGCTGCTGCTTGAAGCGACCCTCGAGTTGGCTGAGAGCGGCGCGGTGGAGTCGATACAGGACATGGGAGCGGCGGGACTGACATGTTCATCGTCCGAGATGTCAGCCGCCGGCGGGGTAGGTATGGAGATCGACCTCGACCTGGTGCCGCTGCGCGAGCGGGAGATGGATCCCTGGGAGATAATGCTGTCCGAATCCCAGGAGAGGATGCTGCTGGTCGCCAAGAAGGGTCGTGAGGCCCAGATCAGGCGGGTGTTCGACAAGTGGGAGCTGGAAGCCGTCGAGATCGGGAAGGTCATCGACGGTGATCGACTGCGTATCTTCCAGAAGGGACGCCTGGTTGCGGATGTTCCACCCTGGTATCTGGCGCTGGGTGGGGGCGTTCCCCGGTACAGGAGGGAATATCGGCGTCCCGCCGACCTTGACGGGTTGGAAGCCTTTGATCCCTTGAGCCTTCCCGAGCCTGAAGATCCCGGCCGCGTGCTGTTGAAGCTCCTCTCGGATCCGGAAATCGCCTCGAAAGCCTGGATCTACGAGCAATACGACTGTTCCGTGCGAACCAACTCGGTCGTCGAGCCCGGATTTGGGGACGCGGCGCTGATCCGCGTCGAGGGAACCGGTAAGGCTCTGGCGGTCAAGACCGACTGCAACGCCCGTTATGTAAGGCTCAACCCGCGCCTGGGAGCCAAGCAGGCGGTCGTCGAAGCGGCGCGCAACGTCGCCTGCGCGGGCGCCCGACCGGTGGCGATAACCAACTGCCTGAACTTCGGCCACCCCTACAAACCCGATGTCTACTATTTCTTCCACGAGGCGGTCGCCGGTATGGGTGAAGCCTGCCGGGCGCTGGACACGCCGGTAACCGGCGGGAATGTTTCGTTTTATAACGAGACGCAGGGGCAGACCATCCTGCCGACACCGGTTATCGGCATGCTGGGATTGATGGACGACGCATCAAAATCGGTCACTGCAGGATTCAAACAAGAGGGGGATGTTGTTTACCAGTTGGGGAAGAGTGATCATCACGGACTGGGCGGCAGCAGTTATCTGAAGGTGATGCACGGCAGGATCGCCGGACCGGTCGCCCCGGTCGATTTTGGTCATGAGAAACGCCTGATTGACCTCCTGGTGAATCTCGCTTCACAGGAGCTTATCCAATCGGCGCATGATGTCTCGGACGGCGGGCTTTCGGTCTGCCTGGCGGAATGCTGCATGGTTGACCGTCGCAGTCCGGTCGGTGTGGTGGTGGATTATCCCACAGAGTCATCGACGGCGGCTCATCTCTTCGGCGAAGCCCCGGGGCGGGTGGTGGTTTCCGTAAAGAGTGGTCTGGTTGCGCGGTTCGAAGCTGAAGCCGGCAAGTCGGGAGTTCCGGTTCGGAGGATCGGCGTCACAGGCGGCGACAGGTTTATCTGGAATGATTACATCGATGTCGATCTGGAGACTGTGATCGATCGGTACTATAACACCATTCCGAATATAATGAACGAATAGCGGTTGAGGTTGCCGCTTGTATCCATCATCTTGTAAACTTCTGCAAAAACAGCTATATTTATCACTGCTCGAATCGAATGCGCCAGTAGCTCAGTTGGATAGAGCGCATGCCTCCGGAGCATGAGGTCGAGGGTTCGAATCCCCCCTGGCGTACAAGGTACTTCGGTAAAGTCACTTCAGATGAAGGAAAGCCTCCTCCCGGCGGACTTCGTGATCATTCCTTCGTTTTGCATGCAAATTCTTGCCCTTTAGTCATGTAAATCATTTCTTCATAAGGAGGAAACGCCATGCGTTCACCAACCATCATTCCAGTTCTGGTTGTTATTCTCTGTTTTGGTCTTATCAACAATATGCAGGCGCGCATCAGAAACGTATAATTACCCCCAAAAACCGGACAGGGTGTTAAGGTGGAAATTATCTTGAAGGTAATTTCACTTAGGGGTAAAAATGAAGCGAAAAACACACAGTGCATCTTTGAAAGCTAAAGCCGCTCTTGAAGCTATCCGCGGGCAAAGGGCGCTGAACGAGATAGCCTCTTCCTACGGCGTTC
>JALGVR010000011.1 GCA_025774605.1 bacterium | reverse complement strand
TCTCATGGGGTTTGCATTGCTTGGCTTTGAAAACCGGACAGCGGATGCGGAGATAGTGAAACACGGCTTCAATAAAACTGCAGGGGGAATGCGCGAAGTGGTTGCAATGATTGACGCGCGGATATATCTTTAAACGCAACGATTTTTCCCATAAGGATTACAATGTCAGAAAATCTGCTGTCATCTATAGACGACGTTGAAGCTGTCGCCCGGTTGAAGCAGGCTCGGGACAGGATTGCGGCGGAACTCGCCAAGATCATTGTAGGGCAGAGTGCAATCGTCGACCGACTGCTGATCGCCCTGCTCTCGCGCGGTCACAGCCTGTTGATCGGCGTGCCGGGGCTGGCGAAGACGCTGCTGGTCAACTCGCTGGCGCGCGTGCTCGACCTCAAGTTCAGCCGGATCCAGTTTACCCCCGACCTGATGCCTTCCGACATCACCGGTACCGAGATCATCGAGGAGGACGTTTCGACCGGGAAGAAACATTTCAGGTTCATCCACGGCCCGATATTCGGCCAGATAATCCTTGCCGACGAGATAAACCGCACGCCGCCGAAAACACAGGCGGCGCTGTTGCAGGCGATGCAGGAACACGAGGTCACCGCAGCAGGTCAGACCTTCACCCTGGAGGAGCCCTTTTTCGTCCTCGCCACACAGAACCCGATCGAACAGGAGGGCACCTACCCGTTGCCGGAAGCCCAGCTCGACCGCTTCATGTTCGACCTGCACATCGATTACCCGACCGTTGAGGAGGAGAACGAGATAGTCAGGACCACCACCGCCGACCTCCAGCCAGATCTCGAGGTTGTGCTGACGGCGGCGGACATCATCGAGCTTCAGTCTCTGGCGCGCCGGGTCCCGGTCTCGGATCATGTCGTGTCCTACGCGGTTCAACTGGCGCGCAGGACCCGACCGGTGGAGGAAACCACACCTGATTACGTGAAGAGATGGGTCACCTGGGGAGCCGGGCCGCGGGCGTCGCAGTACCTGATCATCGGCGCCAAGACCAGGGCTATCCTCGACGGCAGACCGACGCCGGAGATTGAGGACGTCCGCGCCATCGCCGAACCGGTCCTTCGCCACCGGATGGTCACCAGTTTCAGCGCCGCGGCCGAGGGCGTAAGTTCGCTTGAAATCGTCCGGCGTCTCCTTGAGGAGGAAGATATTGGCGTCAAAGCGACTGCTTGACCCCGCCGCCGTAGCCCGTCTCACCGGGCTGCAACTGCGCGCCATTGCCGTGGTCGAGGGCTTCCTGACCGGGCTGCACCAGAGCCCGTACCACGGCTTTTCGGTCGAATTCTCCGAACATCGGCAGTATATGCCCGGCGACTCGCTTAAACACCTTGATTACAAGGTGTTGGCTCGAACCGGTCGCTACTACATCAAGCAATTCGAGGAGGAGACCAACCTCAAGGCTTACCTGCTGGTCGATCATTCCGGCTCGATGGGCTTCGGATCGGGGGAGGTGACCAAGCTCGATTACGGTGAATCGCTGGCGGCGGCTCTGTCGCTTCTGCTCCTGAAGCAGCGCGACGCGGTCGGGCTCATTACGTTTGCCGAGGAATTGACCGAGATACTGGATCCCCATTCGGCGATGGGCTGGCTCGGGACGCTCACGAGCAGCCTGGAGAAGCTGGAACCGTCCGGCAGGACATCAGTGCCGGAAGCGCTTTTCAATGTGGCGGAGCGCGTCAAGCGCAAGGGGCTGGTGGTTCTGATCTCGGATCTTCTGGATGAACCGGATCGCATCCTCGCCGGCATGAAGGCTGTTCGACACATCGGGCACGAACTGCTCGTATTTCAACTGCTTGATCCGTTGGAGTTGTCGTTTGCCTTCCCGCGCGACGCCCGGTTCCAGGACATGGAAACGGATGAGGTTCAGGCGAGTCGTCCCTGGCACCTGCGTGCTGAGTACCGGCGGGAGATGCGGGAATTTATCGACCGGTACCGTCAACGATGCCGGGAGAACCGCATTGACTACAAGCTGTTTACGACCGATATGCCCTACGAGATCGCCCTGTTCGAATTTCTGGCGCGCAGGAAGAGGTTGATGTGAGATTGGAGATACAATGAGTCGCGGATTCCACATGGCTGTAATAATTCATATTCTGGTCATGACCTTCTGCAGCGTATTGTCCGCCCAGGTTGCCCCCGATTTCCTCCGTTTACCTCACCATTCAGTGGCTGTTACGGGTGATGCGCTGGCGCCGGTTGTCAACCCGGCCGGCCTGGGCGTCGGGAGCGGCGAATCCCTGCTTATCTTCATGCCGTATTCGACCGGTTCCGGTCTGGCGGGCTGGGGTTATGCGGTCGGCGGCGAGGGGATCGGGCTTGTCGGCGAATTCGTGCGTAACGATGTCTGGAGCAACCGGAACCGGCACACCTTCGGCTTCGGGCTGGGCTATAGAGGGCTCTATCTTGGAGCCGCCTACGCCTGGACGAAAGGTGTCGACCGGGAGAACAACTGGGACATCGGTCTGATGGCTCGTCCGTTTCAGTTTCTCTCATTCGGCGGGGTGGCGCGCGGTGTAAACGAACCGCGTATAAACGCCCCCGCCGACTCCGCATCGGCGATGGCGGCGGTCGGCTTTGACCTGGGCCTGGCATTCCGACCGCTCGCCCTCTTCACTCCCATCGGTGGTAAATATGGAACCCGTATCACGCTTACCGCCGACGCGGGACTGCGCAAATACCCGGTCACATATCTTGAGGCGACACCGGATCGGTCAAATATACTGGATGAGACCGACGGATATCTCGACAATGTTGACTGGAAGCTGGGCGCATCTGTGGAGTTCGTTCCCGGTATCGCCGGATATGTCGACTATTCTCCGGAGGTTAAACAGGGACCGCATGCTCATGACGGCATGATTTCCACCGGCTTGTCGCTTAATTTCGGTCGGATCGGATTTGGAGCGGATCGGGAGCGCGGCGCGGGCGACGGCGTATCGTATCTGTCGCTGACGGAGTTCCATAGACCGTCGAGTATTTGGTTTCACCGCCAAAAATTCGTGGAAATCCGGCTGAAGGGTCCCATTATAGAGTACGAAGGGTCGGCTTCGTGGTTCAAGCCCGACCGGCGCACGGTTTACGAGCTGGTTCGTAAAATCGAGCGTTGCGGCGATGATCCGGATGTCGCCGGAATATTGCTGAGGATCGAGGACTTCAGCGCCGGACTGGCGAAGATACAGGAGATCCGCGACGCCCTGCGGGAATTCATGGACAGCGGCAGGAGTGTCGTCGTCTACCTCGAATCCTGCGGCAACGGCGGTTATTACCTGGCTTCGGTGGCGGATTATATCTTCATGAACCCGGTGGGAGACCTGAACCTGACCGGTCTGAGCGCGCATGCGGTCTTTCTGCGCGGCACGCTTGACAGGATCGGGATCGACCCGAACTACGTGCACGCCGGTGGATATAAGTCCGCTTCCGAGAGCCTGACCCGGGAGGATATGTCGCCGAGCCAGCGCGAGGAGTTGGACTTCGTTCTCGACGAGCTCTACGATGATTTCGTCGCCGCGATCGCCGACGGGCGCGGCTACATCGAAGACCAGGTCAGGGAGCTGGTCGAAGACGGTCCCTTCACCGCCGCCGATGCGTTCAGCGCCGGACTGGTCGACAGTCTTGTCTATAAGGACGAGCTTAAGGATTTGTTGAAGGACTATTTCGGGCTGAAAACGCGGCTCGTCACGGAGAGGAAGTATGACCGCCGGACGACCCTGAACGACGAATGGTACGATCTGCGCCGGAAGTCGATCGCCGTGGTGTACGGATGCGGCGTAATTGTACGTGGCGCAAGCTCAGGCGGAGGCTTGTTCTCCGACCGGACGATGGGCAGTGAAACCATAGCCCGTGCCCTTCGAAAAGCACGGGAGAGTAAGTCCGTCGCCGCCATCGTCTTTCGCATCGATTCGCCGGGCGGTTCGATGCTCGCCTCGGACATCATCATGAGAGAGGTGAAGCTCTGCACCCGCGGCGAAGAGCGTAAACCGCTGATCGTATCGATGTCGGACGTTGCCGGCTCGGGCGGTTATTATATCGCCTGCATGGCTGACACCATCATCGCCATGCCGGGAACGATCACCGGTTCGATCGGCGTCATATCGGGCAAGCTGGCTTACAACAGGCTCCAGGGCAAGATCGGCATCACCACCGAGACACTCAGGCGCGGGAAGCACGCCGACATGTGGAGCGGGCACCGTTCGTTCACCGACGAGGAGTGGGGGAAGGTACGTCGGGAGACCGAAAACTACTACCGGATCTTCCTCGAGAGGGTTGCGGAGGGTCGGGGGATCGACACGTCGGAGGTGAACCGCTTCGCCCAGGGCCGGATCTGGACCGGCAGCCAGGCGGCGGAACGTAAACTGGTCGATCTGACCGGCGGGCTCGATCTCGCCATACAGATCGCCGCGTTCGCCGGAGGCGTGAAAGACGGTGAGTCGTTCGGCGTTAAAACTTACCCCGACCGGCGCCAGCTTGGTTTCGGCGATGAGATTCTCTGGGTTGCAATGAAGCGTGTTCCCGCTGATGTCAGGCGGCTGGCGGCGTCGCTGAACGGGGAGAGCCGCTGGGAGGCGGGTGAGCCGCTGTTGCTTATGCCGTACAGGTTGGAGATAGAGTAGGCGATGACGCGTGATCGGATAATCCTGCTTCTGCTGGGCGTCTTCGCGCTTGCATCGGTCATCCTCGGTTATTCCGGGCTTTACGACAGGTTAGCGGTCGATCACCGCCATGATCTGAAGCGGGAGTTTTACCATATTGTTGACCAGGCGCAGCTTTGGTACATCCGGCCGCTCGAGTACGGCGGGGGGGGACGTTCCTTCGTCGGGCTGGATTTCCAGAAGATCGGTCTGGCGAATCGTCCCGGTATGATGACCTGGAACGGCGAATGTGCTCATTACACGATAACGGATCCAAGGTTCGACAGTTTCAGGCTGTTGGCGGACACCCCCGATGGCGCGGTCTTTGAAACCATGAATATCCGGTTTGACACGCGTCCGGAGCTGAAGAGAAGACTTTAGGCTTGGGGGATGTCGCACAACAGGGAACCTGAGGCAGCCCGGATTCCGGGATACCGTGTCATTCCCGTTCGCGCGCGTATCCGGAGGGAGCTCGGACACTCTTGTCTTGAGCGTACTTTATCGGGAACCTGAAACCGTGCCCCGGACAGCCTGCCGGAACGGTTTGTCACGCTCAATATCACATTCTGTAACATGGAATAAAAATGAACTCGAACACCAACAACATGGATGACAGAGATAAGGGTCGGACAGGTTCATCGACACCACCGCCGGCTCCGTCTCCTTACGGTTATACCGGTGCGCTTTCCGTGCCGCCGCCGCGCCGGAGGTTGTCGGGTCTGGCGATCTTTCTCATTATTGTCTGTGGTTTACTGCTGTTGACGCTTATCGGTCTGGTAACCAGCAGAACCGCCGGCATGGCGTTCAAAGCCGATCTCGGCGGCAGGCTGCAGGAGAAGACGATTATATCGGGTGAAGGCAGGGAGCCTGATAAAATTGCTGTTGTAGCCATCAACGGAGCCATCGGAGGCAGAGGTTCCTACATATCCGGGGAGGGGATGGTGCTGAATGTCGGCAGGCAGCTCAGGCGGGCATGCGAGGACGAGAAGGTCAAAGTCGTCCTGGTTCAGATGGACTCTCCCGGCGGCGGACTCAGCGCCAGTGATATACTGCGCAACGAGATCATGCGGCTTCAGAAAGCCGGCAAGAAGGTCGTTGTATGTGTCGGAGACATCGCCGCCAGCGGTGGACTGTACATCTCGTCTCCCGCCGATTACATCATCGCCAATCCAACTTCGCTGGTGGGATCGATCGGGGTTATAATGATGCGGTTCCAGATGGCGGAACTGTTGAAAAAGCTGGGCATAAAGTACGATCCGATCAAGAGCGCCGACATGAAAGACATCGGCAGCCCGTTCCGCGACCTTTCACCTAAGGAGAGGCTGTACTTCGAGGATCTGATCAAAACGTTCAACGACCGGTTCATCGGCATCGTCGCCGAGGGGCGCAAGCTGGATATTGCGGATGTCAGAAAGCTGGCGAACGGAAAAATATACACCGCTGAACAGGCGCTCGATTACAAACTGATCGACCAGATCGGCTACTTCGACGACGCACTCGACAAAGCCAGGGAGCTGGCCGGCGTCGAGAAGCCCCGGGTGGTCAAATATACCAAGCGCTTCGACGAACTCGGCATACTCGGCTCCCTGTTTGACAACAGAACATCGCTCAACCTCGATGACCTCCAGGCTGCGCTGGAGTCAATGCTCCAGATGGACGCGACGCCGAGGGTGATGGCGATATGGAGCGGCGGGGTCGATTAGATCCGTCGTTATAACTTGCAGGGGCTGACTTCAGGTGATCTGGAGTTACGGCGCGAGAGACCAGGTTTGGCTGTCGTGTGGGCGCATCCATTGCGAAGCGTAACCTGACGGATCATGAGAGCTTTTGAAATACCTGCCGGGTTTCAAGCGCGGCGCTACCTGGCAGGAATACTGAAAAATAATATTATTGGACAGGAAGGCGGGAATCCACTGTTTAAAGGCAGAGATTTCTCTCTGGATACCTGCCTTCGCAGGTATGACAATCCGGGTACCTGCTTTCGCAGGTATGACAATCCGGATACCTGCCTTCGCAGGTATGACAATCCGGGTACCTGCCTTCGCAGGTATGACAATCCGGGTACCTGCTTTCGCAGGTATGACAATCCGGGTACCTGCTTCCGCAGGTATGACAATCCGGGTACCTGCCTTCGCAGGTTTGACACCTGGTTGGCTTTATCACTACTAAGTTAATACCCTCGAAGTTTAATAACAGTAAAATCAAGGAAACAAGGAATGGCAGACAAATCATTCAACGCCTTTGCCATGGCGCAGGCGCAATTCGACAATATTGCGGATCTGTTGGAACTGGATACCGCGACAAGGGAACTGCTGAGGAATCCGCTGCGGGAGTACACGTTTCTCATTCCCGTACGCATGGACGATGGCCGCGTCAAGGTCTTCCGCGGCTTCAGGGTGCAGCACAACGACGCACGCGGCCCCGGCAAGGGCGGCATCAGGTTTCATCCGGCAGAGACCATCGACACGGTTCGTGCGCTGT
Source organism: bacterium (assembly GCA_025774605.1). Taxonomy (GTDB): domain Bacteria; phylum Electryoneota; class AABM5-125-24; order Hatepunaeales; family Hatepunaeaceae; genus JALGVR01. The sequence continues at coordinate 29,741 of JALGVR010000011.1, read as the reverse complement.
CGATGTGGATGACCTGGAAATGCGCCGTGGTCGATATTCCCCTGGGCGGCAGCAAGGGCGGCGTGATCTGTGATCCGCACAACCTCAGCGTCCATGAACAGGAACGGCTCTGCCGCGGCTGGGTTCGCCAACTCGCCCAGGTTATCGGCCCGTTACGGGATGTGCCGGCGCCGGATGTGATGACCAGCTCCCAGCACATGCTGTGGATGCTGGACGAGTATGAAGCCATCCGCGGCGCCAGGTTTCCCGGGCTGATCACCGGTAAACCGGTGGGTATGGGAGGATCGTTGGGGCGCACGGAAGCGACCGGTTTCGGTGTTGTTTTCACCCTGAGGGAAGCGCTGAAGGAGCTGGGGATTCGCCCCGGAGACACCATCGCCAGCGTTCAAGGTTTCGGTAACGTGGCGCGCTACGCCATCCGCCTCTACAACCAGATCGGTGGAAAGGTGATCTGCGTGTCCTGCTGTGACCAGAAGGATGAGACATCCTACTGCTTCCGCCAAAAGGACGGTATCGATCTGGACGAGCTGCTTGATATAACCGATCGATTCGGCGGTATCGACAAGCAAAAGGCTTCCGGACTCGGCTATGAAATCCTCCCGGGTGAGGCCTGGATCGAACAGGACGTGGATATCCTGATACCGGCGGCGCTGGAAAACCAGATTACCGCCGAAAATGCGCCCCGGATATCCAAACGGGTGAAGGTCATCGTCGAAGGCGCCAATGGGCCTACAACGCCGGAAGCCGACAGGATAATCGATGAGCGGAATATCTTCCTGATCCCCGATTTCCTGGCTAATGCCGGCGGCGTAACCTGCAGCTATTTCGAACAGGTTCAGAGCAACACGAACCTCTACTGGGAGAAGGATGAGGTGCTCGGCAAGCTTGACGTGAAGATGACATCCGCCTACCTCGCGGTCAGTCAGTTGGCTCACCGGAAGAAACTGTTCATGCGTGACGCCGCCTACGTGATTGCTGTCAACCGCGTGGCTCAAGCCTGCAAAGATCGCGGCTGGGTGTAGATAAAACCGGGCTGATACAAGGATGATGTTATATGCAGGATGATCACAACCCCGTAACGCGGCGCAAATTCCCCCGTTTCCAGCGTGAGTTCTTCGCCTCCGGCGAGAGCTTCACCTGCATCGGAAATGGTGAGATCGGCGGTAAAGTCCGGGGGTTGGCGTTCATCAATGAGGCGATCGGCTCCGGGTTCAGCCATGCCGATTTCCCGGGCATCACGGTCAACATCCCGACCCTGACGGTGCTGACCACCGAGCTGTTCGACGCCTTCATGGAGCGTAACGACCTGGACGGGATCGCGTTTTCGGACGAGCCCGACCACATCATCGCCCATGCGTTCCAGCAGGCTGATTTCCCGGCCGAGTACAGCGGCGATCTGATGGCCTTGATCTCAAAGGTGCGGTCACCGCTGGCGGTTCGATCCTCAGCCTGCTTGAGGACGCCATGTACAAGCCGTTCGCCGGCGTGTACGGCACCAAGATGATCCCCAACAACCAGCATGAAACGGGCGTCCGCTTCAGGAAGTTGATTGAAGCCGTCAAGTTTGTCTACGCCTCAACCTTCTTCAGGGAAGCGAAGGCGTATGTGGACCGCGCCGGGGAGAGCATAGAGAACGAAAAGATGGCTGTAATCATCCAGGAAGTGGTCGGCTGTCGTCATGGAGACAGGTTTTATCCGAACATATCCGGCGTGGCGCGCAGCTATAATTTTTACCCGATGAGTCGCGCCAAGCCCGAAGAAGGTATCATCAGCCCGGCGCTCGGTCTGGGTAAGACGATCGTCGACGGCGGGAGTGGAATGGGGGTTGTCATTCATGGATGAGACACGTAAACAGGTGGACGTTCTGTTCGAGGCGCTGCGGGAGCACGCCAAGGAGCTCAGTTGCCTGTACAAGGTCGAGGAAATCCTCAAGGATTACGACAGCAATCTGGAGGATGTCCTGAACGCCATTATCAAGGCGATTCCACCGGGCTGGCAGTATCCGGGTCATTGCCGGGCAAGGATTATCTATCAGGGCAGGGAATATCATTCCGCGGACTTTTCGGCGACCGAATGGGTGCTGACCAACGATATAAGGATTCGTGATCGCACGGTCGGAGTCATTGAGGTCTATTATACCGAGGAGAAGCCTCAGGAGGACGAGGGGCCGTTTCTCAAGGAAGAAGTGAAGTTGGTCAGGACCATCGCCGAAAGACTGGGTGATTATATCCAGCACAAGCGATTGCGGAAGATGATTCAGGGCGTTGAGAGCACAGTAGACGGGGATGAACCGGAGAAGACGTGCAGGTGGCATGTTGTGGTTGACCTGTCGCGTCGCATGGACCGGGATCTGTTTCAACGGATAACGCGCAAGATGCTTAACTATCTCTGCTGGAACGGAATCGAGGAAGCAAATGCGCTGCTAAGAAAGATAAGCTCGGACAGAATTTCCGACCTGGAGGAACTTGCCGACGGAAGCAATCGTCCGCAACGACGTTCTGGAGCGGACATCCTGACGTTCAGCACGGAGATATTCAATATTGCCGACCGCTCCCTGCCGGATGACGAGATCCTCGCCTGCGTCGAAAAATGGATGCAGGAGGATCGAGCCAGTTTCCTCATTAAAACCCTGGTGAACCTGAACAGTTCGCTGGGGGATGTTACCGATGCGCTTCATCGTTTCAGGCATCTGGCGCCGGAGGGTCTGGAGCTCTCGGACTCGATACTCAAGGGCTTGAAGGTCTCCCTTATAAGGAAGATCATCACCGACCAGCTCGACTACATCAAGGTCGCCAAGAATTATGTGGAGATTGATGATTTTTATGCCGTCCTGAAACGGTTGATATATCCGACCTCCAGTCATGGTCAGGTGGGTGGAAAGAGCGCCGGATTGTTCCTGGCGTGGCAGATAATCAAGAGATACCAGGGATACGACGAAGAACTGCAGGATATCAGGATCCCGAAAACATGGTGCATCACTTCAGACGGCCTTCATAACTTTATGCATTATAATAACATGGAGGATGTTACTGAGCAGAAATACAAGGACATCGGGATAGTTCGTCAGGAATACCCTCACATTATTCAGTTGTTCAAGAACTCCCGCTTCACGCCCGAGATAATCCAGGGGCTCTCCATGGCGCTGGATGATCTGGGAGAAACACCGATCATCGTGCGCAGCTCCAGCCTGCTCGAGGATCGCTTCGGAGCGTCGTTCTCGGGGAAGTACAAGAGCCTCTTCCTTGCCAACCAGGGCAGTAAGAAGGAACGTCTGCAGGCGCTGATGGACGCGATCGCCGAGGTCTACTCATCCACGTTCGGCTCCGACCCGATCGAATACCGTACCGAACGGGGATTGATCGACTTCAAGGAGGAGATGGGGATAATCATCCAGGAGGTGGTCGGCACCCGGATCGGCAAGTACTTCATGCCCACCTTTGCCGGAGTAGCCTTCAGCAACAACGAGTTTTGCTGGTCGCCGCGCATCAAGCGGGAGGACGGTCTTATCCGTCTCGTGCCGGGCTTGGGAACGAGGGCTGTTGACCGGCTCAGCGACGACTACCCGATCCTTATCGCTCCCGGTCAACCTTCCCTCAGGGTGAACGTTACGTTCGACGAAATAATCCGCTATTCACCCAACAAAATGGACGTGATCAATCTGGAGACTAATAACTTTGAAACAGTTGATATAAAAGAGTTTCTGAGCGAGTACGGCGAGGAGATGCCGGCGGTGACGCAACTTATCTCCAGGATTGAGGATTCGACTATCAGGCCTCCCTCGCCGATGGAGCTGGATTTCAGGCGTGATGAGCTGGTTGTGACGTTCGAGGGACTCATCGCCGGCACGCCGTTTATCCCGCAGGTGAACAAAGTTCTGAAGATACTGCAGGAGAACCTCGGTACACCGGTTGACATCGAGTTCGCATCCGACGGCAGGAACTTTTATCTTCTCCAGTGCCGGCCCCAGAGCTTTGCCCCGGACAGCGCTCCGGCGCAGATCCCGAAGGACATTCCTGAAAGTGAGCTGGTGTTTACCGCCAACAAGTATATCTCGAACGGGCACGTGCCGGACATCACGCATATCGTCTATGTTGATCCGGCGAAGTACAGCGAGGTGGAAGATCATTCCACTCTCAAGGAGGTGTCCGGTGCGGTCGGTTGTTTGAACAAGCTTCTTCCGAAGCGACAGTTCATCCTGATGGGACCGGGGCGCTGGGGGAGCCGCGGCGACATCAAGCTCGGTGTCAGCGTGACCTATTCTGATATAAGCAACTGCTCGGTATTGATCGAGATAGCCCGTCAAAAGGGAAATTACGTTCCCGATCTCTCTTTCGGCACGCACTTCTTCCAGGACCTTGTGGAAACGTCGATCCGCTATCTGCCGCTTTACCCCGATGACAGGGATATTGTCTTCAATGAGCGCTTCCTGACGGGATCCAGAAACATACTCGCTGACATCCTGCCCGAATATGCCCATCTCGATCAGGTGGTGAGGGTCATAGATGTGCCTGAAGTCAGCAACGGAAAGGTTCTCAAGGTCTATATGAATGCCGACCTTGATGAAGCCATTGGAGTAATATCATTTCCCGAGAGTGTCCCCGAGGCGTCGGTCAGGAAGCGAACCTACACGCAGCCGCGGAATTCGGATGACCATTGGCGCTGGCGGTTGAACATGGCCGAACGTATCGCGGAGACGATGGATCCGGATCTTTTCGGCGTCAAGGCGTACTATGTATTCGGCAGCACCAAGAACGGAACGGCGGGGCCCGGCAGTGACATCGATATTCTGCTTCATTTCAGCGGAACCGGGGACCAGCGTGACGCGTTGATGCAGTGGCTTGATGGGTGGAGCATGTGCCTGGACGAGATGAACTACCTGCGCACGGGCTATCGCAGCAATGGTCTGCTGGATGTGCATCTGGTCACCGACCAGGACATCAGGGAACAGAGCAGCTTTGCCGTCAAAATCAATGCTGTCACCGACGCCGCCAGAGAGATTCCCTTGAAGAGGTCGAATTAGGATTCGGGAACGATGGGAGGGGGAGCGCGGACACTCCCTGTCTGTCCGAGAATGAGAAAAACGCACCAAACTTCATCATTCCATCGAAAGATGGAATCCAGTAACACACGTAGTATCAGTAACTTCACTGGATTCCAACTTCCGTTGGAATGATGAATCCCAAGACAATTTGCTATTCCCGGACACACTGCTCCTGTCTGCGCACCTTGGTTATATAAGTTCCCTCACGGCTTTATCCGGCTCTTCAAGGGTGAAGCGGATGAGCGCCAGTTCGGATCCATCGTAGGCTGCATTATAACAGTTCGTCCGACCGATTTTATCCCGCCATTTCCCGGTTAACCCGCTCGATTCGTGCACATGACCGTGCATCGTAACCAGCGGCTGCCGTGCAAGGATGAGCCGCTTGACGGCGATGCTGCCGATGTGTACGTCGACCGGCACACCTTCAACCATCATCCCGTCCAACGCGGCTCGGTCAAGGTTGGTGTCATAGGGAGGTGCGTGAAACAGGAAGACCGATTTTTCGAGGTTTCTCCCTTCGGTAAGGATTTCAAGATCCTTCTGGATTGTAACATAGCGCGGGTTTCCGTCGGGAAGCGGAGCGGTGCGCACTCCCTCCTCCGGTGAGATGCGGCCCGGGTCGGTGTAGCGTGAGACGTCGTATCGCTCCCGGTCCTTGAGCCGGAAGGGTGTAGGGGGGACGCAGGCGTAACCGTACAGGTCGAATTCGCCCATGGATGTTCTACGGTTATCTATGTATTCGATGAGCCCGTTTGCAGACAGCTCCAGGATGACTTCCTCCTCGGATCTTGGATCATCGTTGCCGAGGATGACCATGATGCGCGGGTAGTTGTCACCAAGTCGATCCTTGAGCTTAACCAGCTCCGGGGTGAGGAAACCGTCGATGAAGTCCGGGGGTTCATTACTTCCTGAGACGGCAGCCATCATTCCTGACGGCAGGAGATCACCGCCCATGAAAACGATTTGAGGGTTTTCCGAGGCGATTCTATCGAACAACTTGCGATATCGTTCGATGCGCCCATGAAGGTCGGATACGAAAAAGCAGGTGGTCAATTCCGCTGATCCGGTTCACTCTTCACCGAATTTACTCCTTATTAGCTCCACCAGTGAATTGAGGATGTCCTGTTCATCCTCGCCGACTACTTCTATCTTCAAAGTTGATCCCTGTTCGGCTTGCAGCAGCATTACTCCCAGGATACTCTGTGCGTTGATCCGTTGCCCGTTCTTCTCCAGGAACACCTCCGACTTGCCGCTGGCGGCGGTCCTTACCAGCTTGGTTGCCGGTCGGGCGTGGAGCCCGAGTTTATTGGTTATTTTTACCTCTGCACTGACCATATTCCGAGCGTAGGTTAAAATTCTCTGTTGATGAGGAAGTCCGCCCATTGATAAAGCAGATTACGATATGGGGAATCGGGTATCGCATCCAGGAGCGGTCGAGCCTCTTCGATAAGCGTCTTGGCGCGTGCGGCGACGCTGTCAATTCCGCCCAGGTCGCGCAGCAGTTTAATTGTCTCCAGCACATCCGTTTCGCTGGCGTTCTGGTTGCCGAGGACGCGCATGATACGCCGGCGCTCCCTGTCGCCGGCATTGTGATAGGCGGTATAGACCACCAGGGTCCGTTTTCCCTCCCGCAGGTCCGATCCGATCGGTTTACCGAGGGTTTCCTCCTGTCCGATAACCCCCAGGATGTCATCCTGAAGTTGAAACGCCGTCCCGCACAATGCCGCGAATTTCGCCACGGCATTAACCTGCGGGTCATCCCGCCTGCCCGTCCCGATCGAAGCACCCGCCCGACCGCAGAATTCGTAAAGCGCGCCTGTCTTCTTCCAGAGCATATCCTCGATCTTCTGCGGCGTCAGCGAATCAATATCCAACTGCGAGAACTGAATGTCCAGCACCTCACCTTCGACCAGGGTGTTCAAAACGCTCGTGTCCAGTTCGTTGATCAGATCAAGCGTGACCAGCGGATCGACTCCGAACCGGGTGGAGAGCTCAGCCATCATGCTGATGCCCCAGCCGTGCTGGATGTCACCGGTCAGAATGGCTATTGACGTACCGTAGTGTTTTGCTTCTTCGTGAGTTAATTTGTAATTGTTATTTATCTCCCGGCACCGGTCGCAATAATGCTGGTGAACGGTCGCCTGACCTCTGCGCAGCGGATCCCGGTCGATGATATCATCATGGACCAGCGTCCAGGTGTGGAATATCTCCACGGCGGCGGCTGCGGGAACGGCGATGTTTTCATCTCCACCCACTGCACCGCATGAGAAGAGGAGTATTGCCGGTCTCAGCCGCTTGCCGCCGTATCGTATATAGGCGGTTACCGCCCAGCGTATATCTTCGGGCTGAAAACGGCTGATAAACCTTTCATCAAGTATGTACCTGCGGATCAGATGACAACGCTTGTCGAGCTCGGTGAAAAAATCTTCGGACGGATCTGTCGGCATCCTTGCCTTTCGGTTTCCTTGCTGAATATCCTAAATATACTTAGATAGCCTTAACTGATCACTGAATATCGAGTGCAGGTTCTCGTCCGGTCATTCTGCGGGTTCTTGTTCTGTCGCTCTGCGTGTTCTTGTTCTATCGTTCTGCGTGTTCTTGTTCTGTCGTTCTGCGTGTTCTTGTTCCGTCATTCTGAACGAAGTGAAGAATCTCCAACAGCAGGGGAATGAAAGCGAGATTATTCACCTTATTCAACGACAATGTTTAATCAGTATTCCGTTAATGCTTTCATATATTAGCATATTTAGTTCAATTAGTCAAGTTCCGCAGGGCGTCTGAAGGGATTATGGCTGAAGTCTGTTATTGACTCCAGCTTGGAGGGCGGACATTCCTGTCCACCCCGTGGATCAGTTTTGCCTGCATCCGGGCGGACAGGAATGTCCGCCCTCCAAGTCTTGAAAATAAAGTGATTGGATCGATATCAAACTTACATTTAAATCGGCGGGAGCAGGAGGACCAGATGGAATTAACATTGCGTCACATACGTTAACGGCACATTTATCGTGGAGTAGATTTGCATTATGAGGCAATTTATGATTAAATTAAAAAGGCTAAGTACAAAATTCCAACTGATTGTCTCCCTGTTTCGGGAAGCCATCAGGAATGCAGTCTGACGGAGGGAAGATGATTCCGCATCGACTTCAACTCACAGTTTCCGTTTCAATTCTGGTTACCGCGATTTTTGCGCCTCTGGCGTTCGGTATAACCGGTTTCCCGGATGTTTCCGACGCAACCGATCATTATGTAATCCTCAGGGAAGCGGACGAATCGTCCGCGCGCCTGAAATTCGATCTCGGTAATTTATCGCACGATAGATTGCTCATCGATCAGGAAGAATACGACAGGTTTGTCATTGAGGGCGAATCTGATGCGGGCCCCGAGGGATGGCCGCAATTGCCGAGCCTGGCGAGGTTCATGCTCATTCCGCCGCGGGCGGGCGTCGGTCTCCGCATAAGTGGATTGAAAACCAGGATCGAACGGGGTATCAACCCCATTCCCCGACAGGCTCCCGCGCGCGAGGGTGAGCCTGAGTCGCTGCAGGCGGACAGTCCCGATCCCCGCGTCGGTGAGCTGTACATAGACCGTGCGAGCCTCGAGTACGAAGGTTTTTGGCCCCCCGAAATAGTCAGGCTGGGAAAGCCTGCCATCATGCGCGGCTACAGGATCATCCCGATCATCATCAATCCCCTGCGCTGGAACCCCCGCAGCGGCGAGATGGAGATCGTGGAATCGGTTGACATTGAGCTCGATTTCAATTCCGATGAGAACATGGTGAACCTGGTTGAGAATCCCGACCGCCCGCGTCCATCGCCCAGCGTTGACAGGATGATCTCACAGTTGGTGATGAATCCACCTCCCCCCCGGCGTGATGATCCCCGGCTTGGCGGCTCGATTCTCTATGTCATCCCCAACAGGAACGACGTCGAGGAGGCCCTGGAGCCGCTGGTCGAATGGCGGCGGCGTATGGGCTGGACGGTTGATGTCATGCGGGCGCAGGGCCCCGCGCAGAACAACATTCGAAGCGCGATTCAGGAGGCTTACGAGGAATGGGACGTTCCACCTGAATACGTCGTGCTGGTCGCAGACGCCCCTCATGAGGGTGGCAACAACTACATACTCGGCTACTTCGATCACCGCGGCAGGTCCAACTGGCCCTATGAATCCGATCATGATTTCGCCTGCCTCGAAGGGGATGACATCCTGCCCGAAGTGGCGGTGGGAAGGTACAGCTACAACTCCATCAATATGTTGAACGGCATCCTCGACAAGATAATCCTGTATGAATCTGATCCCTACATCGGCGAGGACGATGAGGCGGGCTGGCAGAAACGGGCGGCGGTTACGTCCGTCGATCAGCGCAGCGGCTGGTCATCGATCGACATGTGCCGCTGGGCGAAGCAACTCTTCCTCAGGCACGATTTTGACGAGGTTGCCGAGGCGTATTTCCCCAATGCGAACGAAGCCAACTTCATTCCAACAGAGATAGAGAACGGCATATCCTTCTTCGTCTTCCGCGGTCATCTGTGGATGGGGCAGTTCGGCGGTCAGCGGTTTACGGCGATCGATGGACTCAGAAACAATCAAATGTTGAATTTATCGATAATCGCCACCTGCAACACCGGTGACTACGGCGAAAACATCTCATCGGACGCCTATCATTCCGAACGGTTCCTGCGCAATCCCCACGGTGGATCGATCGGATCGATCGGCGCCTCTGGAGCATCACACACATCCTATAATAATCTTATCACCTGCGGAATCGTCCGCGGCCCCGTCGCCGCCGGAATATACACGCAGGGCTGGGCGCTGATGCTCGGCAAGCTCGACCTGTACCGCTGCTACTCGGGCAGGGACGATTCAGAACACCAGCATACCGGGAACGAAAACTGGCTGCAGCATACATATCTCTACAACCTGATGGGCGATCCGGCTACAGATCTGTACACGGACGTCCCCCGGGCGCTGGTCGTTGATCATCCGGACGTGATCAGGCAGGGCGAGACCAGGTTCGAAGTGAATGTCGCGTACGACCTTGAGGAGGATCTGCCCGCGCAGGACGTCCATGTCTGTCTGTACAAGCCCGACGAATTCCAGTTGGTTCAAATGACCGATGAGAGCGGACACGCGACATTCAACCTCGATCCGGAATGGACTGAAGAGGGGGAGATTCAACTCACCGTCAGCGGTCACAACCTGATGCCCTACCTGGAGGAGTTCGATATCGAGGCGGCCGGCGCGTTTATCGGCGCCGGTTCTGTTCCCGATGATCTCGACGATGACGAAGAGGGCGCCAGCCGGGGTGACGGCGATGGTGTCGCCAATCCGACCGAGATCATTGAGCTGCCGCTGGAGATTGTGAATTACGGCGGTGAACGGCCCGGCGGTCGGATGATCGCGGCGTTGTCGCCGGCGCTGCATAATCTGGCGGTCGCCGCGGACGCCGACACGGTCAGCTTTGAAGCCGCTCCCGACTGCGGCGAATCGGTAACCGCCGACTTCGTGGTGGAGATCGGCGGCGGCTTCCCCCATGGTCAAAACGCCGTGTTTGATCTGACGGTTTCCGCGGGGGATGAGAGCTGGGTGAGCGCGGTGCGGATTCCGGTCGTCGGCCCGCAGATCGAGCTGGCGGGCTTTGAATGGGACGGTGATCCTCTGCGCAGCGCAAGTTCAGCCGATTTTACGGTTACGTTAAGGAACTCCGGTGAAAAAAATTCACCCCCGCTCGCTGTTTCACTCGTTTCGCTGACGGAGAGCGCCGAGGCCGGCAACGCCGTCAGGCATATCGACGAAGGCATCCAGATCGGCGCCGAGGCCAGCCCCGACGGCTATTTCACTATCAGCGCCAGGGTTTACCACATGGGGGGAGAACGGGTTGACCTGGCGCTGCTGACGGAGGGGGATGACGGCTTCCAGGACACGGTGTTCTTCCCGGTTTACGCCGAGCCGCCCGAGTCGGACAAGCCGTTCGGTCCCGACGGCTACGGTTATTTGTGCGTGGATGATACGGATACGTCCTGGTTCGATTTCCCGGTCTTCGAATGGGTTGAGATAGACCCCGGCCAAGACGGACCCGGTGAAGATACCGACCTCAGCGACAGCGGCGCCGAACGGGATGATAACATCGTTATGGATCTGCCGTTCACCTTCGTCTATTACGGCGAAGAGTTCGATCGTGTGACAATCTGCACCAACGGCTGGCTGGCGCTGGGAAATTATCCTGATCTCGCCACGTCCGTGAACCGGCGCATACCGGGGGGACTGGTGGCTCCGGCGATGGTTGCGCCGTTCTGGGACGACCTCCTCACCAGGGAGGATTCCGGAATTTACACCTGGTACGACGAGGAGAATCATCGCTTCATTGTGGAGTGGTCCAGGATGCGCCGGCTGGAGCAGGGCGGTCAGGTGGGCGGTCTGGAGACGTTTGAGGCGATTCTGCACGATCCGATGTACCATCCGTCCTTCACCGGCGACGGCGAAATAATTTTCCAGTACCTCAATGTCGAAAACCGCCGCTCCTGCAACCAGTTGTGGGATACGCCCTACGCCACGGTGGGGATAGGCAATCCGGACATGAATGACGGGCTGGAATACACCTACTGGAACAACTATACCGCCGGCGCCGCACCGCTTGACAGCGCCCGGGCGATAAAGTTTACCACCATGATCAGCTTCGATACCGGATGTTCTGAAGGGTATGTGATCGACGTGGAGACCGGGCAGCCGATGGAGGGCGTCGATATCTCCACTTCATACGGCTATACGACGGTTACGGACGAGGAGGGTTATTACTTCATCGACGAGATGCTCGCCGACACCCTGCACCTGTATGAATTCACCGCCTCCAAGTGGGGCTGGAACGACTCGACCCTGACCGGCATTGAAATCCTCATGGACGACACAATCCGGGTCGACTTCGGGCTGCTGCATCCCGAATTCAATCCCCATGTTCCCGAGGAGGGCTTGTGGTTCGGATTGAATCCCGATGCCGACTATGATTTTGCCTTCGAACTCAGTAACGACGGCAACGGCACCATGCAGTACACCAGCCGATTTAACTATATCCTTGATGAGGAGGGAGCCGGATCCGGGGACGGCGGTGGCTCGACCTCGCGCGACGATCCCGATGAACTGTGGGATCCGCTGCTTCTGTGGCATGCCTCGGATTCAACGGGCTTGATCCTGAGCCCGCAGGACAGTACCGGCGATGCGAAGTTGGCGGGTATCTGCTGGGTGGAGGATAGCTGGTACGTCTCCGGCAGTAACAACAGCGAGGACACCAACTATTTTTACATCTTCGACAGTTACGGCACGTTGGTTGATACCATCGCTCAACCCGTTACGGGCAGGTACGGTATTCAGGAGATGGCATATTACGATGAGAACCTGTACTGCGTGGCGACCGGACTGCACGAGATGCTGGTTGTAGACCCGGCAAGCGGCGAACAAATCACCAGTTATGCGTGGCCGGATCGCGTCAGATCCATAAGAAACATCATTGTCGAACCGGACAGCGGTCATTTCTTCGCCAGCAGCATCACCAACGACGTATTTGAGATGGCGCTGGTGGATGATACGCTTCGGGTCGTCAACCGTTTCAGGCCGGTCGATCCGAGGGATGAAGCCAATATCCGGATGTACGGTCTTGCCTGGTTCAAGGATGATCCCGACGGGTATAACCTGTATATAATCTCGGAAAAGGATATCAATGATGATCCGGAAATACCGGATATTTCAATCTACAAGGCGGATCCGGACAATGGCAGCGTTGCTTTCCTGACCGACCTCGCATTCCTGGACCATCTCAACAAGGGACGCGGCGGCATCTGTATCACCAGCAAGTGGAACAATATGGTGTGGGTGATGGCGGCCCTGTTTGACAATCCCGGCGGCGATCAGGCCGGTGTCTTCGAGCTGGGACCCAACGCGAGCTGGCTCGATTATTCGCCGCGCGCCGACACACTCTACGCCGGCGAATCGGTCGATATCCAGCTTCACATCGAGACGGGGGATCTCGATGTCGGCGAATACGGCGTCATCCTCGAATTCACCCATAACGCCCTGGCGCGGATGACCTCGATACCGGTGGCTCTGCGGGTCTCCTGGGATCGGGCATCGCATGCTCCTGAAGTTCCATTGAAGTCCGGTCTGGAGCAGAACTGGCCCAACCCGTTCAACGCGACCACGAATATCGCCTACAGTGTGGAACGGGCGTCACATGTCAAACTGGCGGTCTATGATATTACCGGCCGGCGCGTCGTGTCATTGGTCGATGAGCGGCAACCCGCCGGTGAGTACCGGATGTCGTTTAACGCCGCGAATCTGCCCAACGGCATATACATCTGCCGTCTTGAGAACGAGGGGAAAACAGCGGTCCGCAAGATGGTGGTGATGAAATAGAGCTGCCGATTTCCTGTCGTTTCCCCGCTGAACAGACATTCCCCCCCGAACAGGGGGGGATGTGTTATATCGCCATGCAGACGAAGGAAGAGCGCCCTGAAAATGTGTAAAAAAGAGGAATAAGGGGGCACCCCCTCATGGATTTTCAACCTTTGGATCGTAAATTTCCCTTCAAGGGCGTTGAAGCGATCGATACCGGTGCGCTGGAGACCTTCCCCTATGAGTACCCGGGACGCCGCATCAAGGTGGAGATTGGAACCTCGGAATTTACCGCGGTCTGCCCGTTCTCCGGTCTGCCCGACTTCGGAACGATCAGGATAAGTTACATTCCGGATGAACTCTGTGTCGAACTGCGGTCGTTGAAGTATTACCTGTTGTCCTACCGGCAGGTGGGGATTTTTTATGAGCATCTGGTCAACCGGGTGCTCGAAGACCTGGTCGCCGTCTGCCGGCCGCTCGAGATGACCGTGGAAGCCGATTACAACGTGCGCGGCGGACTGACGACCAGGGCGGTCGCCACCTGGCGGCGTGAGGGGAACAACCAGAAGACATCATGATCAACATCCTTGTCGGTGGAGATGTCTGCCCGGTCGGCAGGAGCGAAGAACTGTTCGCCGCGGGCGACGCCGAAGCGATATTCAACGGTCTTCTTGACGAATTCAGGCGTGCCGACCTGTCGACGGTCAACCTCGAATGTCCGTTAATCGATAAACAGTCCCCGATTGAGAAAACCGGGCCTGTTCTGGGGGTCGGGAGCGATTGTGTCAACGGCTTGCGGGCGGCGTCGATCGGGGCGGCGAACCTGGCGAACAATCATATTCTGGATCATGGATCAGCGGGGTTGTTGAACACACTGCAGGTGTGCGATGAAGCGGGAATTACCACCTTCGGCGCCGGACGGGATATTCATGAAGCCGGGCGGATCGTCGTCCGTGATGTCAAGGGTTGCAGAATAGGCCTGCTGGGGATGGCGGAACATGAATTTTCGACGGCTTCGCACCGGCGCGGCGGCGCCAACCCGCTTGACCTTAAGAGCTTTATCAGGAGCGTCGACGGTCAAAGGTCTGAGTTTGACTACCTGATTGTACTGCTGCACGGCGGGAACGAGGGCTATCCCTATCCCAGCCCGCGCCTGATGGATACCTGCCGCTTTCTGACCGAAACAGGCGCCGATGCGGTGATCTGCCAGCATTCCCACTGCCCGGGATGTCATGAGAACCATCACGGGTCTCACATAGTATATGGTCAGGGCAATCTCATCTTCGACCTTCCGGATCGAGAGGCGAGCTGGTATGAGGGCTTCCTGGTTCGACTGGAGATTGCCGGGGATTTCAGCTCGACGATGAGCCTCGTACCCTACGTGCAATCGGGCGGACAAGCGGGCGCCGGACGTATGAAGCCCGGCGCTGAAGAGGCGCTGCTGAACCGTGTTGAGGAGAGATCCGGATCGATACTTGAGGCGGGCTTTGTTGAGGAAGCCTGGTCAAGGTTCTGCGCGGACAAACGCTGCAAGTATCTGAATGATATGTTGATGCCCTGCAGGCTTCTGAAGTTTCTCAATCGGCGCGGTCTGGTGGTGAATCTGTTCTATTCGCGGAAGTTTCTGATGCGGCTGCTTAACCTGGTTCGCTGCCAGGCGCACCGGGAGGTCGTCGAAACGATCCTGAGGCGATATCAACGGGGGACGGGTGAATAAACCGATTGCCATTCATCACTGTCCGTTGAGTTTCTCCCAACGATGGATTGAGTACTGTGAAGAGCAGGGCGTGGACTACCGGATCGTAAACTGCTTCTCCACGAACATCATTGATGATCTGAAGGGTTGTTCCGCGCTGCTCTGGCATTGGGGACTGCGTCAGCCTCAGTCCTTCCTGATCGCGCGGTCGATCATCGCCTCGGCCGAAGCGATGGGGCTGACCGTCTATCCGAGCCTGTCGACCGCCTGGCATTACGATGATAAGATCGCCCAGAAATACCTGTTGGAATCGATCGGTGCGCCGCTTGTCAACAGCTATCTGTTTTTTGACGAGCGTGAGGCGCGTGAATGGCTCAAAGACGCGGAGTTCCCGCTGGTCTTCAAGCTGAGGAACGGGTCGGCTTCGGCGAATGTACGTCTGGTCGAGAACGGGCGCCAGGCGGCGCGCCTGTGCAAAAAGGCTTTCCGCCGGGGGTTCAGGTCTGTGCCGGGGTACTTCTACGACACTCGGAGGAAGGTCAGGAACGTCGGCAATCTGGGCTCATTTGTGGACAAATTGAAACGGTTGCCCGCCGCGCTTGAACAGTTGCGAAAGACCAGGAATCTGCTGCCGCGCCAGAAGGGATACGTATATTTCCAGGAATTTATCCCGCACAATCAAAACGACATTCGGGTCACCGTCATCGGGGATCGAGCCTTTGCCTACACCCGTGCGGTCAGATCCGGCGACTTCCGCGCTTCAGGGAGTGGACGGAACTGTTATGACCGCGGCGGGATCCCCGAGGAGGCTCTGAAGACCGCCTTTTCGATTGTCGAGAGCATCGACGCTCAAAGCCTGGCTTGCGATTTCGTTACAACCGCGGAGAACAGGGTTCTTCTCACCGAGATCAGCTATGGCTTCCCCCGCATGCACATCCTGGACAGTCCCGGGCACTGGGACAGGGATCTGAACTGGCATGAGGGACACATGGCCGCTGAGGACGCGATACTCGTTGATATTCTGGAGAAACTGAAGGAGAAGGAAATTCGAGAATCGGGAACATCGAAGTCCGGGGAGGCGTCATAAATGCCGGAGGGGAGCAATCAATATCTGGGGCAGGCGCGGCAGAACCTTCTGACTCGGGACATCTCGGGTTATATACTTCCGATCTTCATCGTCAGCTCGATGACTCTGAGTTATCAGCGGAATCTGTCCAAGATCACCATCCTGATCGGCTTCCTCGTGTCCGTAGGTTACCTTCTATATTTCCTGTCCGGGCGAAACAGGCTTCAGCCGGAAGTCATCATATACTCCGTATGGGTATTCTGGTGTGCAACCGGGGCATTCATTGCCACCAACCAGGAGGTCTTCTGGAGCAGGTATTTTACCATATTGCAGATTTCGGTAATGATCTTCGTCGTCGCCGGTATCACGTCGGCAAGAGGCAGCATCAATACCGCTCTGATCGGGATGTTGCTCGGAATCACGATAATTCTCTTCCAGGCGATAAGCTCCGGAGATCTCTCGCTGGCCGTGATAACACAAGCCACCAAGCGGATTGCCGGTATGATCAGGAATGCGAACATCTTCGCATACCACATGTTGTTCGGCGTCTTCGCCGTACTATTCTTCTGGCGGGAGAGACAGAAGTGGCTGAATTCGACCCTTATATACCTGGCTCTGGCTTTAATGTCCGCCGCGATAGTCGCATCCGGATCCCGCAAGAACTTCCTGGCTGAGGTATTCTTCTTTAACTTATGGATTATCAATTGCTACGGTAAACAGATATTCAGGTCGAGATTTGGACTCATCGGGTTGTTGTTCATTGTTTTCAGCATCTATTATTTCATTGATTTTACTCTCTCAAGCAGCATCACCGGCGAGAGGATATTCGCGATCGAGAATGAATACCAGCATGGATATGGATTAAGCAAGCGACAGAAAATGTATGAAGAGGGCTTCAGATTAATTAAGGAGCATCCGGTCTTCGGCGTCGGGATGAATCAGTACATCCTGCTGGCGGAAGATGTATACGGCTATTCACACTCCGATTTTATCGAGGTCATGGCGGGCAGCGGTATTTTCGGGGCAATCATCTATTATTCGATCTTTGTTGTTCTCTGGAGAAGGCTCAATTGGATTGGCACCAGAATTAAAAAACAGATTATCACATACCAGATAGGTTTGATGAAATCCTCGATTATCCTGATTTTCCTGTTGGGGTTTGGTGTGCCGTATTACTATTTCAAGATAACGTGGATCTATATCGCCGCAGTCGTCGGTTATTCCTGGTACCTCGAACAGAAGATCAAGAAGGTGATCCACATCAGGAGATTGAAACAGATCGCCGAAACGCGGGCTCGGGTGAGGAGTAAGGGCAGCCACGCCGTGTTGGAATGATAAAACTCGCGCCAGGACAAAAGGATTTGCACTCAACATGCACAACGACCGCCGGATTATGAGACCGAGCGACGATAATAACAGAAGCGCTTTAGCCATCGGGTACGTTACCGGGCTGTTCCCGACCTTGAGCATGGTGTTCGAGCAGAACGAACTGCTCGGGTTGTTGGCTGCCGGCGCTCACGTGGATTATTTGAGTTGCAGGAGACCCGGGAAGGAGGATATCGAATCCATCCATGAATTTGCACGCCCCCTGTTTTCCCACGTCAGATACCCGTCGATCGCCGGTATCCTGAGAGGATTTATCTGGTGCTGTTTCACCCGTCCCATTCGTCTGGCGAAGGTAATATTCCGGACCGTGTGGGCGATAATCAGACAACCCGTTAACTTCCGCCATTATCTGAGTACACTGATTCTATCCCTGCAGTTCTCCCGGCTGGGCGGACGTCGCAACTGGGACAGGATTCACGCCAACTTCGCCCAGGGTACGGCGACCACGGCGTGGAATGTCGCCGTACTGCTCGACATCCCGTTTTCGTTCACCGCGCACGCATTTGATATTTACGGCAGCAGATACCGGAAGCTCGAGCACAGGTCCTTCTTCAAAAGGAAGCTGGAGGCCGCTTCACCGGTTCTCTTCATAAGCCGCGATGGCAGAAGGCATGTTCAGGAGGGTTATGGCTTCGATCCATCCAGGTCGAGACTGCATCGGGTTACCGTGAGAACCGGCGAGATGCGGATGCAGCCCCTGCCGGAGACCGCGCCGCCCCTGTTTATCACCCTCGGAAGGTTGTATCCCAAAAAGGGGATTGACCGGTTCGTCAACGCCGTTCATCTGCTCAGAAAGTCCGGAGTGGATGTCTCGGGTTCGATCTACGGCGACGGGGTCGAGTTCGACAATCTGGCCTCGCTTGTCAGGCGGCTCGAGCTCGGGGGATGCATGACACTGATGGGAAAGTACCGGCAGGAGGATCTGCCGGGGATATTTTCCCGGGCGTTCGCGCTGGTTGTGCCATCGGTCATGACCAGTGAGGGCGACGTCGACGGCATTCCGACGGTGATTTACGAATCGATGGCGTTCGGACGACCGGTGATCGCCTCGGCGATATCCGGAATCCCTGAGGTCATTGAACAGGGCGGAACCGGAATCCTGGTTGAACCGGACAATGTTGAAGCCCTCGCTGAAGCCATGTCGGATCTGATGTCCAACCGGGAAAGGGCGGAGATGATAAGCAGGGCGGCAAGGGATTACGTGGTGGAGAATCACGACTATCTCAAGGGTGGCCGGAGGTTGTATCAGATTCTGAAGGACAACGGTTGAAGCGGGTGAATAAAGGAACTTGACCGACAAAAACAGAGATGGACCACTCGTGTCCGTAATCATTCCCTGCCGGAATGAGGAGAAGTATATTGAGACCTGCATCTCTTCCGTTCTGAATCAGGAAGAGCCGGCGGGCGGGGTGGAGATAATCGTCGCCGACGGAATGTCGAGTGACGGCACCCGCGCGATATTGGAGCGGCTGGCGAAGGATGAACCGAGGTTGATCCTGGTCGACAATCCGGCGCAGATCAAACCAAACGGCGTCAACGCGGCGATTCGCGTCTCGCGCGGCAGGTTTATCGCCATAATGGACGCCCATCATCGTTACGCCGCGGATTACCTGCGTCAGGCGGTGGAGGTCAGCCGTCGGACCGGAGCTGACAACGTCGGCGGGGCGATGATATGCGAGGCGCGCGGCTACGTTCAACGCGCCGTGGCGGCGGCTTTTCATCACCCGTTCGCGGCCGGCGGCGCGCGCTGGCACAACCCGGATTACGAGGGCCGGGTGGATACGCTGTACGGCGGCGTCTATCGCCGGGAGGTCTTCGAGCGGATCGGCCTGTTCGATGAGGAGCTGGTGCGGAACCAGGACGACGAATTCAACCTGCGCCTGACGCGCGCCGGCGGGAAGATATGGCATTCGCCGAAAATCCGCAGCTGGTACAGTCCGCGAAGTTCGATTGCGAGCCTGTTCAGGCAATATCATCAATACGGCTACTGGAAGGTCAGGGTAATACGGAAACATCGTCTGCCGGCTTCGGTAAGGCATCTGGTGCCCGGCGTATTTATCCTGATTCTGACATTACTGTTCATTGTCGCCGTCGCCGGTCTGGCGGCGGGTCATATCATCAACGGTTCAATTGCCGGAACGATTGGATTTTTTGCCGCGGTTTCCTTCTCGGCGCTGCTTGGTCTTTACCTGCTGATCAACCTTACGGCATCGCTGCAGACGGCTCTCAAGAATGAACTGAAGCTGATGGCGGTGCTGCCCCTGGTCTTTGCCTGCTTTCACTTCGGTTACGGCATGGGGTTTCTTGAAGGAGTGTGGGATTTCCAGATCCTGAAACGGGCGCCGACAAAAGCGAAATTCCAACTGACGAGGTAGTTTACATTTATGAGGATCGTCTTCTTTATCGACAGCCTTGCTTCCGGAGGCGCACAGCGCCAGCTTGTCGAGCTGGCAAAGGGACTTAAAGGTCGGGGTAACGATATATTTGTCATATGTTACGAGAGACTGTTGTTCTTTGCCGATGAGCTCGAGGATGCCGACATCGAAGTAATCCCGATAACTCAACGCAACAAGTTTGAAAACATCCGCAACTTCCGGAGGACCGCCAGGGAGATAAAACCGGATATCATACAGGCTTATCTGCATGGTCCCGGAGTGATCGCGGAACTGGGGAGCTTCTTCGGGAAGAGATGGAAGCTTATCACAACCGAGAGAAGCATCTATAACCAGAAGTTCCAGAACAAGACTACATTTGTAATCGGGCGCCAACTTCATCGGCTTGCGGATTGGATCGTGGTTAATTCACATTCCAACATGGAGTTATTGAAGAGCCGTGCACCGTTTTTACGAAAAAAAATCTCAGTCATATTGAACAGTGTCGATCTGGAGAGATTCCGCCCGGCCGGCCGGCGCACGCAGTCCGACAGAGAGCGATTGTTCGAGTTTGTTCACGTGGGTTCGATGTCTCCGATCAAGAATGCGCCGAACATCGTCAGGGCGCTGGCTCTGCTGCACAGGAAATCCACCCGGCGGTTCAGGCTGCGCTGGATCGGCAGGGCTGAGGAGAAAAGTGCCAACCACATGACCACGCTGGTTGAAACGCAGCAGCTTGTGCGGGAGAGTGATCTGCAGGACAGCTTTGAATTTCTGGGTGAAAAACATGATGTGGAGAACTACCTCGCGGCTTCGGATGCATTGATCCTCTGTTCGAAATTCGAAGGGCTTCCGAATGCGGTTTGCGAAGGTATGGCGGCGGGGTTGCCGATTGTCGCCAGTCGGGTTTCAGACAACGAGATGCTGGTGCGGGATGGCGTCAACGGCTTTCTCTGCGATCCGTTCGACGTGGAAGATATCGCCGCGGCGCTTAAAGCCTGCTTGGAATTGCCCGACGAGGACTACATTCGCTACGGGCGCGCTTCGCGCCAAATGGCCCGGGAGATGTTCAACCGGGAGAGATATGTGAGTGAATACGAGGAATTGTATAAGAAACTGCTGGGATGAGATCCCGTTGCAGGCTGGCCGTTGTGCTCAATAGGTGTTTGTGCGACTTAACGCTGAAATTATGGGAGGCTCTGATATAGAACATTCCGATCAAATTGAGATAGTGCCCATCAGCGGGGAATTGCTGGAACAGGCTGCAGAGGTTCACCTCGAAGCGTTTCATGACCGGGCGAGCGGCAGGCTCGGCAGGCGCTATGCCGTTGCCTTCATCCGCTGGTTCGCTGATCGACCTGACACTGTAGCTCTGGCGGCACTGGTCGACGGAAAGGTGGGCGGTTATCTGGTGGGAGCTCCGTTGGGTTACCAGAGGGATATCAACCGCGACCTGTTCTGGACCGTATTCGTTTCAACGCTGGTGCGCCCCCGCATCTGGTTCAGTTTCAACTTCATCAGGATCGTGCTCGGTCGTCTTCAGGTGATGATCGGTTCAAAACAGCAGAGTACCCTGCCGGAGCTTCCGCGACCGACGTTCTGCGAGGTCGGCATCGGGGTTTCAACCCGGGCGCGCGGCAGGGGGGTGGGGGTACAGATGCTCAAGGCGTTCGAAGCCGAAGGTCGCCGGAGGGGAATGAAGTCCATAATCTCTTCGGTGTACAGGGAGAACACCGCGGGTCGGGCGTTGTTTGAAAAGGGTGGATACAGTGCGATGGAAAAGGGAGCCGGCGCTACCGTGAAATACTGCCTGATCCTCAAATGAAGCGGCGGAATACGCGGGAGGAAACTTGAAGCCGCTGCTCGACGGAATAGTCGGCGCGCGGCCGAACATGATGAAGATGGCGCCTCTGGCGAAAGCCCTGGCGGATGACGGCGGCTTCGACCTGAGGATCGTCCATACCGGTCAGCATTATGACTTTCAGATGTCCGGCGTCTTCCTGCGTGAGCTCGGATTGCCGGAGCCGTTCGTAAATCTGGATGCCGGCGCGGAGAGCAGCGGTCAGGATGACCAGACGGC
Organism: bacterium; assembly: GCA_025774605.1. GTDB lineage: Bacteria > Electryoneota > AABM5-125-24 > Hatepunaeales > Hatepunaeaceae > JALGVR01. The sequence continues at coordinate 7,721 of JALGVR010000011.1, read as the reverse complement.
GGCGATAATCGAACGCTACGGAAGGTTCCTGGATGAGAACGGTTCTCCGGGAGGCGTGATCGTGGTCGGCGATGTGAATTCAACGCTGGCTTGCTCCATTGTGGCGGCGAAGCGTCGGATTCCGATCGCCCACGTTGAAGCGGGACTGCGCAGCTTTGACAGGACAATGCCCGAAGAGATAAACCGGATCGTATGCGATTCGCTGTCCAGCGTGCTGCTTGTGTCTGAGGAGTCGGGCATGAAAAACCTCGAGCGCGAAGGTCACGCTCCGGACATGATCCACTACGTCGGCAACATCATGATCGACAGCCTGAAAGATGCGCTCAAACGGGCTGGCGGGTCCGGTATTCACGCTCGGTGTGGCGTAAAACCCGGGCGCTACGCCTACCTGACGCTCCACAGGCCGTCGAATGTCGATGATCCGGAAATATTGAGAAGTCTGCTGCAGACCTTCAATGAACTCTCCCGTGATAGGCCGATAGTCTTCGCCGTTCACCCGCGGACCCGCAAACAGATCGACCGGCTGAGGATCTCACTCCAATCGGCGAATGTTATAACCTGCGAGCCGCTTGGATATATGGACAGTCTCGCCCTGATGCGGGACGCCTGGGCGGTGATGACCGACTCCGGCGGCATGCAGGAGGAGTGTTCCGTCCTTGAAGTGCCTTGCCTGACCTTGCGCTTCAACACCGAAAGACCGGTCACCACGACGCTTGGAACCAGCGAACTGGTGGGCAATGATCCACACTTGATCAGGGACGCCTGGGAAAGACTGTCCCGCGGTGAATGGCGGAAAGCCGCTCCCATTCCGCTCTGGGATGGGAGAACTGCCGGCAGGATCGTCGACGTGCTGAAGAGGGAATGGTTGTGAAGATCGGTCTTCATTTCGGTTTCGTAGCCGTCCTTATCGCCTCGGCATCGCTTGCCCAGACCTGTCCGCAGGACATGAGCTACTCCGGCAGAACAGACGCACTGCTCGACGCCGGGATCTTGTGGGAGATCAATTCCGGCGCTCATCCGCTGCAGGCATTACCCGTTCCGGGATATGCTCGCGACACGGTCCGGACGGGCGCTTTCGCCTGGATGTATAATTATTTGGATGAATTTGCCGACGATATTCATCGTGCGGGTGAGGGGAGCAGGGACGGTTTCGGTGTGCTGCTGATGCCGGGGGTGGCAGCGCGCTTTCAGGACGGCGCGGCGCGGCGGTATGATGATATCGCGCTGGAGCCGTTTTTATGGGCGCAGGCTTTCTATCAGCAACGATGGTATGCCAGGGTTTACGTTCGCGCCACCAACGAACCCGCCGGCTTGAGGCATTTTAACGGCGTCGAACGGGACATCTCGCGCTTCGGTCTGAACAGCGGCGAGATCGACCAGGCTCTGATCGGATATCATCATAAGGGCGTGAAGCTCGAGATCGGGCGCGGGCGGCAGATCTGGGGACCGTTGTCGGGGAACAACCTGGCGCTGTCCGGCGACGCGATAGCCTGGGAGGGATTGTCGTTTCAACTGCGTCACCGCCGGGTCGGCTTCCGCTATTTCTTCGGACAGTTGGGAACAGAGTTCGTCGATGAGAAGAATATCCGGCGCTACCTGGTCGGCAGGGCGGTGGAATACAATAACTCTAAGAATCTCGTCGTATCCGTCGGCGAGCTGTCGACCTACGCCGGCCCCAACCGACCGATCGATCCGGCTTTGATCAACCCGCTCGCCCTGCATCTTGAGGTCGAACAGAACGGGCGTGAGAACGACCGGTCGCGCAATTCGTCCAAGTTCGTCTGGTTTGTCGACGTCGACTGGCTGGCGTTGAACTCGCTGCGATTGACCGGATCTCTGTTGCTGGACGAGTTCCAGATCGACCGCGATGACTACCGCGATGGCGTCGCCGATGCCTTGGGGATGATGGGGCGCGTCGCCTGGACGCCGCTTAGGCGCAGGCTCGGTTTGACGCTGTTTGCCACGGCTGTGAAGATAGATTCATACGTCTACATGCACAATTACGGTTATGCGAATTCGGTGAATTTCGGCAGGCTGATCGGTCATCCGCTGGGCAACGACGCCGATGATTATTCGACCGGCGCGCGCCTGGTGTCCGAATATCCGGTCATGCTTGAAGCGGTTTACGGCAGGCGGCGCCGGGGCGATGAATCGTTACTGTTCGATCCATACAAACCGTACCCCGAGGGGTTCCCGAGGCAGTCATTCCCCAGCGGTGAAGTGAGGACCTGCCGTTACCTGTCACTTAAAATCGACAGTCAGATAAACCGAAGGCTGCATTTCGGCATCAACGGCTGGCTGGATTTGGATCACACCGGAACGGACAGCGCCCTGGAGAGGTGGACGTTCACGCTGCGTTACATGCTGCCGGTTGTGTTGACGCGATTGTGATAGTAGACAACGTCACCCTGAACATTAAGAACGTCACCCTGAGTATTAAGAACGTCACCCTGAACATTAAGAATGTCACCCTGAACGCAGTGAAGGGTCTAACCGATAACAAGCGGGATTCTTCACTTCGTTTCAGCCCTCCCCGTAACCCACACCTTGACTGTCCCGTTCTTTCGATCCATTCTGCGACAAACGGTTTGGACGTTGGTCAGGATTACATCGGTTCCGGTCACGGATGTCTTCAGTATCTGGTCGTCGATCCGTTCGCTGCTGCCCGTGAACCGGGAATACGCCTGCAACGCCAGCTCAAGGCGGGCTTTATACTCCGCCTCGATCCAGGAGGACGATTCATAGTAGTACGGCGGCGCGGAGCCGTAACCGACCGGGGTTGAACCGTTGTCCGGAGCTGTGACGGGCGCGGGAACCGGCGTTCTGTCGATGGTGACGTTGCTTCCGCCGACGAGTATGATTCGCATCGCCCGCGTTGCCGCGGAGTCGAGCCTGACAAGAGACCTGCTGAATGCCTCGAAACCGGTCGAATCGACGTCGATCCCTATCGTGCTGCCCATCTGCATGGTGCCTTCAGGGCTGGAGGCGACCGCTTTCTCACCGGCGATCCGACAGCGTCTGTCGCAGAACAACCGCCAGGCTGCATCGTGGAAAGCGTCGGCGTAAGCGTCTTCGGAATCCTGATGCGGGAGAGAATAACCGACTGCAGTTGACGCCGGGCTGTCCCAGAACCACGCCGGCATAATGATCTCTTTCTCGCTGCCCGTCTGGATTTCAGCCGTGCAGCCGATCAGGAAAAACAGGAGGGCAAACGGGAATGCGCGTCTTATCCTTCTATTCACAGGGTCCGTCGAAGTCGGTTTATTAGCGAAAGTCTTCAAGGCGGAAGCCAGGTTCCGGGGAGGTCGGGCACTCCTGTCCGACATGTATTTTGCGCAGGCAGGAGCAGTCTGTCTGAGAACAGCAAATTGTCTCGGGATTCATCATTCCAACGGAAGCATGCCCTCGCGGACGCGGGGGTTGGAATCCAGCGAAGTTGCATATATTACGTGTGTTACTGGATTCCATCTTTCGATGGAATGATGAGGTTTGGCGCGTTTTTCTCATTCTTGGACACACTGGGAGTGTCCGCGCTCCCCGGAGAATAAATGCCGATAGCGAACCAGGAATCCGGAATCAAGAATCCCGAATCCCCAACTCATAAATATTTAATTCTGAAGGAGAAGCGTTCAGGGCGCCGCCGTTCCTTCGCCTTCCTTCCAGTTCTGGAATTTTTCGGTCTCCTTTTCGAGTTCCTCAAAAACCTGGCTGGAGCGGAAGCGGGTGTACATCTGCTCCTGCTGCTTCAGCTTGTTGAGCAAAGCCTGGCTGGAGGCGCCGACCGGCATCTTCATCAACACGTATGCCCTGAACACTCCGGCCTCCGTCTTCATGTCCGCCTTGTCGATCGTTGCTCCGGACAACACCGTTGATACGACCGCCTTGGTTGCCTGCGTGAACATGTCGAGGTACTGCGCGTCCTCGCCGGTGCCGACCTCCTCCTGGAACCGCTTGGACAGGCCGTTGAACTTGGTCTCGATGGTCTTGGCGATCCCCATGCGCGCCTGGTCGGCGGCTTTATCGCGCGCCAGTTGCATGTCACGCGAGGTCGCTGTACCGGTGGCGAAGATGAAATTGGGATCCGATGGCGGGTTCATATACCAGTTCGGTATCGATTCCAGCGTCTCCTTGGTCGCTTGAGGCGTCAGGGTTGTTGGCTTCCTGCCCGCACAACCGGCGATAAACAGGATTGAAAGAAGTACGGGTACTGCAGTGGTAAACTTCATTTTGCACTCCATGTCTGATTATGTTGTTAAATGAGTGTATCTTATAATTGTGGTTAATGATGAATTGGATTGCGACGCTATGTTTGATGATGAATTGGATTGCGTCGCGAGGTCATTCTGAACGAAGTGAAGAATCCAAAAACCAAACAGCGAGATGCTTCACGGCGTTCAGCACGACCAATCGCATGCGAGATGCTTCACGGCTGTCAGCACGACCACATGACAGCATGCTCATTTATCATCAGGTATCGCCGACTTCTGTCGTTCCAGAAGCCTTAACTTGATCTCTTCAATCAGTTTCTCGGCTTCGGCAACGCATTTATCGCCGGTTGTAACTCGGGCGAGATCGCCGAGCGCTTCCTGGTACATTCCCTTGTCATAACAGGCTTTCCCCCGGGCGAGCGCCTCCTTTGACGTTCTCGCCTGGATCGGCTTCAGCCTGTCAGCCCCGACGCTGAGAGCCCTGGTCAGCTCCTTGCGGGATGGTTTCAGCTTGCCGTATGATTCTTCCAATGCCTTCCGTTCGGACTCACTGTGCATCCCCGTACCTTTGATCGTCAGCGAACCGACCTTCTCGCCCGACTGTTTATCGCTGATGAACAGCACCAGTTCACTTTTAACCAGGTATTTCCTGCCGTCCAGAGCTTCGACCTGTTGCGCGTCGACTTGCGATACAACACCGGACAGCATGAACACCGCTTCGTCGCTGACATGATGACCGGCTTGCTGGACGGATTTGGACACGATGTCCTCGACCGATTTCAACCGCTTTCCCTCTTTGTCACGAACCCGCACCGTAAACGTCATCGGCGCTATGGCGGTGATGTTGTAGTGGAATGTTGTCTGAACCTCTCCGAAGTCGCGCTTCAGGACGGCCGGGATGCGGCCGGGATCGATGCCCACGGTAACCTTTCCCCTCTCCTCCCCGGCAGCATATACCCAGAACCTCGCCAGGCCGTGGTTATCGGTGTGTTGGCGCTCGACAAGTCTGTTGTCCTCGTCCTTCAACGCCAGTCTTAGTCCCGTAAGCGGGATTGCAGCGGTATCGCGCCTGATGACGGCTTTTACGGTCAGAGGCTCCGTCAGCAGTCTGCCGTTCTGGGCGGTTTGCCTGTCGCCGGAGATCTTTTCCAGACTTATCCTGCCGATCAGTTTACGAACTTCGGTCAACAGCGCTGGCGCGGAAATGATGTCATCGGTCAAGTATGGACTGCCGGTGATCGAGGCGTACAGGACAGACCGGGCGTGGAACTCGGCGGCTGCATCGCCGGTCTCGATCAGGGTCTGGAACGCCGGCAGGATTTTTCCCTCATCGATGAGCAGTTCGGCGTTTTTGTACTGCCGGTTGATCTCCGATCTCATCCGGTCGAGCTCCACGCGCAGCCCGGCGGCGTATTTCTCCTTGTCGATCGTCATCAGGACGTAGTAAGTGTTGTCTGCGACGGCTTTCTCTGATATCTCAGCGTTCTGGAGACTGGCATTGGAGAATGACCTGGTGATCGATTCGTACTGCGACCTGATCGTCTCCCGGTCATCATCGGCATAGCTGCTGATGAAGCCGGCGCTCTCCGACTCGATCCTCACCTCGATCTGGCGCGCGATCTGGGCGGAAGCCTGCCGGGCGGCGGCTTCATAAGAATCCCCGGAGCCGACGCCGACGAAGTAAAACTCGGTCTGGTAACCCGGATGCTGACCGGAGACGAACCAGTCAGGGGGCGCGGCGCGGGAGGCCGCCGTCAACAGCAGAAAGATGCATGTGATTGTTGACATGGTTTTCATTCTGAAGCCTGATAAAATTCCTACTCCGCCACTACCTGAAGCAGAAGCATCTTGCGGTTGATGTTCACCTTCTTCACGGTTCCCCCGGCGAAATTATCGCTGAACCCCCGTTTAATCTTCATGTAGAGCCTGGTCGATTTATCGTATTGGGCCGGATCGCACCAGATCAGGTAATCCAGCGTCCGGTCGGTGATGATGTTCTCCTTGAACCTGCCCTTCCTGGTGATCTTCTCAAGCAGGTTCATGAACGCAAACGAGATCTCCTCGGATTGATCCTTGTCGAAGTCCGGCGGGATGCTGATGATCAGCTTGTATTGGATGCCGCGGTCGAGGTCCTCCTTCCAGTAGTCCATTATCCGGCTCAGCGCCTTGTCGATGGCGTCGTTTATCGCATTTTCGATCAACACCTTGGGCGCGGATGCCGCGGAAGGCGAGTAACCGGTCTCCGTTCCGAGAAGGCGTGCCGTGGTGGTCTCGTACGCCCGGACGCTGACGACCGCCTTGCGCGTGTTCAGCCGATCCTCCTCGATGCTCACTTCATACGTGATGTAGACATCGCTGCCGATGGAGAGCGCCAGTTGATAGCTGTAATCCTCTTCAACATCCTCCAACGATTGCTGCGCCAGCGCCAGCGCCGACAGATCGAGTTGCTGCTCGGGCACGACCACGTCGTACTGCCGTGCGGTCAGGTAGCTCTCGATCACCTTGGCGGCATGGCTCAGGTTTTCGTTCGATTGCAGCAGATCGATGGGATTCTCGCCCTTTTTGGCGGCAGGTATGACCATGATGATCGGCATGCCCAGCGCTTCGGCGACCGCCGCGCGTGCCGGCAGTACGCCGATGCTGTTCAGGTAATCCTCGATGAGCTGTTTGTTGACCTTGTAAGCCTTCTCGATGTGCAGTTCGTATTTCCTGTTCTTTACTATCGGCTTCTTCACCCGCTTAATGAATTCCTCTCCCTCCCAGGCGATATACTTGCGGATGTTGTCGGAGGTGAAGAACTTGTCCTGGTATGGAACGAAGTTTTTTCGCTCGGCTTCGTTCGAGAGCAGCGGATCGGTGCCGCCGAAGAGAATGAAATATACCGCGGCTTTCCTGCCGTCTTCTTCGGCGCTCTTGAGCAGTGTTTTATCGATGTCCTTCTTCTTGCTCATGCCCTTTTCCCAATAACCGATCCCGCCGGCGCGCACCAGCACTTCGGTGGGTGAACTGGATTCGATCAGCGTGCCTTCCCTGGAGCGGGGAAGGTTCGAGTCCTCAGCGAGGGAAACCGTCAGGATTGAGCAGAGAACTGTAAATATTGTCAGTAAGGCGATCTGTTTCATTGTGCTCTCCAATGGATTTATATAAACCTGGAATGACGACGGGTGGCCCGGATAGCTCCGCTATCCGGGTTTCATGGTCAAGTAATTCGAAAAAACCGTCGGGAGATAGAATCCCCTCCCTGCAAAAGGCTGATAATATGAGGTTTGAAACACGGGTAACAAGTTGCCCGTGCCATCCTCTGGATCCCCGCGTGCGCGGGGATGACGATTCCCGATGATGATCTGTTGCTTGAGGATGCCCCTGGATCCCCGCGTGCGCGGGGATGACGTTCGAATACGGGGATGACGTTGTGGGGAGCTTGGACAATCCTGTCCGGGCGACCTGGATTCCGGCTTCAACAACTACTCCCCCAGCGCCCCGCGCAGCAGCGAGAGTGGATCGAACGTCAGC
>JALGVR010000167.1 GCA_025774605.1 bacterium | reverse complement strand
AAACCATTAAAGGGTGAAATCACAGTTCACCAATCAATCCTGAATCCCGGCTGGAGGAACGGATTACTCCGCTTCTCCTCGCCGACCGTGGTCTGGGGTCCGTGACCGGGAAGTACCAGGCAGTCGTCGCCCAACGGGAACAGTTTCTCGCGAATCATCTTCAGCAGCACGTCGAGGCTGCCGCCGGGAAAGTCTGTGCGCCCGATCGAACCGGCAAACAACAGGTCGCCGACTATCGCAAAGCCGTCCGCCGCCAGAACGATGCTCCCCGGGCTGTGACCGGGCGTGTGAAAGACCTTCAGCCCGCCATCGCCGACCGTGACCGTGTCGCCCTCGTCCAACAGTTCATCCGCCGGCGGCGAATCGACCGGCATCCCGAACTGGGCGGACATGTTCTTCCACGGATCGGTCAGCATCCCGGCGTCATGACGACCTATCACTATCGGCACGCCCAACGCCTCCTTCATCTCCCGGTTGCCGCCGATGTGGTCGCCGTGACCGTGCGTGTTGACGATGGCTTTCACGTTTACTTCCAGCCCGCGGATGCGTTCGAGGATGATCTCCGCTTCACCGCCCGGGTCGATAATTATCGCCTCTTTTGCCGGTTTCCACGCCACTATGTAAGCGTTGACCATCAATTCGCCGACGACCATCCGTTCGATCAGCCATCTGTCATCAATCGAATTCAACGTGAAGTGATCCCCTCCCGTTTGTCCAGCCGCTCCAGAAACAGCAGGTTAAGGCAGGGGACATCATCCGCCAGAAACCGGTCCATCACCCCGCTCGGGTCGCCCTTGCGAGGCAGCGGTTCGTAGTACCATCCGCCCCGGTCAAACCGCATTCTGGCGCCGCCGCCGAGTGAAGCCTGACTGCCTCCGACGTTTATATAGCAGAAGTAGTCCCGGGGATTCCCGTAAAAACGAATCCTCTTCCGGATCGCATCCCGCAGGCTGGTGGGTTTAATCAGCGGCAACAGGCTGCGCTTGACCGACCGCATAGCCATATCCATGCCGTAATCGTTCCATTCAAGCCCCCTGTCGCCGGTGCCGCCGAGTGTTACAGCGCTGCTGCCGATCTTCAGGACATGCTCCTCCCGCAACAGTCTCTCCATTTCAGGCCACGACAGGCCCGGTTCATTGGCGCCGTAACTCGACGCCCCGACCGATGATATACAGTTCACGTCAGCTCCCAGCTCCTGCAATGCCGCCAGCACGGCGATATTCAACGCGGGAAACGAACCGGACATCGACACCGCCACATCGGCGCCCTTCCATATCCCGTGCTCCGCCAGCTCACGAACCAGCCAACCCGCCCAGCCCGGCTTTGTCGACAGCTCCTTGGCATATTCATAACCGATGGTCGTGGTGACCGGCGAATACTCCTCACCCATGACGCCCGTGTGCCCGGGATCACGAACCGTATCGGCAAGATCGAACTGGAGCTTGAAATCCCACAAGACCCCATAGGCGCGTCTGACCGTCTCCTCGGCGCGCCGAGCCATCGCCGCCACCGCGGTCGAATCCCATTCGTCGGCTTCAACCTTTTGCGGTACAAATACATAAACCGTAACTGTCAGCAGTAGTATGGCGAGACGGTTAATCATGAACGCTTCTCATCCATTGTTGACAAACAGGTAATGTGCACCCTTTTTCACACCCTTTCGGATAAGGATGCCTCTATCCGCTAACACACCGAGATACCTGCGCGCGGTTGTACTGCTGATGTTCAGGCTTCGAGCACAGACGCTGCTGGTGATAAAATCGCGGTTCCTTATGAGAAATTCCGCCATCGCCGTGAAGTTGAGGCGGGCGAGCGACGGTTCATCGAACATCCGTATTCTCCTGCTCAGCTCCCGCGCCACTGAATGCTGCAGACCGAACTCCCGCGTATATACCAGATGACGCGGTTCGATCGTTTGGCCGCGACACAGGACCATGGCGCGGGCGATTACATTCTCAAGCTCGCGCACGTTACCGGGCCAGGAATAGGACTTCAGATCGGCAACAGCTTCAGCGGATATCCTGCGGGCGGACAGGTTTGCGCCCGTGCTGATGAAGCGTTCGAGAAAGATGACGGCAAATTTTTCGATGTCGTCCAACCGCTCCCTCAACGGAGGCAGGTGGATCGGAATTACGGCGATCCGGTAATAGAGATCACGCCTGAATGCGCCTCTGTTGACAAGCTCCTCGAGCGGCCGGTTGCTCACTGCTATCAACCTGAAATCAACGTTTACGATCTCGCCGCCGACCTTCTGCAACTCTCCTTCCTGGAGGGCTCTGAGCAGCGCCGTTTGCGCACCCGTCGAAAGCTCGCTGATCTCATCCAGCATCAATGTCCCGCCGCTTGCTCTCTCAATCCAGCCTGTCCTGCCGTGTCTGTCGGCGCCGGTGAACGCTCCTCCGGCATAACCGAACAATTCCGATTCGAGGAGGCTCTCCGGCAGCGCCCCGCAGTTGATCACCACGAAATTCTGACCAACCTGCGCGCTGTAGTTGTGAATCTGTCGGGCGACCATCTCCTTACCGGTTCCGGTCTCCCCCGAAATCAACACCGGGAAACTGCAACACGCCGCACGAGCCGCCATATCCAGTTCCTCGAGCCACACAGGATCGCTGCCGATGAGATTATCCCGCATAAAGCCGGCGATCTCGTTATCCTCACGATCCCCGGCTCCCCAGAGCTCATATCTTTCACTCTTGATGCGTTCGCCTATCTCCAGACTATCGTTCGATTTGACATCAAGAACTGAAGCGAGCAGGCGTTCGATATCCAACTCTGAGTGCTGGGAATTCGCGGTTTTCGACGAGAGGTATTTATAGAGTCGGGCGCAAAGCAGGCTGACGGGATTATCACCCGGCGATGAAGAGCCCACCCCGTCGACCGAAGCGCGCCATTCTGCAAACAGCCGGGGGAAGGACTCAATAAGATTCTCATCCATCTGCGAGATGTAATCATAGACGAAACGACGCACCACGTTACGCCTGATGAGATCGC
>JALGVR010000089.1 GCA_025774605.1 bacterium | reverse complement strand
GATCCTTTTTGGCAGCCTCCAACCTCGACATAACGTCACCACCGAAGGGCATCTGCGGATTCACAAAGGCATGTTGTGAAATGATCTCACCCGATTCGAGATCCACCAGATACAGAGCAATCAGTGTTGTTCCAAGATCAATCGCGATGCCGAACCCCTTGCCTCCGCTGGCGATCCTGAAATCACGCAACTTCTTTTCATCGTCCCTGATGCTGAAACCGGGTACGACGATATCCATATCTCGGTTTACCTTATGCTGGCAGGACATTCGCGAGCCGCCTGCAGGATCGAACAGGCTCCTCTCGCGGTCGGTCATCGGTGGAGCATCAGAGGTGAATTCTATCCGGCAGCTGAGACATTTACCCTTGCCGCCGCAGTTGTTGGGAAAGAGAATCCCCCCCCGTTCGAGAGATTCCTTGATGGTTTCGCCCTTTATTCCAGGGAGGGTCTTCTCTTCAGGTTTTATCCTTATTCTGAATGTTCGCAATCGGCTCAGCATACTAAAGATCAATCTGCATCATCCGCTGTACCAACCGTGGATCGGCGTTTGCAGGCAGGTCGCAGGCAGTTGACAGCACGGAATACTCCGGAAGGTTTTTCAGGCATTCCCCCGTTGAATTCTCGACGGTTTCTTCACAACCACGGGCAAACAGATCGGTCGGGACATACCCCATCGGGATTGTTTCAGGCATCCTGTCCCAGAGCGGTTTGCACCACTCCTCAAAACTGAGAAGATCCAGATTCAGTAAGGGTAATCGCCCGACCAGCGGACTGACTTCGCCGCAGATGTGCATGCAGTTAAATTGCCCTGAAGCCTTGACTTGACAGAAAAGCCTCTCCAGGTAAGGCTGGGCGAATTCCCGAAACCATTGGGGTCCGATCAGACTTCCCGAAGATATTGGGGCGCCGATAAGCGGAATATAACCTTCCGCGCAGATGGCTTCAACGAGCTGCAACTGATTTTCACAACAGACATCCAGCAGTTGACGTATCTCCCGAGGTGTCTTTACCAATCCAATTAAAAAAGCCTCCGATCCCGTCACCAGGGCGGCCAGGCTGAAGGGATCCTTTATCGAGAAAAATACCGGGAACCGCTTGTCCAGCGTCTTTCGGCAGATCCCGGCGGCCAGACCAAGCTGAATGGCTTCCTCTGGAGGATAGCCTCTTTCAAGCGCCTGTTGAGACAAAAGCCGTACTTCGTCGGCTTTCATTGCTACAACCGCCGATGCCAACTTACGATAGAGTTCTTTCAAACCTCAACCCGCCAGTAATACTATTGCAATCACCGCACAGACAATGCCCATTACCTTTTTAAGCGTGAGCGGTCCGGCAAGAATAATAAATGCCATTACCGATGCCACCACAACGTAAAGAGAGGTCACCGGGATAACAACCGATGCGGAACCTCGCGACATGGCGATGAAGAAGTACATAAATCCGACCGCACAGGCTAATCCCGCCGCAAGCCCGATAAGATGATACACGCCGAAGCCTGAAAATGTTGGCTTGGCAAGCAAGCCTATTGTCAGGGTACCAAGGGCGAAGAAGATCAGCATCGTCTGCCAGGGAACCTTCCGGGCGCCCAGCTTGGTCAGGAAACCCCATAGTCCCCAGAAAAACAGGGCGGGGAGGGAGGGCTTCAGCCATCCCGCCCCGCTGAAAAAAGACACCATTTCGTTACTGCTTTCTGGCGATGAAACGACCGCGGCCCATTTTACCCTCGTGAGCCTTTTCAGCCATGAAAGCCATTTCCGCAGCCGATAACCCCTGAAGCAGGATTAAGATCTCAGCTTAATTCGCAGATGGCTGCGTCCAGAGAATGACTGAAGGATAATGAAGAATCAGGAATGGAAGTGCCGTGGAAAATAACCAGCGCTGCCGGCGTCAGGAAGCATCTATCGCGTTACCACCCGACGACTCCATCGCCCCCGGTTTACTTGGCCGGGTACACCGACCAGTATAGCGTCCTCAGGTGGAATTTTGTAACAATGCTCTCATGCCCGCCTTATGGAATGAAATTTCCAACAATCTATGAAAAAAATAACCGGATGCAAATGTGTAACTATCAATGGCGCATTTATGAACACCTATTTGTATATTAAAGTGTAATCCCACAAGTTGAATGGATTGACAATGTTCAGAATTCTCTTCTTATGCACCGGTGATTCCGGTCGAAGTCAAATGGCTGCAGCCTTCGCAAAGGACTACGCTTCCTCAGATATAGAAGTCGTCAACGCGGGGGACGGGCGTCGCCCCATCAATCCTCTGGCATTACAGTCAATGAAAGCGATTGGAATTAAAATACCCTCAAGGGCAGCCTACTCCCTGAACCAGATAAAATCACAACCTTTCGACATCGTGGTCACTCTCTGCAACCAGGCAAAGGAGATCTGTCCGACATTTCCCGGGTCACCGGCAAGAATTCACTGGCCTCTGATCGATCCCGGGAAGAATGAGTCCTATCAAACCGGAAACGGTGAAAAGGCTTTTTCTGATGTTCGCGACGAGATACGGCACCGCGTTTCATGCCTGTTCCAATCGGGCTTCATCGATACCGTGCGGGAACTGCGATTGACGTTCGGCTCGCTTCTGGATAACCTTACGGATGGGGTGATGGCGCATGACATGGACCGGAGAATTTACTTCTTTAACCAGGCGGCACAGAGAATCACCGGTTATAACTTAAACGAAGTCATCGGTCGCGACTGCCATGAGGTTTTTCCGGGACGGTTCTGCGGAGGGGATTGTTCATTCTGCGATGACAAGGTAATCTCGCATACCAGGCTGAAGTATCCGGGATCATTCAAACGAAAATCCGGAGAAAAGATTGACCTGGAGATGTCCGTCGTAACCATCAATCCACCCGACAGTAAAATCATCGGCACGCTGATCATCTTTCGAGATGTTTCTGAGGTTGTTCATCTGCGGAAAAGACTGGAAGAGAGCCGCGGATTTCACGGGATCATCGGGCGCCATATTTCGATGCAAAAGGTTTTCGATTCGATCCGCGAGCTGGCGGATGTAAACGTACCAATTCTGATACAGGGCGAAAGCGGCACCGGCAAGGAGATGGTGGCGACTGCGCTCCACCGGATGAGCAGGAGGTCATCGGAGCCTTTTGTTCCCGTCAACTGCGGCGCCCTGCCGGAAGGAACCCTTGAGAGCGAGTTGTTCGGTCATGTCAAGGGCGCGTTTACGGGCGCCATACATGACAGAAAGGGAAGATTCGAGCTGGCTGAAGGCGGAACGATCTTCCTCGATGAGATCGGCGAAATATCCCCTTCGATGCAGGTTAAATTGCTCAGAGTCCTCCAGGATAGATGTTTCATTCCCGTTGGCGGGGAAAAGTATATTCACGTGGATCTACGCGTGATATGTGCAACAAACAGCGACCTGAAGCTTTTGACCCAGCAGGGACTGTTTCGCGAAGACCTCTATTACCGGCTTGCTGTTGTTCCCGTTAACCTGCCCAGTCTGCGCGAAAAACAGAGTGATATACCGCTCCTGGTTGAACATTTCCTCGATAAATTCTCCATGGATACAGGCAAGCGCGTCAGGGACGTCACCCCTGAGGCAATGTCCGTACTCATGAAATACAAATGGCCCGGAAACGTCAGGGAATTGGGAAACGCCATACAGTACGGGATGATCAAATGCAACAACGGCGTCCTGGGAGTGGAGCACCTGCCTCCGGAAATCGTGGATTACAAGAGAAAATCGAAACCAGCCCGCCCCGGTCGTCCTCCCAAAATTGACATGGATGGCGTCCGTGAAGCGCTTCAACGGTCCGGAGGAAACAAGGCGAAAGCCGCCAGATTGCTCGGTATCAGCAGAACAACACTATACCGGGTACTGTATTGAGCGATATGTAACGTAATACACTAATGTAACTGTATTATTCATGGACATATTCGAATAAACGCATGTTTTTCTATTTAATTGATAATACAAAACATAATATTATTTCTCGCCTGCTGTAATTCAGTATTATCACTAATGTGTAACAAAATCAACTGGTAACACCTCCCGCTTTCTCTTTCCCCGCCACTTCACTATATTTTTTATCACTTTGTTATTCCAGCAGATAACTCCACCATGTACAATCAGGCAATCCCGGCACGACTTGTGCATTACAATAAACAGATATCCAATAATCAACCAATCCAGTGTTAAAACCTTATAACACAAACATCACCAAAGTCCTGCGTCTGACACGCGAGATGATCATCCTGGCGGACGAGGGCGATAATAACCGGCAGGACAAAAGCTGCGGAGTCCTGTATGGAATGCTCCGCGATTCAGCCTATAAATTGCGTAACCTTGCTGAAAGGGAGAAGGATATTCACAAGCAAAACGGGCTGTGGGATGGTGATGACACTGCTGCATAATGTATGGTCACGTCAGTGGAATGACATGAACCCATAACCGTGCGCGAGCTGATCCACAGTATTCGGCGGGAGTAATTTTCCGAGTCCTCAACATGTTTCGGCTCCAGCGCGCAAATGAATCAGCCTGACCCCGCACTGACAATAACGGCTGAATCAGTCAATTAATCCAAGGTTTGCTGCCATGCCTGATAGCGTCAAGATTAATCAAAGTACTATTCGTTTGATAAAAGGTGATTTAACAGCGCTCGATGTGGAGGCTTTCGTATTCTACGCAAGACCTGATCTGGCGCTGGGATCCGGCTTCGGCAACGCGATCTCAATGCGGGGCGGTTCAACCATCAAGGAGGAGCTTGAGAAAATCGGCGGTATCAAGAGCGGTGAGGCAGTCGCCACCGCGGCCGGAGAGCTGAAAGCCGGTTACATCATCCATGCCGCAGGTCCCGCTTTTCATGAAGAGAATATCGAGGGCAAGCTGCTGATCACGATGGAGAATGCGCTGAAATGCGCGGAGGAAAAGGGCATAAAACAGTTGGCTTTCCCGCCGATGGGAGCCGGTTTCTTTGCCGTTCCGCTGCCGGTCTGCGCAAAGGTGATGATTGAATCCATCAAAAGGTATCTCTCCGGTGATACCGGAATCAAAGAAGTCATCATCTGCGCTGCGGACAACAGGGATTATAAATCCTTCGCTGTTGAACTCGCAGCCATCGACTAACCCACGAGGATACCAATGAGCGAAGCGTTACACTTTGCAGAACATAGACTGCAGGAAACCGCCCTGCTGATAATGGCAGGCGTCTATGCCGTCCGTCTCATCTGGCTGATGCGATTCAAGGCGGGAAAGGAGAGGCAGGCGCCGACCGGTCTGCCCGGTACGACGAAAGGAAAAGGGATAATCTACTCCTGGGCGAACATCTTCATGCCCTGGTCGATGGAAAGCGCGCGAAAACATGTACTGATGTGGTTTCAGTTTGGGATTTTCCACATGGGGGTGACAGCCGCAATAGCATTGTCGGTTATTATACCTTATGCACCTGAAGTCCTTGAAATTACTTTAATAACAACTATTTTTCAGGTTGTGATCGTCGCTGCATTCATTGTTGGCATAATGCGAATTATAAGGAGAATATCCATACCGGTCTTGCGTGCCATCAGCAGTCCGGACGATTACTTTTCGCTGATACTCCTCACCGTCTGGTTCTTCTTTGCGGCATTTTCAGTTCCTAACCGGTGGCAGGAGGGGGAAACCTTTCTGTTGACCTATTTCTGGTTGACGGCGTTTTTCCTGGTATACGTTCCCTTCAGCAAGATATCCCACTACCTGTATTATCCGTTTACCCGTTACTACCTTGGGAAAACCATGGGCTTCCGGGGGGTATTTCCGCTGCGAGGAACCCGGCGCGGTTAATTCCATCAGGAGCAAACAGAGAAATCAATGACAAACAAAAAGAGATCGCATCAAGCGGAAGTGTTAATAGAGGGGATGGCTGAAAAGTTGAACCGGCAGATTGTCGGTTCACTGGTCGCCTGTGTTCACTGTGGAAACTGTACCCGGTCGTGTCATTATGTGTTAACCAATCCGGACGACCCCACGTTTGCCCCAGCCTATAAGGCAGACAGGATCCGCAAGATTTTCAAACGTCACTTTGACTGGACCGGGAGAGTGTTCCCGTGGTGGGTCGGCGCCAAGAGTATCTTCACGGTTGAAGAGCTCGAGGAATTGAAGGACATCGTCTTCGGAAAATGCACAAACTGCCGGCGCTGTTCGATCAACTGTCCGATGGGTGTGGATTATGCCACCTTCAACCGCATGATGAGAGGCCTGCTGGTTTCGGTCGGAATCATGCCCGAAGGCGTGGCTGTTGTCAGCAAGGATCAGTGGGAAATCGGCAATCAGATGGGTGTTCTGCCGGAGGACTACATCGATACGATTGAGTGGATGTCAGAGGAGATGCAATCTGAACTGGATGACCCCACCGCCGTTATTCCCATTGACAAGATGGACGCCGACATCGTCTATACGATTAATCCACGCGAGGTCAAATATGATCCACGGACGATCTCCGACGCCGGGAAGATCTTTCATTTGGCCGGCGAAAACTGGACAATGCCAAGCGAAGGCTGGGACATGACCAACTTCGGTCTGTTCTCGGGTGACGATGCGCTTGGAGGAGCTGTTGCCGGACGGGTGTACGAAAAGGCAAAGGAACTGAGAGCCAAGAAGATCGTAATTTCCGAATGCGGGCACGGATACCGGTCAACACGATGCGAAGGACCGAACTGGGCGGGAATGGATGTTGAGATTCCGATGGAAAGCTCCGTGATAACCATGCTCAGGTATGTCAGGGAAGGAAGGATAAAGGTCGACAAGACGAGAAACACGAAGTCATATACATTCCATGATTCATGTAATAACGCTCGAAGCTGTGGGTTGTTCGAAGAGCCGCGCGAGCTGCTGAACCTGGTTGTAACCGACTTCCGCGAGATGTATCCGAATCGAAGCGAGAACTACTGCTGCACCGGCGGCGGCGGAGCCATGTCGATGTCGGAATACACTCCGCTCCGACTCAAGTCGGCAAAAATCAAGGCGGATCAGTTGAGAGAAACGGGAGCGGAAGTGGTTGTAACTTCCTGTCATAACTGTGTTGACGGATTGACTGACCTGATCAAGCACTATAAGCTCGGCATGGAGGTTACTCAGTTGGTCAATATGGAATCGGAGGTGAACAAGGGTAGCGGTTTCAATGTATCGATTCCAAGAAGAAGCATTGCACTGTCTTCAAACGATTTCAAATAAAAAAGGAAAGGTATCATGACCGACAAAAAGACCATTCTCGTCATCGATGATGAACCGGATACACTGACATATTTCGCCAGTCTGCTGGAGGATAACGGTTATAATACTATCACTGCAGAAAACGGGGAGGAAGCCCTTAAAAAATCGGCGAGACTCCACCGGATCTGATCACTCTGGATATCAGCATGCCGGAAATGTCAGGTGTGAAGTATTACAGAACCTTGCGTGAAAACGATAATTGGAAATCGATCCCGATTGTTATAATTACCGGAGTTTCCGACGATTTCGAGCAATTTATTTCTACACGCAAACGAATTCCGCCACCGGACGGCTATCTCTCCAAACCGGTTGATGAGAGGGAATTACTTGAGTTGGTGAAAAGGCTTGTAAGCTGATTTTTCAGCGAGTACGCTCCCTTTATGATCCAGGAAAAGAGAAGCGTCGAACCCTGCCTGACCTCAGACATCTCTACAGATTCCAATTCTCCTTAAAAGGGTTGATCGGTGAACACCGGGTTCTCCCGCAGTCGGGTTGCAGTCATAACGATTGCGCTGTAAGGTGAAGTGTCCCCCGTGCTCCTGTAAACCGTCATTTCCGTGCCCTGTCGCCGCCAGGCTGGACTCTCTTCAATCGTAAGCCTTGCGTGTTTTTTCATCGGTTAAGGTCGGTTGGAGGATTTCCTCCCATTCGGGGTCGGACCAGGTTCCCAGCGATTTATGCACATTGTAGTACTTCTGCGGAACAGGATGTGTTCCAATGATGGTCTTTATCCCATATCGCGCCGTGATGAATTCCCTGAAACAGGTAAGATATGGACAGGGAGGATAACCGACTATGAATCCCGTGGCCAGGTGGATCACCTCTGCGCCGTTCTTTTGCATTTCCTCCGGTGCATATTCAATATTACCGCCCGGGCAGCCTCCACATGTAGTATAACCCACCAATTCGACCTCGCTGTCCCCGTAAACGCTGAACGCTCCTTCTCTATTGTGCAGAGCTCTCAAGCACTTGCCACCCGCGCAGTTTCTGTACCGGTCGCAGATAATGACACCGATTTTAACTTTTTCTTTCATTTATACCTCTCTACTCACGCAACTCCTCGCATCGCGCCCCCTTCCGCACAGGGGTAGTGATTCCCGCAGTTTCCGGTTTCCAGATCGGGTTGGCTTGAAGTTGTTATCTTACACGTAATCCTGCTAATTTAACAACACCGCGATGATAACCATCGGGAAAAAGCTCTTCCAGTTCTTCTATTTCAATATCATTAGCTTCACATGTATCATAGACAGTTGGAACTCTGTTCTCTATTTTGTAGTTCTCACGAAGAAAATGAATTATCTGCCAGTGCTTACTTGTCATTTCATCAGGCATCTTCATTTCGAAAGCTTTATAGATGGCGAATTGTTCATCCCATTCATCAGGATTAACCAAAAAGCCTCGTATATCAACGGTATAAGTTTTGTCTTGAAATGTTGAAGCTTCCTCTGCTTTTTTCATCACCCAGGAATATTTCAAATAACCTTCTTTATAGGTAATGCCGGCGAGTTTGCAGGCGCCTCTCAAGTATCCTGTCGGGAAAAGACTTCTCAGATGTTTCAGGCTGAGTTTATTCATTCTACATGTTTGGTACACCAATGGACATTTGCCAAGTTCTTTGAAAGTGTCGCGGATAAAACTGATCACATCCCAATGTGCCTTCGTTAAGCCGTTATCTATCTGGATATTCGGTGACATTCCTTCAGCGAAATCTTCGTCCCACTGGTCGAAATCCAACAGGAATCCTCCAGAATCTATCTCATATTCCTTGTCCTTATATTGAAATAATTTCATGATTCCCTTCCGGCATTATTTATGGCTGGTAGTACCTACTTGCATATATAACCGTTATTAAAAAAGTCACAATTTTGTCATTCCCGCGAAGGCGGGAATCCAGATAAGCATTTGATATTACGTTAGTTGCCTGGATTCCCGCCTTCGCGGGAATGACAGCATCTTTCATACGATTTTTTACTCAAGTAGGTAGTAGTCGGTTATTTCATCTTTCAATCGCAGGGTCTCCTTTCGCAAACCGTCTCCGAGCCGCAGCAGGGAGTCAGGGCTCCGCAACGTGTTTTTCCTGATTCTGAATTCCTCGATGAACCGGTCGATTCCCTGAACAGGATCGCACCTGTCCTGCTGATCAGCCTTTGAGCCTCACCACCGCAGACAGGACAGGTTATCAACGCTTCCCGCGATACGTTCTCCAACCGCTCGAACCGGTTGTGGCAGCGTTTGCATTCATATTCGTAAATGGGCATAAGATCACCATCCCGCTAATGATCGCAAATGTTCTCACCGGTGACCAGGGATCCTTCAAGGTACAGCTGCACAATCCGTTCCGGCGTTTCTTCCGGAGCACCCATGATCACACTGATGCCGTGCCCTTCAAACAGGTCCCTGGCTCTTGAACCCATCCCGCCGGTAATAATGATATTGGCGCCCTGCTCATGCAGCCAAACCGGCAGGACACCCGGCTGGTGACCCGGAGATGGTATCTGGGTGGAATGATTTATCGTCTTCTCCTGCTCGTCAACATCCAGCAAAGCAAACGATTCACAATGCCCGAAATGGGCGCAGAGCCTGCCGCCAATCACAGGCAGCGCAATGCGGACCGTCCGATTATCCCTTTTGGCGATTGATTGTTCCGCTGTTGACACTTCAACCTCTCTCTGTTTGATCCTGGTAAGGTTTTCAACTACGAGATTAAACGCCCTCCCGGCTTCGGACCCGGCAAACTTGAGCATATACGGCTCGCCCTCGTCGCAGGTATCCACGATAGCCTTATCGATCGGTATACTTCCCAGAAACGGGATACTCATTTCGGCAGCCATTCGGGCGCCTCCACCCGACCGGAAGATGTCAATTCTTGACCCGCAATTCGGGCACACAAAACCGCTCATGTTCTCAATCACTCCGAGCACTTTCAGCGACAGTTTACGGCAGAAACCGACACACCGTCTTACGTCCGCCACGGAAACCTGCTGCGGCGTCGTCACAATCACCGCACCGTCGGCTCCCGGCAAAAGCTGCGCAATGGACAACGGTTCGTCGCCGGTGCCCGGTGGCGAATCAACGATCATATAGTCAAGTTCACCCCAATCGACATCCTTGAGAAACTGCTTGATTATCTTCATCTTCAGCGGACCGCGCCAGATCACCGCTTCATCCCGACTTTCCAATAGAAGCCCCATGGATATCACCTTGAGGTTCTCAGTAAAATTGACGGGTGTAATGACATCGCCGGTTGTCTTCAGTCTCTCTGCTGTCAGGTTCAACATTTGTGGAACGCTTGGACCGTGAATATCAATATCAAGCAGTCCAACCTTCTTTCCGGCTATGGCCAACGCAGAGGCAAGGTTGACGGCAACGGTGCTTTTACCGACGCCACCCTTGCCCGAAAGTACCATAATCTTGTGTTTAACCTTGTCCATGCGTAATTCAATATCCTGCTGATCCAGGTTGTTCTGTTGCCTTGCTTGAACTCGCATCGAATTTTTTGGATTACTGCTACTTTGTTCTTCAGGCATATTCTCTGACCTCTTTTTGTTTTTTCAGATGTTTGGACCTGTATCGGCCGGTTAAACATCCAGAGTTTTAACCAATTACCGGCACTGTGTTAAATTTCTCATTTCGTCAATCTGAACGAAGTGAAGAATCTCCAATGGCGAGGGGATGAGGACGAGATTCTTCACTTCGTTCAAAGCGACAGCCACCGGGAAGCATCACCCAAGAATCAACCCAGTTGCAGCTTTTCTCGTATTTTTTCCCACATCTGTTTTATCTCGGATGTAACTCTCCCGTTTCCAAACTCGATAATGCTCTTCCCGGCTATCTGTGCTTCCGTTACCGATCTGTCGTATTCAACCTTCCCCACCATTTCAAGTTCCCGCTTTTCACACCATTCCTGTATGCTGCCGGATACGTCGGGGTTAATATCCCATTTATTCACGCAAACCACAGCAGGTATGTTGAAGTGTTTTGTAAGATCCGATACCCGCGCCAGATCATGCTGACCGGACATGGTCGGCTCAGTGACAATTAAAACCAGATCGGCGCCGGTGATTGAAGAGATAACCGGGCAGCCTATACCGGGCGATCCGTCCACAATCACAAGCTCCAATCGACGCTCCGACGCGATCTGTTCCGCATTAGTCTTTATCAGGGCTACAAGCTTTCCGGAATTTTCGGCGGCAATCCCCAACCTTGCATGAACCATCGGACCGAATTTCGTCTCCGATACGAACCAGTCTCCGGCTTTCCTGTCAACGAGATCGACCGCATCTTCAGGACAGACGAACTTACACACACCGCACCCTTCGCAGGCGACCGGATCAACCGTAAACAGCTTATTTAACGGCACACCCGGGTCATCTGATTCCCTTATGGCATCAAATCGGCAGGATTCGGCGCAAAGCCCGCACCCGGTGCATATATCCGGATCGATGGTCGATACTTTGCCTCCCAGAAATTCCTCGCTGTGCCGGACATCAGGGGCTAAAACCAGATGCAGATCTGCAGCGTCCACGTCGCAATCAGCCAGAACAGACTGACCTGCCAGGGCGGCGAACGAAGCAACAATACTCGTCTTCCCGGTTCCTCCCTTGCCGCTGATGACAACCAGCTCTTT
>JALGVR010000088.1 GCA_025774605.1 bacterium | reverse complement strand
GGGGTTACCTTATGATAAAAATGAATATATCAGTTGCCAACGGTCACGGAGAATTACGAAATCGCGCCCGTGAATTGCGCGATAACATGACCGATGCCGGGCGGCGTTTATAGCGGCGAATCAGGAGAAGGAAACAGCGTAACCCCCCTTAGTCCCCCCCTACTCTGCAGGGGGGGAAAGTTGGGTAATTCCCTTACTCTGTAGGGGGGGAAAGTTGGGCAATTCCCCGCTGCTCTGTAGGGGGAAAAGAACAGCCTGGGTGGCCCGGATAGCTATGCTATCCGGGTTTCAAACGATCCCGCGTATTTTTTGTAGATCGATTATGTCAACATCCTTTTCGAAAATATATCAGGCTTACAAAGCCAGCGTCCTCCTCGGCTGGAACATGGACGGCAACTGGGCGCCGCCGCTGGTCTACCTGCTGATCGCCCTGCTCGCGCCGGCGTCCGGAGTGCTGATCCTGGTCTTCATGTACCTCGTGATTTTGGGTGACGCCCACCAGACAGGCTTTATCTCCTTTGTGATGGCGGGATCAGGCGTATTCATATTCGTCAGGCTTATCCTGCAGGGCTGCGGCTGGGCGGTGGTCGAGGACCGGGAGCACTACCGTGTACTCCGCTATATATATATCGCTCCCGTGCCGTTTCCGGTGCAACTGTTCGGCAGAGCGACATCCAAGATCGGCATCGCCACCGTCGGAGCGGCTCTAACCATCATCGCCGGCTTTCTTTTCCTCGGCACACCCGTACGAACAGGGGGCATCGACTGGCTGATGCTGCTCGGCGGGTTCGCCGTCGGACTTGCCGGCTGCCTGGCGCTGGGCTGGATACTCGCCGGCGTAATGCTGCTTGTTGACCGCTTAGGCTGGGTGATGGTCGAGGGTGTGGCGGGAATGTTGTTTCTTCTCTCGGGCGCCGTGATCCCGCTGAGCATACTCCCGGGATACCTCGCCGATATCGGCGAACTGCTGCCGATCACTTACTGGGCGGAACTGTGGCGACATGCGCTGTATGGATCTTCAGCGACGCTTTCACTTCCCGATCTTGGCATAGCAACGCTATGGTCGAGGCTGGCGTTGACTACGGTTGTGTCGTTGATTGTGGCGATTATATGGCAGCGGGCGGCCGATCGCATCGCCCGCAGATGGGGACGAATTGAAGTCGAGACGTTCTATTGATTCCAACTCCTACTCCACCAACAATCCCATCCCCGCGGTCAGGATGGATGTCGTCCCATCCGATGTAAGGATATGGTAACACCTCACCATGGGTTCGATCCTGCCCGCAATCGGCATTGAAAAACCGGCGGATATGCCTGCCGTTACCTGGCTGTCGTGTTCGAGCGTGATCTCACGGTTCAGCGCACTGTTTCCCACGGCGTGATATCCCTTGACAAATATATCCGGCTGACGCAGCCAGAACAGACCAACACCTCCTTCGATCCGGATGTTACCCAGGCACCCGGGCAGCGCCCTAAGCCTCCAGGCCGCAACGCCGGACAGTTCACCGACGGCGCGCCAGCCCCGGCTCTTCTCAACCTCGAATTCCCGGTCGCCCAGTTTCAACATCGCGTCGGCATTCGGATTCCAGCGCTGGAAACCGATGCGCACACCCCAGGTGCCGGCTCCGTCGGCGGGTGGTTTATACAAGTCCAGCTCCACTATATAACCGAGCTTGAAGTCGCCTGCAGTCGCTCCAAGCGGCTGGGATAAACCTCCACGCGGAATGACGGTCAATCCGGCTGCGGCGGCATCTCGTGAAAGAGATATCGAAGCAATCAATATGAAAACTATAATCCTGACACGAACCAAAGGCGACCCCGGGTTTGAGTTTGAAGATATGGATGATTTCTCAACAGGACTATTTAACCAGTACGACCTTCCTGACATCCCGGCCGTGGGGCGAAATCCCGCGCAACAGATACATTCCCGAAGCCAGGTCGCCCACATCGACGCTCATCACGTGAGCACCGGACGGATAATGAGCCGACAGACCCATCCAGACCCGCCTGCCGCATAAATCAAACAGCGCCACCTCCACCAGTCCCTCGCGGGGAAGAGTGAACGGGACGCTGAGCCCGCCGTTGAACGGATTGGGATAGGGCTTGTCAAGTCGAAACCGGAGAGGCAACGCGGGCATGGAAGCCGTTGAGGTTGCCGCAACACCCGACGCCAACAGCATCACATCATCGATGTAAACGCCGTCCTCGCGGATGAACTCGTCCGACCGGATGTGGAAACGGAAGTGGAACGTCGGTTCTCCCGCATAATCGTCAAGCATGATCACAAACCGCTTCCACGGCGCGTATTGCTGGAGGTTGACCGACGCGGCGTTCCAGGGACGCAGCGGCACGTTCTGAAGGATCGATAACTCCTGGTGGGCGGGAGCAACCTGAATCCACGTCCAGTCGTCCGGGTCGCTTCCCGGCTGACCATCAGTCGAAACCTCCACCCACATCGAGTCGTATCCCGGCTCAAGAGCCTGGTTGAGCCAGTAAACCAGCGCAACGCCGCCGGCCGTTTCGAGATTGAAATGATCGTCGAGCATATTGTACGGGGCGCACCAGCCGTCCTCATTTATCAGCGTGCTGCCGTACCGCGTATCCGTCAGACAGCGGGGATACGAATGATAAATGCCGTCGGTGACCTCCCACCTGGCGAGCGAATCGCCGGCCTGCCCGCTGGGATTGACGAGGTTGTCCGATGTGTAGAGCAGGTCCGCTCCGTCGAAATCCTGGTTCAGCATCGGAACCGCTTCCGCGAGAACGACCGACAGTGCGGAATCCGAAACAAGATCCATCTCGACGCGGCGCGGGACCAGGTTTGAACCGTCAACAAGGGTGAGGCTGTACCCGCCCTCCGGGAGGTCGATCTGCACCCGTCCGGCTTGTATAACGTACCGCCGCATGTTGTCCGGATGATTTAACGGGACGTCGATGCGTGATCCGGACTCCCCCGAACCCCATCCGCTCACAGCCTGTGGAGACCAGGTTTGACGAACCTCAAGCTCAATATCATCATCAATGAGCGCGCTGTCCGCGCCGAACGTCTGCAGCGTCAGCGTGTGAAAGGGCAGTGGAGTCATGTTGACCGTCACCAGTGCCGAGCGCGGCGTGTTGGACGTAATCCTGCCGCGATGGGAGTAGTAACCGTATTTGCGAACCGTCAGCGTATCGGAATAACCGATCGGCAGCAGCCATTGATAAAGACCGGTGAATGAACCCGTGCTGCGGAAAGGCATCATCGGCGACGACCTGTTCTTCATCTGGAGAACCGCTGAGACCGGTCGCTGCTGATCGACGGTCTTGATATCGACGCGTCTCTGGTCGATTTCACCCCTGTCGTCTTCGTCCGTGTTGGTCGTCTCGATAGCGCAGTTAAGCAGGTATTCGATGCCGTTGTGGCAGCCATCGATTACCTGCATAATACCCGCGGAATCCGGTTGCATCGCCTCATCGGCGCCGCCGATTTCGATCCTCATCGAAAATACGCCGTATTTCCAGTAAAAATATGAATCACACTCGCCAACCCAGCTGCTTATCGGTGCGGCAAGATAAGTCTGCGCCGGTTGACCGTACTTGGAGGTGCGCGCCACCATGGACTCGGCAAGATTTCTAATCGCGTCTATATCCGGCGAAAGCTTGGGATTTGAATACTTCTCCCAGCCTCTTCCCCACGGATAGTAGATCCGCTCGGCGACATTGCCGGTTCTCGAGCTGTGGATGGTCAGGGCGAACAACGGGCGTATCCGATCGATGAAGCGGTCAAGCGCCTGCGTTTCGGCTTCGCTGAGCGGACCGGGTCCGCGGTAATAGTCGTACAGTTCATTGCGGCTGAGTTTCAGAAACCTGTCGCCGTGCGACCAGAACAGCGGGAAGTTTCGGTTCATGTCAACGCCGGACGTGTCGCCGCCCCAGCCCTTCACCCAGCGGAATCGTCCGTCCTGCATATTGCAGCGTTTGTTTTTACGCCAGGATGGATCGGTTCTGTACACTTCCCGCAAGCCTTCCGGGTTTGATGTCGGGCAGATCCAGGTGTCAATATACCGCCACCAGTCGCGCGATTTCCGGTCGTCGTGCCTGACCAGCTTTTCCAGCAGCCACATTTGGAATTCAACACCCAGCACTTCTTCGGCGTGCAGATCATGGAAGAACACCGCCGGACGTCCGGAATTGTCCTCGTTGACCCGCTCGTTGACCTTGACAACATAGATCGGCAGCCCGTCCTCCTGGCTGTGACCGATGGAATCGACCCTGACCCATTGCGGCACAGAATCCTGCAGCGCAAAGATCCGGGCGTGGATCTCCTCCAACGTGTGATATGCCGGGTCGTTAATATCGGCGAGAAGCCGGTTCGCAGGCAACAGAACTGACAGTAGGAAAAGTGTTGTATATCCAACTATTGACAGCGAATGTCTGTTCATGAAGATTTCCGTTTTTCAGGATATTTTGAACATTGAATATCAGGCTATGGCGCTTATTTCGTCATTCTGGATCGTCACCCTGAACGCAGTGAAGGGTCTCAAGCCCGACAAGCGAGATTCTTCACTTCGTTCAGAATGACCCTCCGGTAATTATCAGAATGACCGCCGGTAACTGTCATAGTGACCGCCGGCAGGTATCGCCGGATAATGGCAACTATTCAATATACACTCGCGGCACCCTTGCGGTCAAGCCGCAGAGCAGCTCATAGGGAATGGCGTCGATTGACCGGCATAGTTCCCAGAGTGGGAGCCGGTTGCCAGCGCCGCCTCCGAACAGGACCGCTTCATCATCCAGGTACGCCTCCGGACCCGCATCGACCGTGATCTGATCCATGGAAACGCGTCCGACAACCGGGCAGCGTCGCCCGCGCAACATCACCCAGCCGCGGTTGCCAAGGCGTCGCGGGTAACCGTCGCCGTAACCGATCGGCAGCGTGGCTATCCACCGCTTCCCGGGTGACCTCCAGGTGGCGCCGTAGCCGACGGTCGTCCCCGCGGGAGGATATTTCACGTAGACGACGCGTGTTTTCAAGGTCATCGCCGGACGAAGATCAAGGCTCTCCTGCAGGTCGGGATTCGGTGAATAGCCATAGAGCATCAGACCCGGTCTGACCATGGTATGTTCGCCTCTTGTGCCGGGAGGGATCAGACCACCGGATCCGACCGAGTGAATATGGGGAGGATCAATTCCAAACGACCTCGCTTGCTTGACAACTTCAGCGAAACGGGTCAACTGGGTGGCGGCGAATTCGGGGTTTTCGCCGTCGGCGGTGGCAAGATGGGTATAGACGCCCCTGACGTCGATGTTTTTCAGTCCTGCAATTTCCGAAAACAGTCTATCCGAGGAGCTCCATTGCTGTCCGACCCTGCCCATCCCGGTGTCGATCTTTAGCTGTACCGCGGCCTTGATGCCGCGTTTCTCCGCGGCGGCGTTCACATGACGCGCCTTCCAGACGGAAGATACGGTCGGTTCGAGGTTATAATCGATATAGCGTTCGATCTGTTCGTCGACGAGACCGCCCATCACCAGGATCGGCGTTTTTATTCCGGCTTGGCGCAGAATGACGCCCTCTTCGAGGAAACTGACTCCGAGATAGTCGGCACCACAGTCGGCAAACAGCTGCGAGGCGCGGGTCAAACCGTGACCGTACGCTTCCGCCTTGACGACGGCCATGACGGCCGCTCCGGCGGCAAGCTCCCGGGCGACGGCGAAGTTATGCCTGAGCGCTGACAGTGATATCTCAGCGCGGGTGGGACGGTTGGATTCAGTCTTCAAAGATTGACCTGTTATTACTAAGGGCGGTTCATAGCAGACACATGTCCGAAGTTTTATCCGGAAAGACGGGTCTTATTACCCTATACCCTGGTTCCCCGCGTGCGCGGGGATGACGCGCCGTTGGAAACGCGGGGATGACGCGCCGTTGACCTCTTCAAGGAACCCGGTCATTCCAGATCCCGCGAAAACAGTTCAATGATCGTCAGCATCGATGGACCCGAAGTGTAGAGATAATTATCGACCAGGAACATGCCATAAACCGTTCCGACATCTTCTACCCGCGCCACTTCGCCGAGCTCCCGGGGCTGAGTGGCATTCACAATAATAATGTCCTCCTCGCCACCGACATAGAGAAACGGTGGAGAGATTTCCAGTGAAAAAGCCGGCGCCAGATTTGTTCGTTCCGCTAATAAAACAGGATCGGCGGGATCCCTCACATCGAAAGCATAAACACCTTTTACTCTCGTAGCAACATAAAGATACCCATCAAGAACCAGCATGTCGTACGGCTCACCAGAGACCTCGAATTCGCCGATCAGTTGAGGATGCTCCGGATCGGATACGTTGATTATCGAACCGTATGAAGCCCCAAGCATGTATATGATATCACCTTCCAGGCTTATCAGATCGCCCCCTGAATTCAGCGTCAGACGACTCAAGTATATCGGCTTGTTGCGGTCAATTATATCCAATACGATCAAGCCGCATGATTTGCAGGCTACGTATGCATTCAGATCACCCACAACAATATCTGAAGCGATCTCATTCAGCAACAGGCGCGACACAATATAGGAGTCGTCCGGCGGCTGAATGTACATCACCGAAACACCGTAGCGGTAAGGTATAAACAGCCGCAGATCATCGCCGTCAAACCCCTTGCTCCACGACCCCGAATGAACATTCTTCATCCAGAACGGCACAAATGGATTGGTAACATTTATGATCTGTACTGCATGCGTGTCGCAGACGAAACAGGCTCCAACATGATACCAGATATCGGAACCGAGAACATTATCGAGTTGAAAGCGGGTTATTATCTGCGGGTTGAATTCATCCCCCCGAACCGAGAACCGTCTTCGGGCTGTGACCGGCTCAGCTTCATTGCCACAGGCGTCCGTGAAATTCCCGATGGTTTCAACATTATCCTCATTTACACCGGAGGGAACGGTCAAAACCCCCGAGAACAGCCCTTCACCGATTGACGTCAGGGGAAAATTGATCCTGATGCTGGAAAAGGATACCCTCGCCTCACCCTCTTCACCGGTCTCCATCACGAATTCGATTGTCTCACCCGCGTTCAATGTGTCTGATACGGCATTCGCTTCTATGGAATTGATATGCGCCGTGAAATCGAGAACTATATCATCGTAGAAGACGCCGGTGGTTCCTCCGCCAGCAGTGGCGAATCGTCCATAGGCAAACACGGAACCCTCCAGCCGGGGAGCATGCAGTATCTTCAACGTGTCGAAATCCTCCCAAACGGCATCGTGCAGCAATGAGTCCAGCCCGATCAACATCCGGTCGCTGTTGTCCGCCTGCAGGTTCACGATAAGATTCGTATCGCTGGTCGCTTCGGCGTTGTTGTTAATCTGTATAATGACGTTCGCGGGAGTCATGACGGACGGCGTACTGATAGTCCGGCTGTCGCAAGCCGCGAGTAATAACAGAGTTGCCGGCAAAAACCAGATGATGAATTCACTTGCCACCGAATTTCTCATGTTCATCGGATATCTCTCCTGATCATTAAACATCGTTCGAACCGCTTCCTCCACTATATAAATTACTCCGGATAAACCCGCCTGTCAAGCGTCTTTCATCCATCCGGTCTCCGTCTCGCTGCGCCACCTGGTATAGCTGCCGTCAATTATAGCGCTTCTGAGCCGGTTCATCAAGTGCAGGTAGTAGGTTATATTGTGCAGGCTCAACAATCTGTATGCCAGGATCTCACCCGCGGCGGTGAGGTGATGCAGATATGAGCGCGAGAACGTGCGGCAGGTATAACAGTCGCAGGATGGATCGAGCGGTCCTTGATCCAACCTGTAACGGGCGTTCCCGATGTTGACTATGCCACGCGACGTGAAAGCCTGACCGTTGCGGCCGTTGCGTGTCGGCAGAACACAGTCGAAGAGATCGACCCCCGCCTCCACGGCGGCAAGTATATCCGCCGGCGTTCCAACGCCCATCAGGTGTCGCGGTTTGTCATCAGGCAGCCGATCACAGCAGATACGGGTAATCCGTATCATCTCCTCGCGAGGCTCGCCAACCGACAATCCGCCTATGGCGAACAAGGTCGGCGATAATTCCGCAAGCTGATCGACCGACTGGATTCGCAGGTCATCATGGACTCCACCCTGCAGAACCAGTACCGCTCCCTGAAAGTACTCCCTGTCTTCATGGCTTTGTTCCCACTCTCTCATGAAACGCGCAGCCCATCGGCTCGTTAATGACACGGAGCGTTCAACTTCCGATCGTTCAACAGGATATGGCGGGCACTCATCCAGGGCATAGATGAAATCAGCGCCGATTTTCCGTTGGATTCGGCAGACCGACTCCGGAGTAAGGTTCAGATTGGCGCCGTTATAAACCGAGCGAAAGCTGACACCTTCTTCGCTCACCCTCCGGGTCGCCGACAGCGAGAAGATCTGGAAGCCGCCGGAATCCGTGATGGTCGGCCCGTTCCATCCCATGAACTCAGCCAGACCGCCGCCGGCGGCGATCACGTCGATGCCCGGCTGTTGCAGAAGATGGTAGGTGTTGCTCAGGACGACAGTCGCGCCCGCACGGTACAGCTCTTCAGGCGACAATGTCTTCACGGTCGCCGCAGTCCCCACCGGAATGAACCCGGGGGTTTTGATATCACCATGGGCGGTCTTTACCAGGCCGACTCGAGCCCGGGTGCTGCCGTCCCTACCTAATATTTTGAAGATTGAATCCATAACCCGCAACATCCATTAAAAGATAACATCTTTGAACCCCCAATCAAAGAAACTTGCGAATAACGAAAAATTGAAGCCGCAATCCCTGTATTATCGCCTTATCGCTCGTATAATATCCCAAATTATCCATATTTCAAACACAATACAACGATGAAAACAGAGCTTCACGGAACCGTTACCTATATCAGCGGCATGCATTTCCAGGGAAAGGACGAGACGGGACACGTCACGGACATGGACTCCGCGCCGGCGGGCGTGGCGACCGTCGGCACAACGCCGATGGAACTGATCTTGCAGGCAGTCGGCGGCTGTACCGGCATGGATGTAGTTAATATACTGAATAAACGTAAGTTAAAATTGGATTACTTCGAGATCAAGGTTGACGGCACCAAGCGGGATCAATTTCCGCGCATGTTCGAGGAGATCAATATAGTGTATCGAGCCGGAGGTCCGCGGATTACCCTGCGAGAACTGGAGCGCGCCGTTGGATTGTCGATGAGCACCTACTGCTCGATCTCCGCGATGTTGAAGGAAACGACCAGGGTGAACTGGAGGTGTGAAGTGATTGAAGATGCGGCTTTGACAACTGAGCAGATCATGGATCTTCCGCGACCGGCGACGCGGTAAGCGAAAGAGACCGCTTGATAAATCTGTCTACGAGCGCGGGGCTCAGGCGTTACCGCCGACGTTGTCCTCCGGCGGTTTTATACTCGCGCCCGAACCACCACCGGTTGGGAAACCGGGAACGAATCTGACCCAGATCAACCATACCACACAGAAACACATCGCTCCGACCATCCAGCCGGCGATCACATCGCTTGGCCAGTGAACGCCGATGTAAACTCGCGAAAAACCTATCACACCAGCCAAACCATACCAGAGCCATTTCGCACGCGGGTATGCCCGGCCGAACCACAACGCCTGCGCACCGGTGTTGACCGCGTGCGATGACGGAAAGGAGTACGAACCGCGATATATCTCGATCACCGGATCAGGCAGCACGATCCAGGCGCCGTTCGTCCACACATTCAGACCTTCCAGCAGGTTGCACGGCCTTATCCTCGAAGCGAGCGGCTTTATGATCCGAGATGACAGCGGATCGGTCAACGCCACGATAGCCAGTGCGCCGATCCCCACCCAGCGCGATCTCCGATTGCCGAATATCATCAACCCGACCCAGGCGGCGATCATCGGCAGCAGCCAGGCGTGGTCGTTGTCAAAGAGGGGCATCAACCAGTTGAAGACCGGGTTGCGGACGGCGCCATTCATGAAATGCATTATTACGACGTCCAGGCTGATGACGGTGTCGATTATAGCCTGCAAATTCGCTCTCTTCGGTTCCTCATCCCTTTAATGCGGCTATCTCACGATCCGACAGGTGACGCCATTTCCCCACCGGCAGCCTTCCCAGTCGAACCGGCCCGATCCCCACACGTTTCAGATCGATCACCCTGTAACCGACCTCTTCAAATAACCTCCTGACGATGTGCTTGCGCCCCTCGTGTATCACAAGCGACAACCTGCCGCCTCTCGCAGGCGTGAAGGAGTCGACCTCGACAATCCTGTCGTCAACCTTTACGCCCCTTGATATTCGGCTGAAATCTTGCCTGCTCAAGGTTCGATTCAGCTTGACAATATATTCTTTCTTTACTTTTCGTCCCGGATGGGTCAGTTCATACGTAAGATTCCCGTCGTTGGTGAGAATAAGAAGTCCGCTGCTGTCGCGGTCGAGCCTGCCGACGGGATATACTCTGGCATCGAGTTGGACCAGGTCGGCGAGGCACTCCCCCTGTTCCTTGTCCGGCGCCATTGTGCTGACGACACCGACCGGTTTGTGCAGCATTATATAGACCAACGCGTGATCCGCCGCCGCTGCGACCCATCGACCATCGAACTCGATCCTGTCAAGATCCACAACGTTGTGAGCCGGGTCGGTGACGATACCACCGTTGACCGTCACCCGCCTGTTGCGTATAAGCTGTTCTGCGGCGCGCCGGGATGCCACGCCCGCCGATGACAGAAACTTGGCTAATCTCATTTGGTGATTTCCGTCCTTCTTCAGCATGAGTGACAGGTTATGATCATCTCAGTCTGTCTGAGAATTAAGAAACACAGAACCTCATCATTCCAGCGAAACAGTGTGTCCGGGAATGAGAAAAACGCAACAAACCTCATCATTCCAGCGAAAGATGGAATCCAGTAACACGCGTAATATCAGCTACTTCACTGGATTCCAGCCTCCGCGTCCGCGAGGGCATGCTTCCGTTGGACTGAAGATATCCAGGGTGTTCAGTATTTTCGGACAGATTGCTCTCCCCTCCCCCACTCTACAGGGAAGAAATGAAAGGGGGGGTATCCTGTAAAATCAGACCTGATCGGACGTTTCCAACTCGGAACTCTTGCCGGCCTCAGACGATACTTCGGTCATCTTGTAAAACGGCTTGAACAGATCAATCGGAATCGGGAAAACCACGGTGGAGTTGTTCTCTGCGGCGACCTCGTTAAGCGTCTGGAGATAGCGGAGCTGGAGGGCAATCGGATCTTTGGCGATAACGGCGGCTGCCTGAGCCAACTTGATCGAGGCCTGGTGCTCACCCTCGGCATGGGTGATCTTGGCGCGGCGTTCGCGTTCGGCTTCGGACTGCTTCGCCCAGGCGCGCTGCATCTCCTTCGGCAGATCAATATGCTTGATCTCGACGTTCGATACTTTGATGCCCCACGGATCGGTATGGCGGTCGATGATTTCCTGAAGCTCGCGGTTGATCTTATCCCGCGAGGAGAGAAGATCATCCAGTTCAACCTGCCCCAGAACACTCCGCAGAGTTGTCTGGGCGAACTGAAGCGTGGCGAAAATATAGTTCTGCACCACAACGACAGCCTTCGACGGTTCCATCACCCGGAAATAGATAACCGCATTCACCTGGACAGAGACGTTATCCTTGGTGATGACGTCCTGTGGCGGCACATCGCGTGTTTCAAGTCGCAAGCTGATTTTAATCATCTTGTCGATGATCGGAATCAGGATGATCAATCCGGGGCCCTTGTCGCCGATCAGTCGGCCCAGTCGGAAGATCACGCCGCGCTCGTACTCGTTCAAGACGCGGATCGCGCTGGCAAGAATGAACAAGCCGACAACGACTATGAAAATAATTGGCATTGACATATCGGTCTCCTTAATGTAGT
>JALGVR010000010.1 GCA_025774605.1 bacterium | reverse complement strand
GTTGACGAACAGTTGGCAGGCGGGATTTATACTGCAACGTGGCAGCCGGATAATCTGGCTTCGGGATTGTATTTTGTCCGATTTGAAGCCGGTGACAGGATGCAGATGCGGAAACTGGTTTTGATTCGATAGTAATGAGGTAACCCCCCCTTTATCCCCCCCTACTTCGCAGGGGGGGAGAGAGACGGGCATTCACCCTACTGGCGCAGGGGGGGATAGTCGGGCATTCCCCCTTACTGGCGCAGGGGGGGAAGAAACGTCCGTGCTATATTCCTCGCTCACTCGCTCCCTCGCTCACTCGCTCCCTCGCTCACTCGCTCCCTCGCTCCCTCGCTCACTCGCTCACTCGCTCACTCGCTCACTCGCTCACTTCACCACCACCGCCTTCCGTGTCAACAACCTGCGACCCCCCCTTTGTCCCCCCCTACTTCGCAGGGGGGAGGGAGTCGGGCATTCCCCTTACTGGCGCAGGGGGGAGAGTCGGGCATTCCCCCTGCTGGCGTAGAGGGGGGAGAGTCGGGCATTCCCCCCTGCGAAGTAGGGGGGAAAAGAAGGGGGGTCATAAATACGTCCTTATACTGAATTACTTTCATGCCCGGTATAAAAATCCCATTATCCCTTGAAATGGCATTCCCCATCGTGTAAAATAGTCTTGATCAGTTCTTCAGACCTGTGAATATCATGGATTCGATGTGAAGAACCCATTGAACCTCTACACCGGTAATTTCAAACCCGTCTTCTGGTCGGTCGTCATCCTGTTGATGCTGTTCGCTTCCTACAGGATCAACATCGTTGACGACGCCTACATCTCCTTCCGCTACGCCCGGAACCTGGTCGAGGGACACGGTCTGGTCTTCAATCCGGGCGAGAGGGTTGAGGGCTACAGTAATTTCCTCTGGGTGATGTTGATGGCGGCGGGTTTGAAGCTCGGCATCCCGCCCGAACAGTTCTCCATCGTACTCGCCTTTCCGATATTCCTCGCCTGCCTGCTGCTCTCCTTCCTGATCGGTCGGCGCGTTCTGCGGAGCCGCACACGGGGACTGCTGCTCATGGCGCTGGTCGGCACCAACTGGACCATCGTCTCGTTTGCCTTCAGCGGGATGGAAACGGCGCTGCAACTGCTTGAATTCCTGGCAGCGGCTTATATCGTTCTGGACGGGCTCGAAAGAGGCTGGAACCGGAGGCGCAGCCTGGCGTTGTCGATAACCCTCAATATCGCCCTGCTGACCAGGCCGGACGGGGTTGTCCTCGCCGTGATCGCACTGGCGGCCTGGCACAAGACCAAACAGGATTTTAAGCTCCGCGACCTGTTCGTGATCGGGATCCCCTTTCTGCTGCTCTTCGTGCCGTGCTATATCTGGAAGGTCGGCTATTACCACGCCCTGCTGCCGAACTCGTTTCATGCCAAGGTCCAGGGGCTGAACGGGCTGCCTTACGGTCTTCTGCTCATCTACCTTTACAGCATCACCTACCTGCTGTTTCCCCATCTCGTATTCCTGATCATCCAGGGGAGGGATATTTTCAGGAAGAACGCCGGCGTACAATTCATGGGAACCCTTATCCTGGTGTGGGCGCTCTACGTGATCGCCGTCGGCGGTGACTTCATGGAATTCCGCTTCCTCGTACCGGTCATGCCGCTGCTGCTGGTCGTTATATTATACTCCATATCCACGCATGCGCTCAACCGGCGGCTTAAATACGGACTGATCATCTGCCTGTTTCTCGGCACGGTCAACGACAGCCTGGCTTTCGGGCGGGTTATTGAAGGCATGGGGATACAACCGGTGTTCGAGCTGACCGCGCTGCCGAAAGGTCCGGTCACAAACTGCATCGGGATCGGTAAAAAACTTGACGAATTCTTCGGCGGAAGCGATGTGACCATCGCCACCGCCGCCGCGGGCGCGATACCGTATTATTCGAAGCTTAAAACCGTCGATATGCTGGGTATAAACGATGCGATGGTGCCGCTGATCGGCGAGAAGTTGAGCCCCATGCCGGGACACCACAAGATCGCCCCGCTCTCCTACCTGGTCGAGCGCCGCGTGAACCTTATCATCGCGCCCAAGAACTTCAGCGTCAGGGTGGAACTGTTGAAGGACTGGATCAGGCATGTCACCTGGAAGGATCTCTATCACTTCTACCTGGACGTCAACCGCGCCATCGACGGCATGCCCATGGATGAAGTAACCATGCTCCTGATTCCGGTGGATGACCAGCTGGTGACCATCGCCTGGTATCTCACGCCCTGCGAAGAGGTTGAACGGGTTATCAGGGAAAACAACCTGTACAGCTTCCGGTTGACCAGACCCGGTTACAGGACCGGAGATCTCAGAGCCGGAGAATGACCTCGTCACTCGCCCCTTAACGCCCTTTCCAACCCCTCGATCTGCGCCTTCAGCGAGAACCGCTCCCCGACATTGCGCATCCCCGCTTCACCGATACTCCTGCGCAGTTCCGGGCTCCTGTAAAGTTCCTCTATCGCCTCAGCCAGCGCTTCAGCGTCTCCCGGCTTGACCAGCCGCCCGTTGACGCCGTCCTCGATAATCTCCGGCACGCCGCCCGCCGCGCTCGCCACCACCGGCACGCCCAACGCCTGCGCTTCGAGGATGACCAGCCCGAAGGTCTCCTTGCGCGTCGCCAGCGCCGACACGTCGAACGCCGGCACGATCGATCCGGGCGGATGCCGGTAGCCGGTGAAAACAACGCGCGCGTCGGTCAGGGTTTGAGCGGCAAGCCGTTTAAGCCGATCCATCTCGCCCACCTTGCCGACCGTCTCGTCACCAACAATCATCACCACCAGCTTCGGAATTCGGTGCTGCAGGAGCGCGGCCGCCCCAAGAACGGTCTCCTGGCCCTTCATCGGCTCAAGCCGCCCGACAATGCCGACCACGAAGGCATCGGAGGGAACCTTCCATCGGCTGCGGATTTCATCACGCGCCGCCGCTTCCGCCCGCAGCCCTTCACCGTCGATGCCATAATATAGACAACGCACCTTGTCCGGATCGACCGCGACGTTGTCCGTGACCAACTGACGCATGCGCCCGGTTATCGTCAACACCCGCGTCAATCCGCCGTAAACCCAGCGATGGTAGAGGTCACGCTTACGCCGGCTGGATTCCATCTGCAGCGTCAGCACCCTGATTTTCACTCCCGCCAGCGCTGCAGAGGGCAGCACCACACCCAGATCCTGCGTGCGATGGAGGTGAACCGCACCGACGGAACGCGCGCGGAATCTTCGAGCCAGCTTAAGGGTGGTAATGGGAGAGAAATAGCTGGATGGTCTGCAGGTTACGGGCGAAAAGCCGGTTTCAACCAGGCGATCCTCAAGCGGTGAACCGGCTCTGACGAATGGAACAACACGGTGACCGCGTGACGCGAGCCTGGCCGCGCTGTCGGCGCAATAGTGCTCCAAGCCGCCCCAAGAGGGTGAAAAACAGACCTCAGCAATCACCGTTTCGGGGTTTTCAATCATCCCTGGAAGCGACCTGTTTCCGCTGTTTCCTGAGATCAAGATAAACCTTTAAAATCCTCAGCCAGGGCATTCGGACAATCATGTAGAGCGATTCGAAAACCACCACGACCGGGCTGACGGACAGCCGGCAGGAGACGTCGAGCCCCGGTGTGTCCTCGTCAAAATCGAACCGGACTATGATCACCCGCCGGGGCGGCTTATGGAACGCCGTCAACTGGCGAGCCGCGCCGTACAGTATGCCGGTCAGCGACGGATCGGGGGTGGCGATGTCGATTTCAGCCCTCAGGCGGTCGAACCGCGGGTGCTTCATCAGCCTCGCCAGACTGTTTATCAGCCTGCGAACCACGGTGATTATCAAGGCTCTCTCCCGCCAGAGCAACGCCCCGGGGATTTTACCGGATCCGTTCTTCTCCTTTTCCCGATCGCGCTTCCCGTGCCTGCCGAACCGGACATGAGGCTTCCTGAAGCCCTTCCCGCGCGGCCCTGCAGACGGTTTGACGGTGTCTTCAGACTCTTCGCCGGGGGGCATATCAAGCGGTTCGGAATATTTCGGCACGCGGGGGGGGGCCTTTGATTTATCCGGATGCGTCGATACGCGAAGCTCGGAACGCAGAGGTCTCTTTTGTTTTTTCTTCGAGTGTATCTTTATGAAGAGAATTCTCAGGGTGAAATCCTGACGGCGCAGATCAATCTTTGAAAGAAACCAGATGTTGCCGATCAGGATCTGCGTCCGCCCGTGCCCGAACTCCCCGGCAAAGCGGACACGCGGCAGCAACAGGGCTGCCAGCAGCAGGCATATGCAGACTAAGAGGTAAGTCAGGATAATTCCATCCCCAGAAGGAAATCCCGGCCGTCTGAAGCGGGGAGCCGCGACAACCCGCGTCGACCGGACACGGATAAAATCACTTGATCAGCAGAAGCCTTAATATCACAGGCACAAGCAATATCGCCGCCAGCGCCTGAACGCCCTTGTCGCGTTCGCGCAGCAACACCGCCAGCAGCGCGGCTCCCATTCCCGCCGCAATCAGCCAGTAGATCCAGAAGAGTATTGTATAATAAATGGTCGGCATTAGGTCTGTCATCCGTCGATAATATCGAACCCTGCCGTAAAGATAAATTATATTCCACACTCCCGCAACCATTTTGATGGTTTTCACAATGCAGGTTTGACGAACTATAGAGTCCGATCGTTGACCGGACGTCCATTAGCCTTGCTATTCAAGACGCCAGTGTATAAATTAAACGGCTGATTTAGAGAGCAATCAATCCCAAATTATTCAAACAAGCTCATGATCTTCAAGTGTCATTCCATTAAATCCTCATTTTTGTTGCCGGGTCTGGTTATCGCGACAGCCGCATTGTTCGCTGGCGGTTGTGGTCCACGCTGGCAGGTCACCCCCCTCGAACCGGCGCCCCCGGTCGTCACTGCGTCCAACGGCATGGTCGTGGCGGCTCATCCTCTTGCCGCCCAGGCGGGCGTCTCGGTTCTCCGGGACGGAGGCAATGCGATCGACGCCGCGCTTGCCGCGTTGTTCATGCTCAACGTCGTTGAACCCCACGCATCCGGGCTGGGCGGCGGCGGATTCGCGCTTGTCAGGACAGCCGACGGAAATGCCCGGGTGGTTGTCTACCGGGAATGCGCTCCGGCGGGTGTCGACCCCGCGTTCTACTGCGATCCTCTCGACTCCATGCACCTGCGGCTGAAGACGGGCGCCACCTCCGTCTGCGTGCCGGGAGCCGCTTCCGGATGGGCGGAACTCTATGACAACTGGCACACCATGCCCCTCGAACGGCTGGCAAGGGATGCCATTAAAGCCGCCGAAGAGGGCTTTCAGGTTGATCCCACCCTCGCCGGTCAGATTGCCGGCAACTACGAGAAGATCACCGCCGACAGCCTCATGGCGCGCACATTTCTGAAGAGGCTGAGTGTCGCTGATACCAGCGGGGAAGGAACCGTCACCGACAGCGTCGCCCCGGAGGTTCGCGTCCCCTGCGAAGTCGGGGATATCCTCCGCCAGCCGAACCTTGCCCGGACCTTACGCACACTCGTCAAGCGTGGTTTGCGCTCTTTCTACCGCGGACCGATCGCGGAGTCCATCGTCGCGGCCGTCGGCGCCGGCGGCGGAACGATGACACTGGAAGACCTCGAGTTTTATCACAGCGAGATCACGGATCCCGTCGAAGGCGAGTATCACGGCTACGAGTTGCTGTCGGTACCGCCGCCCAGCCGCGGCGGGGTGGCGCTGATCGAAGCCCTTAACCTGTTCGAGCAGACCGGCGCAACTGGTTTCGGCATCGGCGATCCGCGGTCGATACACCTGATGTCTCAGTGCCTTCAGCAGGCTTACGCCGACGCCAGGTTCCTCGTCTGTGATCAATCGTTCATCAGAACCGACTGGAAGCGCATGCTGACCCATCAGCATGCCGCCCTCGCCGCAGAGGGAATCAGCCTTGACGCCAGGGCCGGTGTGGCTCTCCCTGTCGGGCATCCGGACAGGGACGATCACGGCAACACAACGCATCTGGTCGTCGTCGACCGCTGGGGCAACGTGGTTTCGCTCACCCAATCGATCAACTACTTTTTCGGCGCGGGCGTAATGGCAGGCAACACCGGTCTGCTGCTCAACAACCAGATGGCGGATTTCAACCTGCCGCCGACCGATGACGCATCACCCATACCACTGGATACGCTCAATTACATCAGGGGCCGCAAACGACCGCGCTCCAACATGACGCCGCTGATCATGCTCAGGGACGGCAAGCCCGTCCTGGCGATCGGAACGCCCGGGGGCAGCCGCATCGTCGCGGCTGTGGCGCAGATCGTCGTGGATATAATCGACTTCGACCTCGACATCTCCGGCGCCATCGACTATCCCCGCTTCTTCCCGGTCATGAATCACCTCGTAATCGAAAACCGCGTCGACAAGAAATTATTGAAACGGTTGCGGAAAGACGGATACCAGTTACACCTGGCGGGGCCTTACAGCACCTATTTCGGCGGCGCGCACGGGATCGCACTGCCTCCGCTATGCCGTCAGATCTGCGGCGCGGCGGACAAGCGGCGCGGCGGACAGGCGCAGGGCTACTGATCGCGCCATCGATGACAACCGGCTGCTGAAAAATCAATATGCCAGGATACAATATATTCTCCACCGGATGGCTGATCTTCGGTGTCATGACAGCGACTTTCATTCTGCTGTCATTCATACGCCGCCAGCCGATCGGCGTCTCACTGATGATAGGCGCAATCCTCGGCGGTCTGGTCAGCGGC
The DNA here is from genome assembly GCA_025774605.1 of bacterium. Taxonomy (GTDB): domain Bacteria; phylum Electryoneota; class AABM5-125-24; order Hatepunaeales; family Hatepunaeaceae; genus JALGVR01. Next base: position 30,561 of record JALGVR010000010.1, on the reverse strand, counting down.
AGCGGCATACCGGTCAGGCACCTGGTCGAGGGCGCATTCACCTACTTCGACCCGATGATGATCATCTTCACCGCGATGTTCTTCATGCGGGTCATCCAAGAGAACGGCGCGTTGCAGGCGCTTGCCGATCTGATCATCCGCGCTTTCGCGCCCAGGCCCGCCCTGCTGGCCATGGTCGTTACGATCTTCATCATGTTTCCGGCGATGTTGACGGGGATAACCACCACCTCGGTGCTGACCACCGGCGCACTGATGGCGCCGATCCTGATGACGCTGGGCATGCCGAGGGTCACCACGGGAGCGATGGTTGCGCTGATCTCCATCATGGGCATGATGGCGCCACCGATCAACCTGCTGGCGATGCTCATCGGACAGGGCGTGGACATGCCCTACATCGGCTTCGAAGGTCCGCTCGCCTTCATCGCTTTCCCACTGGCGTTTTTCGTCGCCTTCACCCTCGGCTATCCCTACCTGAAGAGAGCCGATCTGCAGACCCTGCCGCCGCAGAAGACGCAAGGGAAGCATGCGGTCCCATGGACGCTGTTCATCCCCCTGCTGGTGGTCTTCATATTGATGACTGCCGTCAGGACGCTGCCGGGTGTGGTTCCAGATATCGGCATACCGCTGATCTTCGTAATCGGCGGCATAACCGGTCTGTTCTTCGGTGAGAAGGTTTACCCGGCGAAGGCTGCCTACCGAGCCCTGTTGACCGGATTGCCCGTACTGGGACTTCTGGCCGGGATCGGCATGTTTCTTCAGGTGATGACGCTGACCGGCGTGAGGGGCTTGCTGGTGGTGACGGTGCTGTCACTGCCGATAGCGCTCACCTACCTGGGCTTGTTGATCAGCCTGCCGGTCTTTGGCGGCGTATCGGCGTTCGCCTCGGCGATGGTGTTCGGCATCCCGTTTCTGCTGGCGCTGCTGGGGCGCAACGAAATCGTCCTGTGCTCCGGAATCGCCCTGCTTGCCGGATTGGGTGACGTCATGCTGCCAAGCGCCATAGAAGCCAGGTTTGCGTCGCAGGTCGCCGGAGTGGACAACTATCTGCTGGTGGTTAGGAGATGCCTGCCCTTCGTGGCGTTGTTCGCGCTGGTGGCTCTGGTCGTGATTCACTTCGCCGATGGGCTGTCGTTCCTGGTGCCCGGGTAAAAAAGGCGCGGGATCAGATCGCGGAACTTCCGATCCGGTCCGGATTCGACGACAACCGCTTCAGGGCAGACAAACATAAACAGACGTATGACGAAAATATAAACTCTTAGTGACGGGATTATTAAAACGGACTTTTATTTTACCCTGAATGGTGGTCTTTACATGTTTTTGCACAGATTCATTTCAGTTTTTGAGATTATTTACGAAAAAACTGTTTACAATCTATGCTATAGTATTATATTTTGAGTTTGTAAATATTTCGATAAGGATCTTCAAACCGCCGGTTCAGCGGTTTCTATCGATTTTCAGCTTAAACATAATCGGTAATTCCATACTTTAATGAGCTTTAACTTCGCCTGCCGGGTCCGATTGTGGTGGTTCCTGCTGCTGTTATTTCTGGTGTCAGGCACCCGGTCCACCCTGGCTGTTGAGAGGATAAACCCGGGGCACGTGGTAAAAATCACCGTCTCCGGTCACCCGGAATTTACGGGGGGATTCAAGGTTCTCCAGGACGGAACGATTGAATATCCGCTGCTGGCGGGTATCCCCATCGACGGATTGACAGTTGACGATCTTAAGGATCTGCTGCATTCCGTTTTGCTGCGTTTCGAGTTGGAGCCCGACATCTTTGTCATGATTTCCGAGCATAAAATCGTCAAGTTCCAGGTATTCGGCGAGATACAGCGACCGGGAAGCTATGAGATTGAAGGCCGGGTAAACGTCCAGCAGGCGTTGACCATGGCGGGCGGACCGGCTGAAAACGCCGACTACAGACACGTGCGTATCCTGCGCGCCGGCGATGGAAATCAAGCCGATCTCATCATCAACTTGAAGGACTATTTCAAGCAGGACAGCCTGATGCTGCCCCCCGATGTCGAGGACGGTGATATAATCATCATTCCGTATCAGAGGATCGACATAAACGTCAGGGTTCTCGGTTCGGTGCACGATCCCGGGTTTTACGTAGTCGAGGATGGGGACGACCTGATGGACATCATCCAGAAGGCGGGCGGCATGAGCAGACAGGCTGACGCCAAGCGGGTGATACACATCACCAATGTCAGCGGGCGGTCAGTGAGGAACGTTGTCAATGTCCATGAGCTGATCCAGAGCGGTCGATATCAAGATCTGCCGGAAATCTCCTTCGGCGACGTGATCATCGTACCCCAGAAGGCGGAATGGCGGGATATCTGGTTGTGGATTTCCCGCTGGCGCGATATCATATATTTTGCCACCTCGATTTTCATCCTTGACAGGTATTTGCATTAGTGAATTCAACGCGGTTCAAGTCGTTCGCTGCGGTTTACAGGTTTTGCTGCGTATAACTTTACAATCCCTGACGGCACAAGTATCACACAGGTGATAAACTTGCCGCGGGCGTTCAAGGTTACAGAATATGCCTTACGATAATCAAGACATAGCTTACGAAGATGTAATTTCCCCTGAAGCGCGTGTCACGGCCCGCTCAATATTTCTGCCGATAATTCTGGCGATTCTCAAGCGGCCGTGGCTAAGCATCGGCTCGATATTCCTGGTGATGATCCCGATCATCTTTTTCCTGTACAGCCAGGTTCCCCGCTACAGCTCGGTGGCGATAGTCTCGATCGCCACCGACAACATACCGGGACTGATAAGCTCGGTGGGAACCGACGCATTGCGGCGTTGGAGCGGAGAGGAATTATATTTTTATCTGTTGGACAGCTACGCCTATCGCGCCGACATCCAGCGACGCGTGCGGGAAGCCTATCCGCACCTCCCCGCCGATTCCATCGAGAAGGTGGTGCGCCAGGACGTTACATACAAACGCAAGGCGCGGACAAACTCCTTTCTTGACCTGAAGGCGGAATCCAATTCGCCCGAATTTGCCAAGTTTCTCGCCGAAGCGGCGGTGGCGAGCTTCGAGGACCTGAGCGTCAAGCTCCGTCGCAGCGATGCCCAACTCGTCGCCGAGTTCATTGAAACTCAGCTGTCAAAGCTGAACGACAAGTTAAGCCAGCGTGAGGCGGAGATTCAAGCCTTCCTGACCGATCGACGCCTGACGCTTGATGAAGAAGATATAATCGGCGGCATCAGCAACGATCTCTTAAACCTGGAACGTCAACTGACCGAAGCCAAGACGCGGCGCGATCTCGCCAAGCTTCAGATCGACACATACAGCCAGCAGATCGAACAGAGACTGAGCAATTCCCTGAACGGCACAAGGGACACGCGTGTGGATCAGATAAGAATGCTGCGATCCCGGCTTGATGACCTCAACAACCGTTTGAGTGAACTGATCGAGGGATCGCTGGCCACAACACTGGACAGCCTCAAGTTCAACAATCTGCAGGTTGAACGAAAGCAGGTGTTATCGGATCTTATCAACCAGATGTATACCCCTGAAAACGGGATGGAGGATATTAGTGCAACCTCGCGGATTTCGCTAAAAAAACTTGAGAGTCAGCTCGAAGGATGGCTGATAGACTTTGAGCATTCCGAGGTTCAGGTTGCCTATTACGAATCGGCGATCAATCGTTATATCAAGGAACACCCCAATCTTTCACAGGACATCCTGGAGTACTTCAATATATCGCGCGCCAAGAACGTTCTGCAGAAGGCCATCGATATACTGATCGAGAAACACGAGACGATCCGGATTGAGATGGCCGCCGAGAGCGGCGGAGTGAAGGTTATTGACGAGCCGCGGATCCCAAACAAGCCGATACCTCAGAATCGCGGGCAGAAGCTGGCGGCGGCGTTCCTGATCGCCCTGGTTCTCGGCTTCGGGCTGGCGTACATGGTCGACCTGTTCGATAATACCGTTCAGGGTGAAATCGACATCGCCTCGAAGTTCAACCTTCCGGTCTACGGCTCAATCCCGGTGCTCAACCTGCGCGGACTGCGCACGCGACAGCATAAACAGATGCTTCTTCCCGCCGAGGGCAACGGTCAGGTAAACTCGACCCTGCTGAGCTTCCACTCGGAATCTTCACCGGTTTCCGAAGCCTATCGTTCGATCAGAACATCGGTGCTGTTCACGGCGCGCGAACGCCAGCAGAAGGCGTTCGTGATTTCAAGCGCGGTGGCGGGAGAGGGCAAGTCGCTGACAACATACAATCTGGGTGTGTCCTTTGCGCAGGGCGGCACCAAGACGCTGATTGTCGATGCCGACCTGCGACGCGCCTCGTTGCACAAAATGGTCGGTATCGATCGCACACCCGGCATCACGGACTACCTGTTCGGAAATATCAATGTTGATGATATAATTGTACCGGATGGAAATGTTGAGAATCTGTACCTGATCCCCGCCGGAGCAAAAGCGAACAACCCTGCTGATCTTCTCTCTTCGCACAAGATGCGTCAGTTCATGGACGAGATCTCGCCGTTGTTTGAGATAATACTCTTCGATACACCACCCGTTACGCCTTGCATGGATTCAAGAAATCTGGCAAACCTGGTCGGTGGTATGATATACATAGTCCGGGCGGAGTTGACAAAGCTGAACGTTCTCGAACACTCCTTAAGCCTGTTGAATCGGGTGAACGTCGAGGTTCACGGTGTGATTGTGAACTACGCCAGTTTCCGTTACGGATACGGTTACTATTATCTTTACCACCGCTATCATTCCTACGGCTATTACAGCGGCGGCTATCACTACTACTACTACTCATATTACCAGGATTCCGAGGAGAAAGATGAGGATGAGCAGGTTAAAAAGAGGAAGCGGAAGAAATCAGAGCCCAAGGAGCCGGAACCAACCGAATCCGACGTAGTATAAGGATTATACGACTTTTCCTGCCGCCGCCCCTGAGATCAACCGGGCGGCGGATTATCCTGATATTAAATACGACGACTAAGGTGCCGCTTCGCCAGGTGAAATATGCCCCGTTTCTCCTTTTATGGTTGCTGACAATAAGCCTCCTGTCCATAACCCCTCATCGTCTGACGGCTGAATCAACCAATCCGGACGATACGTTCCACATCGCCAGGGTGAAGTACGGCGGCGGCGGAGACTGGTATTCCAACCCGTCATCGATTCCCAATCTCCTCAAATTCATCAGGAAGCAGACCGGGGTGATGACCGCATCCGACGAAGACGTGGTTGAACTCTCGAGCCCGCGGCTGTTCAGCCACCCCTATCTCTACCTGAACGGACACGGAAACATACGTTTCACCGAACGGGAGATCGAACACCTGAGGGCCTATTTCGCCGCGGGCGGCTTTCTGCACGCGGACGACAACTACGGCATGGACAACTCCTTCCGCCGGGAGATGAAGCGCGTCCTGCCGGAAGCGGAATTCGTCGATCTGCCCTTTAATCATCCCATCTATCACAGTCATTTCAACTTTCCGTCGGGACCGCCCAAGATACATGAACATGACGGGAAACCCGCCCAGGGTCTGGGGCTGTTTTTGGACGGACGTCTGGTGGTCTATTATACCTACCAGTCCGATCTCGGCGACGGCTGGGAGGACCCCGACGTTCACAACGACCCGCCCGAAAAGAGGCTGACGGCGTTGAAGATGGGCGCCAACATAGTAATCTGGCGATTGATGGGCGGTGAATGAATCCGGTCAAAGACATCGAATACGCCCGCCGCACGCTCGACCAACTGAGGCGTTCCCAATTCCGGATCGACCTGACCGCCGGGTTGCTGCGCGCACTGGCGCTGGCCGTTCTCGTCTGGACAGTCGGGACCGGTGTGGAATCCGGTCTCAGGCTGCCGCCCGGCACAAGGTCGCTGCTGCTCGCCGGCATGGCTTTGCTCTCGGTCGCCTTCCTGCTCTTCACAATTATAACGGTTAAACGCAACCCGCGTCTCAGACGCGGTCGCTTCGCTGAAGAATGGTGGGCGCTTAAACTCGGCCAATCCGCTCCGGACAGGATACGGGACCGGCTGCTCAACGCCCTCCAGGTCAACCAACCCCACGCAAGGCACAGGAACCTGATGTCAGAGGAGTTGGCACGCCGGTCGCTGTATCTCGCCGTCGCAGACCTTGCCGGCATCCCGCTCGAGAACGCCCTCGACGGCTCCCCGCGCCGCAGATCGCTGGTTGTCCTGGCTTGCTCCGCCCTGATCACCATCCTGTTGTTCGCGGTTTTTCCGGCATCATATCCGAGCGCGGCCGGCCGTCTGGCTCACCCGCGGACAATGTTCGCCGTTCCGCCACCCTTCAGCCTCAGCATAGAACCTTCGGGCGGCTGGGCTTACCGCGGTGAACCGCTTGCGTTCACTGTCTCTGCAACGGGCCTGGCGCCGGACGAAGCCGACTTCGTGTACCGGTTCGAGGACGGACTTGAACGTTCAAACCGCATCCGGATCAAGGAAGGTCACGGTGAGATCAAATTTGACGGTTTTCCCGCCTCCATCAGCTACTTGGCGCGCCGCGGCGGAATAGCTTCCAGGGAATACCATCTCGATATTATCGCACGCCCGCAGGTCGCAGAGCTTGGATACCGCCTGTTCCCCCCGCAATACAGCCGGCTGCCCATGGTTCTGGGCAGGGAAAACGTCGGTGACGTTGAAGCGCTGCCGGGCTCGAGGCTGCAGTTGACCGTGCGCGCCACCAAGCAGTTGGCGCAGGGATGGATCGCCTTCATGCGCGCCGGTTCCGATTCAAGCTCCGTGGACAGCCTTCCGCTGAACGTCTCCGGTCAGACCTGTACAGGTCGGCTCAGGATAATGCGCGAAGGCTCATACCGGATTCGCCTCGTGGACAGCGACGGTCATGAAAACCGCGATCCGATAAGCTACCGCGTGCGTCTGCTCAGCGATTCGCCTCCCCTGGTCAGGATCACCCATCCCGCTGAAGATGTGGCGCTCGGCGACGACATGCGGCTCCAGCTCCTTGTTGAGGCTGATGATGATTACGGCATCAGCCGCGGTCAACTGGCATACAGATTGATGAGTCAGGATTCGGTTGTGAACCGCTTTCCGCTCGAATTCGCGCCTCGCAACGCACAGGCTGCGACAGCGGAGTATATCTGGGATATGTCCGATATGCCGCTCTTCCCGGGTGACGTCCTGGAATACTGGGCAACGGCGTGGGATAATGATCTCATCAACGGCCCTAAACGATCCGAGAGCGAACGCAGACTGGTCAGACTGCCGTCGGTCGAAGAGATCATCGCCAGCGTCGAACAGAGCGAGGAAGCGGGGATCGAACAGGCTCAGCGCACCCTTGAGGAAGCCAGAAACCTGCGGGAAAAGATCTCCGAATTGGTTGATGAACTCCACCGCAATCCCGAATTCGACTGGGAAAAGGGGCGCGAGATAAAGGAGGCTGTTGATCAGCAGGGCGACCTGAAACAACAGGTTGAAGAATTGTCCAGGCGCATCGACGACCTCGTGGAGCAACTCGACAAGCATGACCTGACCACGCTGGAAACCCTCGAAAAATACCAGGAGCTGCAGAACCTTATCGCCGAGATCGCCACGCCGGAGCTGATGGAGGCGATGGACAGGCTGAGGGAGGCAATGGATTCCCAGGATCCCGACAAGGTGCGGCAGGCGTTGGAGGAGTTCGATATCGGCAGCCAGGAGTTCCTTGAAAGGATCGAACGGAGTATCAGCATATTCAAACAGCTTCAGCTCGAGCGCAAGATGGACGAACTCACCAGGTTGACCGAGGAGTTGCTCCATCAGCAGGAGGATATCCTTGAACGGATGGATGATCTGACCGATGAAGAGCTTGCCGACCGCGCGAGCGCGCTGGTAAATCCGATGAACGCCATCAACGAGAACATGAAGGAAACCGCGAAGCTGGCTGAACTCGCGGGCGAAGCGACGCTTGCAGCGCAACTCGACAGCCTGTCGAAGCTGTCCGCAGAACGTGACATCAGCGGTGGGATGCGCCGTGCGGCAGAATCGTTCGCACAGCATGTCAAGCCGGAAGGACGCGCCTCCGGAGAACAGGTTGCCCGCGACCTGGCGGAGCTGTCGTCCGGTCTCAGACAATCATCGTCTGATCTCAAGGAGAGACGCAAGGCTCAACTGGCGCACGAACTGCGTCGAATCACCGAAGAGCTGCTCTACGTCTCCCGCAGCCAGGAGGAATTAAGCTCCGAAAGCAGCCGGATCGAAACCCGCTCGCCACGCTACCGGAATCTCGCCGGCAGGCAGGAGGATGTCCGCCTGGCGTTGCAGGGCGTCATCTCACGCCTGTTCGAGCTGTCGCGGGAGACCTTCTTCATAACCCCCGACCTCGGCGCATCACTCGGCAAGGCTATTGACGAATTGGATCGAGCCCTGGTGGGATTCTCCGACCGGACCCCCCGGTCCGTCGTCTCTCCCCAACAGAAGGCATTGGGTGAGATCAACCGCTCCGCTCTGAAGATACTGAACATCCTCGCCAAACTCGAATCCGCTTCCTCATCGACCGGATACGAGGAGATGATCGAGCAACTGTCGCAGATGGCTCAGAGCCAGCAGTGCCTCAACGATCAATCGATGATGATGCCGGGCGGTGAAGGTCAGCAGATGATGCCCGGTGGGGAGCAGTTGGCAAGGATGGCGGCGCAGCAACGCTCCTTGCAGCAGCAGATGCAGCAACTCAGCGAGAAGGGGCAGGGAATGAAGGATATCCTTGGCGACCTGGAGGAGATCGCCGGATCGATGGGAGAAGTCGCCGACGATCTCGAAGACCGGCAGATCGATGAACGTACGCGCAGGCTCCAGCGTCAGATCGTCAGCCGCCTGTTGGACGCGACCAGGTCGGTAAAGGAGAAGGAATACAGCAGGCGCAGAGAGAGCCGCACGGGACGTGATCTTACCCGGAAATCACCACCCGCACTCCTGCCCGACCAGGACAAGGACAAGCTGCGCCGTGACCTCCTGCGAGCCTTCCAGGAGGGATATACCAAGGATTACAGGCAACTGATCCGCAACTATTTTCAAGCCCTCGAACGATCCGCAGAAAAGACCAGCCGTTAAAGCATAAGTCGGCGGTTAAAGCTCCCTGAAGGAAGTCCGGAATGCAACACAACTGCCGGTTCGACCGGTCATGACCGGTCGAACCGGCAGCAATCCCGCAGATGCAATTAAACCTATTGACCCCCTCCGTCGCTTCACTCCGGCTGTGGAGCTTCGCTTTCCGGTTTTTCAGTGGTGTTCGACGTCTCCGGAGCCTTCTTTGCGACGCCGGAAACCTGCATTGCATACTTCTCGGCTTTGCGAGCGCGGATTATGGCGACTTCCGCCTTCTTGCGGGCATCCTTGTTTTTACCCTGTTCACGCAGCATCTTTGCTTCCTGCAGAAGCGTTTGCGCTTTACCCAGAAGCCCGGGAGAGGCATCTGCCGCGCCGGCTGCAATTGCCGAATTGATTGCGTCTTCAGCGTCCATGATGATTTCGTCAGGCGGTCCTTCGCAACCTGAAATCAGAACACCAAAGGTCAGCGAAAGCAACAAGACCGGAACAATGTGACGAAAGGACATTATACCCTCCTCCTTAAAGTATATGAATCCAACTTATCGGTTCGTTTACCTCCTAAGATAGTAACAATTCTTTGAGGTCATGTCAAGACTTCAGCCAATTTACAGCCTTCCACCGATCCTTTAGTGCGCTGATTTTTAGGGTCTGTTCAGGTTTTCAGACCGAGGACAGCTCTTCGCGCCGACGGAGGAGTTCGAGTCGTTTACCCGCCTCAAGCGGCAAATATTTCCCCGGATCGGGGCGAACAGGTCGTCGCTTCCCTTCGGGTTCACACCTCTGAAAATCACATCTGCATATAAATAAGAGCTATAAACCATCCGTAATCAAATGGCACAGGGGTTGCTTTAACAGTGGCTGGACAGTTATGGAGAGGTTCAGAGGATGATCAAGGGTATCTATCACGCCGCTGCCGGGATGATTCCGCGTGAATCGCAGCTCGAAGCGATATCGAACAACCTGGCGAACGCCAATACCACGGCGCATAAGTCGGACAGGCGTCTCTTCCGCACGACCCTCAACAACCGGTTGCTGCAGGGCGGACCCTTCGGCACTCCGGTCACCCTGCCGCCGGAGCTGTACTACCTGCAGACCGACTTCGCGCAGGGTCCCCTGGAAAAGAGTGACAACCCGCTGGACATCGCCATCTCCGGCAGGGGCTTCTTCGTAATCGAAACCGAAAACGGCAACTGCTACACGCGGGACGGCAACTTCAAGCTTAACGAGGACAACGAACTGGTCACCAAGCTCGGTTACCGCGTACTCGGCGAGAGCAATCCGATCCAGGTAACCGGCGGTGAAGTGGTCGTCCGCGATACGGGCGAGGTGATCGTCGACGGATCGGTGGTCGACAGACTGCAGGTCGTTGACTTCGAGGAGCCTTACAATCTCAGACGCAACGGATACGGATATTTTGTTCCCGAGGACAACGCGCCCGGGCAACCGGTTGAGGATATCAGGCTGATGCAGGGATATATCGAAGGCTCGAACGTGAACGTCATCAAGGAGATGGTGGAGATGATCGAGCTGAATCGGGTCTACGATATGCTGCAGAGAGCGGTTGTCACCCAGGACGAGACATTGAAGATGGCGGTCAACGAGATCGCCAGATAGGGTCATTCCAATGTCAGCCAGGAATACGACATGCCTTGACCACGGGGAGGATAATCCGGAAATAACGGGAAACATTCAACATGATTCGCGCCCTTAACACCGCTGCGACGGGCATGTACGCCCAGCAGCTTTTCATCGATAATATCGCCAACAACCTCGCCAACGTGAACACCACCGGCTTCAAACGCGTCCGGCTGGAGTTTCAGGATCTGGTTTACCAGACGATGCGGCGCGCCGGCAACAGCGCCGATCTCGGGCAGATATTGCCGTCCGAGCTGCAGGTCGGTCACGGTGTCCGCCCCATCGCCTCGCAGAAGAGCTTCGAGCAGGGCGTCGTCAACCCGACTGACAACCCGCTCGATCTGGCTATTGAAGGGAACGGCTTCTTTCAGCTCGTTAAGCCGGATGGTTCGATCGGCTACACCCGCGACGGCTCGTTCAAGATCTCGCCCGACGGTTCGCTGGTCAACGCCGACGGATACCTGGTTGAGCCTGCCTTGACGATCCCCGCCGATGCGGTCAGCGTCACGGTCGCCCGCGACGGCACCGTGTCGGTTCTATTGTTTGGCGAGGTCGAACCGCAGACGATCGGTCAGTTCGAGCTGGCGCGCTTCGTCAATCCGGCGGGTTTGTCCAGTGAAGGGCATAACATGTACCGCGAAACGGTCTCATCGGGACCGCCGATACCGGCAAATCCCGGCAGCGAGGGATTGGGCAACGTCACACAGGGTTACCTGGAGGGCTCCAACGTCCGCATCGTCGAGGAGATGGTGTCGATGATCACCGCCCAGCGCGCCTATGACATCGCATCCAAGGCGATCAAGACGTCCGACGACATGCTGCAGACGGCAACCAATCTCAAGCGTTAGGGTATACCCGTGTCAACCGCCTTTCTGCTCATTCTAACGGCGTTGATCAGCGTAACGGATCGAAACGGCGAGATTCAATCAGCGGTGGAGGCGCACTACTCCTCCATCCTGGCGGGAAAGGTGGTCGGGTACGAGATATCTTTGAAGCGATGTCCACAGGTTAAAGGGAGCCGCTTCTTCATCGAAGGGGTTCGCGGCGACGAGGATACGCCCATTCCGCGCGGCGCCCGGCTCTGTTGGGTGGACGCAACCGTTGACGGAAGAACGAAAACCATACCGGTGACCGTGAAGATCGAAACTGTGGAACGGCTGCCGGTGGCAAAGTGCGACATTCCGCCCCGCACGACGCTGAACGACAGCCTCGTCGAGTGGCGGGTGATGGCTTCGGACAAGCTCGGCGCGGCCCGGTTTCCAACAGTTGACCGGATCAGAGGGTTTTGGACCAAGGTGCGCATCCCGTGCGGCAGCATCATCACCATGCCGAGACTGGCGCCCATCCCCGCCGTAGCAATTGGCGAAGGGGTGACACTGGTCGTCAGAAACGGGCTGGTCGAAGTAAGAACATCCGGATACGCCCTGGAGGATGGACAGATGGGACAGATGATCAAGGTAATGACAACATCCAGTCGCAAGAAATTGAAGGGTATAATCGAAGCCGCTGGTCTGGTGGCGGTTGAGTGACCATGGATGAGCGGAGCAATAGAATCATGACCGCGATACTCCTCACGCTGCTGGCGGTGGCTTCAATCGCCGCGGCTCAGGAGCTCGACTTCCAGCCGCCGCCGTCGCTGTTCACCGACAAGCGCGCCTTCCGCGTCGGGGACGTGGTGACCATCCTGCTGCAGGAATACACCACCGGCAGCAACCAGGCGAGGACGGACAACGATTTCAGCAACCTGTACGAGATAAAGAACGCCGCGGGCGGCAAGCTCGATTTTCTCCCCGGACTGAAGCTGAAAACCGAGATAACCGGCGACAACCAGAACGAGGGAGCTACATCGAGAACCGGCCGCCTGACAGGGAAATTGGCCGCCAGCGTCATGGAGATTCTGCCGAACGGAAACCTGCGCCTGGAAGGGCGCAAGTCGGTCGAGGTCAACGGTGAGCAGCAGATCACCATCCTGACCGGCATTGTCAGACCAGCGGACATCCGCGCCGACAACTCGGTTTACTCCTATCTGATCGCCGACGCGGCGATCACCTATCGCGGCATGGGTGTGGTTGACAAGGCGGCGCGGCCGGGGCTTCTATCGAGGTTTCTCGCCTGGCTGTTCTGATTCCAGGTTTCCTTCTGCATGCGCTGAAGCGGCGTAAACAGTAGAGTCCTTTGAAATATTCTCTAAACGCCCTTGTATATCATCCATGAATTCCTCGTTCGCGGTTTTCGTCATTCGCGGTTTTCGTCATCCGCGGTTTTCGTCATTCGCGGTTTTCGTCATTCGCGGTTTTCGTCATTCGCGGTTTTCGTCATTCGCGGTTTTCGTCATTCGCGGTTTTCGTCATTCGCGGTTTTCGTCATCCGCGGTTTTCTGTCATCCCCGCGCACGCGGGGAACCAGAGGGATAGTCGGTAGTCGGTGGTCGGTAGTCGGTGGTCGGTAGTCGGTAGTCGGTAGTCGGTGGTCGGTGGTCGGGGATGAAAAGCCTGATCTTAAATGACCGGTCATTTCAAGTATCGGCGTCTGTAGATGACGGCAGCACCTGTAACAAAACTCAACGGTATATGCGGGATTTCTGTAAAATAATCGTCCTGTTGCTCTTCGTTTCGACCTGTGCAGCGGCGCAGGTGAGAGTCAAGGATGTCGCCAGGCTCTCCGGCGCCGAAGGCGTGAGTGTCATCGGCTACGGCCTGGTCATAGGGCTCGACCGGACGGGAGACAGTCAGAAGAGCCTGTTCACCAACCAGTCGCTGGCGAACCTGCTCGAGCGGTTCGGCATCGCGGTCGATGGCGACAAGGTGCGATCGAAGAACGTTGCCGCGGTGATGGTTACGGCTGATGTGCCGGCATTCGCCAGGAGCGGCGGACAGTTCGACGTGACGGTCTCATCACTGGGGGACGCCAAATCGCTGCAGGGCGGCATACTGCTCCAGACAACCCTGACCGACCTCAACGGCACGGTCTGGGCGACCGCCTCCGGCGCGCTGATAATCGGCGGTTTCAGCATCGAGACCGACCAGGTCAGCGTGCGGGAGAATCATCCGCTGGTCGGGCGTATTCCAAGCGGCGGCGTGCTGAAGCGCGATCTCCGCGTGGGATTGGAGGACAACAACCGGTTGACTTTCATGCTGAACAACGGCGATTTCACCACAGTCGAGAACATGGCCAACGCCATCAACGCTGCTCTCGGACCCGGGCTTGCCACGGCGGTGGACGCCAAGTCCGTCACCGTGGATGTGCCGATCGAATTCGCCATGCCTTCAAAGATCGTGAATTTCATCGCCGCGGTGGAGAGCGTCGAATTCACCCCTGATGTCGCGGCTAAGGTTGTAATCAACGAGCGCACCGGGACGATAATCATCGGTAGAAAGGTCAGCCTGTCGCCGGTGGCGGTATCGCACGGCGCGCTGTCCATAACCGTCAAGGCTGCGCCGGTTGTCAGCCAGGCGCTGCCGTTCGCGCCAGGCGGCAAGACCGTACAGGAGCAGATCCAGGAGGTGTTGGTCGAGCAGCGCGATACCGGTGTCGTCGCCCTCCCGGGCGCTTCGACGGTGGGAGACGTGGCCACCGCGCTGAACCGGCTCGGGCTCAGCCCGCGCGACATCATCGCCATCTTTCAGGCGCTGAAACAAGCCGGCGCGCTCCAGGCTGAACTGATCATTATCTGAGCAATCGTATGAAGAGCATTCAACACACTCAACCGGCGGCGCTGATCGACGGCGACGCGAGACGAAGGATCGACCGGCAGAGGCTGAAGGCGGCATGCAACGACTTCGAAGCGATGCTGATCGCCCGCATGCTGAAGGAGATGCGCAAGACCAACGAAAGTATCGGGGAGACCGAGGGAATCATCAAAAAAACCGAAAATCCCTTTATCGAGATGTTCGACTGGGAGATGTCCCGCTCTTTCGCCCGCAGCGGTCCGCTGGGCATCTCGGAGGCGCTGATGCGCAGCCTCGACCACGATGAGCCGACCGGGGCGGAGGGCGGTGGAATCGAGCGCGGAAAATCCAGACTTCACCCGGAAGAGCTACAGGCCGTGATCGAAGATGCGGCGAAGCGTTATGACGTTGATCCGGCGCTGATTCGCTCGGTGGTTATCTGCGAATCGAACGGCGACCCGGGCTCGGTTTCCCGTCGCAACGCCAAGGGATTGATGCAGCTCATGGACGAAACCGCCCGCGATCTGGGCGTAACCGATCCCTTTGACCCGGTTCAGAATGTCTTCGGCGGCACCAGGTATCTGAGAGACCTGCTCGACACCTACGACAACAATATCGAGCTGGCGCTGGCGGCATACAACGCGGGACCTGCTGCTGTCGAGGAGCATGACGGCGTCCCGCCGTTTCCTGAAACACGGAGTTACATCCGGCGGGTGCTTGACATGTACAACGATCAAGTAAACCGGTAAAACGCTGGAGCAGGGTTATGACTACAGGAGTTAACGATGACCGACCTGATCGATCAACTGATCGTTCTGATTAAAAAGGAGGAGGAGATCCTCAGCATCTTCCTCGACTGTCTCTCTCGGCAGAAGGAATATATCATCGCCAATAAGATCGATGAATTCGATCAGACGGTGCTCGAAGAGGAGAAGCTCATCCTTGCCATCCGCGATATCGAACGAGGTCGCGTGGAGATCATCAAATCGATCGCCAACAGCGCCGACGCCGCACACGACGAGCTGACACTCACCCGCCTGATAGAGATGAACCTGGGCAGATCGTCCGACGAACTGCGGAATCTGAAGAGGACGCTGACCAACCTTATTGAAAAGATAAAGAAGGCAAACCGGATCAACCAGTACCTGATCAAGCGGTCACTATCCCTCATCCAGAAGAACATCAACTGGTTCATAGATGACAACAACCTGAACGTCATCTATCTGCCCGACGGCAGCCGGAAGCTCAATGAGTTGGGCAACCTGCTGATCGACAAGGTTCTGTAAGACATGCCGACGATAAATTCGACATTGTCGCTGGCGAAGCGGGCCCTCCTGGCGCACCAGGGCGCGATGGGAACCAGCGCCGACAACGTCGCCAATGTCAACACCCCCGGTTACGCGAGGAAGAGTGTTGATCTTCGACCATCGCCCGGTTTGCACACGATGCTGGGAGCCTTCGGCGGCGGTGTCGATCTGCTCGGTGTAAGGGGTGAGCGCGACCGGTTCATCGACCGGCAGGTGCGCGCCGCCATGGGGGAAGCCGGTCGCTACCAGACCGGTCAACAGCAGTTACAGATGGTCGAGGAGATACTGGGGGAAATAAACGACGCCGGTCTGTCGAACGCCCTCGACCAGTTCTGGAACGGCTGGCATGACCTCGCCAACGACCCGGGCTCGATGTCCAGCCGCTATGCCCTGCGCGAGTCGGCGGCTCGCCTGGTCAACATCTTCAACAACATGGACAGGCGCTTGAATCAGCGGATCGACGACATCAACGACGAGATAACCGTCAAGGTTTCCGAAATAAACAGCATCACCAGAGAGCTCGCCTCGCTCAACCGGGACCTGGCGGTTGCCGACGGCAACGCCCCTGAACTGATCGACCGCCGCAGCCTGCTGCTGGATCAACTCGCGATCCTGGCGGACACCGACTACCGCGTGGCGGACAACGGGGTTGTGTCCGTTTTCCTCGACGGCGCCTCGCTGGTGATGGACGACAAGGTTCAGATCCTCGGCACAGAACCGGTCGGCGATGGAGCCGTCCGGCTGGTTATCACCGACGCCGCCCCGCGCGGGATCGAAGTCCGCGGCGGCGAAATAGGCGCGCTGTTCGACGTCCGGGTCGGTGAGATAGCGGAGCTGCACGGCAGGCTCGATCGACTCGCGACGACGCTTGCGGGCGGGATCAACGCAGTCCATACGAACGGATACGGTCTGAACGGATCGACCGGCGTCCAGTTCTTCGACCCGGAAACAACAGGCATCGGCGACATCGCGCTTGATCGCCGGATCGAAGAGGATGCGGCACGGATCGCCGCCTCGACGGACGGCAATCCCGGCGACAACCGGCTCGCCCTGACCATCGCCGAGCTTGAACACAACGCCGTACTGAATGACGGAACCGAGACCATCGGTCAGGCTCTAAGCAGCATCAACAGCTGGTTCGGCGCGACGGTCGCGCAGGCGGGGATCATGGCTGAAGGCGCCGACGCGGCTCTCGACCAGTCCGTCATCTGGCGGGAATCGGTGAGCGGCGTGTCGCTGGACGAGGAGATGGCTCAGCTCATCCAGTATCAACTTGCCTTCAACGCCTCCGCCAAGCTGGTCGGCATGGTGGATACAATGCTGGAACAGATATTGGCGATGGTCGGATAACATCGGAGCCTGTCAAAGGCTTGAGTGTGGACAGGGAGATCGATTAATGAAGCGGATAAAGTCCGACTGTTCAAGGAGTCAGTGAATTGCGAATAACCCATCACAGCCTGGTTGAACAGGTCATCGCGAACGTGGAGAGCCGCATGAGACAGATTGCCGAGAGCCAGGGGCGGGTGTCGACCGGCAGGCGGGTCAGGAAACCCTCCGACGATCCCGCCGCCGCCGGTGAAATCCTGAGTCAGCAGAGCCGGATGAACCGGATAGAACAGTACAAGCGCAATATCACAAGCGGCTTGTCGCATCTGGGCATGACCGAAAACGCGCTCGCAGAGATCAGGGATATTACCATACGGACCAGGGGACTGGCGGTCCAGGGCGCCAACGATGTTACCAGCGCCCAGGGACGGCAAGCCATCGCGGAACAGGTCGACGGATTGCTGCGCGAGCTGGCCTCGATCGCCAACCGCAAGTCCGGCAATCATTACATCTTCGGCGGCAACGAAACCCGGGTGTCTCCCTATCAGCCGATTGATGGCGAGAACGGCTGGCTGGAACAGGTTGTACCCCGCTATCAGGAGCAGCAGTCTCCGGTGGAGCTGATCTACGGCGAGGGTGAAAGGGCGGAAGTTACACTGACGGCGGACGACACATTCGATTTCGGTGACGGGGAAAACCTCTTCGCTGTCCTTTTCGACCTGCGGCAGGCGCTTGCCGATGACGACGGGCAGGCGATTGGAGATGTCCTCCCGCGCCTGGACGAGGCGCTGGACAACCTAAACGGCGTTACCGCCATGGTCGGAGCACGAATCAATACCGCCAATTCAATGCTGGACAGCTTGGAAAATCAGGCTGTTTCGGTGACCGACAGAATCAGCCGACTGGGCGATATTGACATCGCGCAGGCGATGACGAAATTGAACGAGGATATGATTTCATACGAGATGGCGCTGAGGATGTCAGCCAAGTCCATCCAGCCAAGCCTGGTGAACTTTGTATATCTGTAAATCAACCTGGAGGGACACGGATGCCCCTTGTCAAGTCGCATGATGCCGCCCGGCCGAACGTCGACTGCAGCATCATCATACCGGTGCACAACAACCTGCGGTACACGAAAGGCTGTATCGATACGCTGCTGCGGGATCCGATCCGGGCGACCTGTGAGCTCATTGTCGTCGACAACGGCTCAACCGATGATACACCCGTCTACCTGAGATCGCTCGCGGGCAGGGTGACGGTCATCTCGCCCGGCGCGAACCTTGGCTTCGCCCGGGCCAACAACCTTGCCGCGAGACAGGCTGCCGGGCGGTTCCTGGTGCTGCTGAACAACGACACCATCCCCGGTTGCGGCTGGCTGGACGCCATGATCGAAACGGCGGCATCAGACGAGCGGATCGCGATAGTCGGCGCCAAGCTGCTTTACCCGCAGGATCGCACGGTACAACATGCCGGAGTGGTGATAACAAGGGACCTTAAACTTCAGCACCTGTATGAAGGCTTCCCGGAGGATCACCCGGCTGTCAACAAGCGGCGCGATTTCCGAATCGTGACGGCGGCGTGCATGCTGATCAAGCGCGGCATCTATCACAATCACGGTGGTCTGGACGAGAATTTCATCAACGGCTTCGAGGACGTTGACTTCTGTCTTCGGGTCGCTGAAACCGGAATGCGCGTCGTATACGAGCCGCGGGCGGTCGTCCTGCACTATGCCGAGGCGACCGCGGGCAGACACGACCACGAGAACGCCAACGCCGTCAGACTGACAAGGCTGTGGCGTCACAAATTGACGTCCGACATAGACGGATACTTGAGAGAGGACGGGTATAAAATCAACAATAAACGGGGATCCGTTCGATTCGTTCCCCGGGGAGTGAACATGATCGAACTATTGGACAAGGCGCGTGAAACCCTCAAGGAGGGCAATATCGGCGAGGCACTCAGACAGTACGAGAAGATCAACCGGGCCGATCCCGACAACGCGACGGCGCTGAGTTATCTCGCCGACATCAACGACCGGCGCGGCGAGCTCGACGAAGCCGCCAAGTTCCTGCTCAGGCTTTCCCGCAGCCGACCGGATGCCGAGGTCTATATGAAGCTGGCGCAGAACAGTCTGAAGCGCAGACAGTACGACAGCGCCAAGAGTTATGCCGCCGAAGCGATGAACCTGGCCGCGGGGTCGAACGGTTGCGCAGACGAAGCGCATTCGATCCTCGGCGACGCCACGTACAAATCGGGTGACATCGACAAGGCCGCCGAAATCTATGACGCGGTCCTGGCCTCCGACCCGCATCAACTGCGCGCGCTGACCGGTCGAGGCACCGTGGCGCTGACCAGGAAGGAGTACCGGGAAGCGGTGAGATTGTTCGACCGCGCCCTGACTGTCCATCCCCATCACAACCGCGCCATACTCGGCAAGGGGCTGGCATACATGGGTCTCGGTCGCCGCAGGGAGGGCGCTGATCTGGTCGGCGAATCGCTGCTGATCGAGCCGGATAACGGCTGGGCGATTGCCACGATCCTGCCGGTCCTGTCGGAAAGCGGCAAGCTTGACGAGGCTGACAAGGCGCTCAAGCGCTACCTGGAACATTATCCCGATGATCACCCGATGCTGCTGGCGCGCGCCGGCGTCGCCTACGCGCTCGGTCGCCTGAATGTCAGCCGCATGGTGCTGGATAAAGTCCTTGAGATTCACCCCGAATATCCAGGGGCGGCCGATCTGGACCGGGAGCTCAAGCGATCGGTCGAAACCGCGGTTGAAGCGGCGGAGCCGGCACTGGCTTGACGTCGGTGACCAACAACTACGCCACCGTCGTTGTCCAGCTTGCCCGCCTGGGTGACCTGGCTCAGACATGGCCTCTGATCAGTCGCCTGAAAGAGAGCGCCGGATCGGGTCAAACCGCGCTGGTCGTCGACAGCCGGCTGGCTCCGCTGGCCGATTTGATGGTTGGGAAAGGCAATACGCTGCCGCTCTCGTTAAACGCGGGTCTAAAAGAATTTACAACCGGCGGGCTGCGCGAAGCCTGGCGCAACGCCGCTCGTTTGAAACGAACGCTGACCGGAGGCTCACACGGAAGAGTTGTCAACCTGAACTATCATCCGGTGACGGCCGCTCTGGCGGAAGCCATTCCGGCGGCGCGTCATCTGGGTGCGCGCTGGCGGGATGTAAAAGCCGGTCGACCGTCGGACAACCAGACCAGGCGGCTGTTTGAGGTCAACACCGGTCTGCGACAGGGTACGAAACACCTGTCGGATATATGGGCGGAATATGCTGATAATGATACTCCGCTCGAATGCCACCAGCCGCTCAAACTGCCGCTGGATATAATTGAAACGGGCGGCGGGATAATCCGAAATGCCGGGGTCAAGTCCGTTGACGCTCCGGTCGCCATAATCATTGGATCAGGACTCAGGTGCCGCTCGCTGCCGTTGGACCGCCTGATAAACATCACAACAGCACTGTCGCGTGAAGCGCCGGTGATCCTGATCGGTTCAGCGAGTGAAGCCAGGACGGGCGAAGATGTTGTCGGCGCGGTGCGCGGAGATCACGAACCAGTCGCCTCGTTGTGCGGACAGACCGACGATCCCGCCGTCCTCGCCGGAGTTCTGGGCTGCTGCGGGCTGGTCGTCGGCGTGGATACCGGTCCACTGCACATGGCCGCAATGGCTGGAACCAGGTGTCTGGGAATCTATTACGGCTCGATGAACTTCAGGGAGACGGGTCCCTACGGCTCAAACCACGTGGTGATAACACCCGACGATCAGGACTATCCCTGCCATGAACGTGAAATGGAGGCAAATCCTGCGGCATACAGGGATTCCATCCCGTCCGATGAAATTATCCGCACCGCCCGGCAAATGATGGGCGCCGACGACAACCATGACTCCGGGAGACAAGTGCGGATATTCGAGTCGTTTACAACCGTTGAAGGACTGGCCTGGCGGGAAATCGAACCTCGCCGGATCACCGCAGTCCATGTCAGATCACATCTGAAATACGCTCAAACATGAACAACCGGCAACCGGACAACAAGTGGTTCAGATCGTCCTATCCCCAACTGTACCGGCGGATAGACGAAACATCCTCAAATCCCGGGCTCGAGGTCGCGCCCTCCAAACGCGGCGATCCGACGCTCAGGATCGGGAACGTCCAGGTTCACAGCGCCTACGACCCGGTTGGGGAGGCCGAGCGCCTGGCTGATAATGCGCTGACCAGGGCGGCTTCCGACAGCGTTATCGTCATCTGCGGACTGGGGCTGGGGTATCACGCGGCGGCGCTGTGCAGGAGGTTTCCGGGCAGGGTTCTGGTGGTTGAACCGGATCTGTCGATTGTCGGGCTTGCGTTGTCAGCCAGCGATCTTTCGGTCATCTCCGAGGCGGAACTCGTCATCGCCCGCTCGCCGCTCGAAGCCGCCGCAGCGATCGAAAGAGCCTCGGGCGGCGACTGGAAGAGGGTCAAGCTGCTCAAGCACCATCCTTCGATAAGACTGCATCCGGATTATTACGAAGAGCTGATTCGCACCATAAACGCCCGCCGCAACCTGGACACCGCCCGGCTTGGCATTCTCGTGGTCACGCCCGTATACGGCGGTTCACTGCCCGTGGCTCGCTACTGCGCCTCTGCTTTCGAACGTCTCGGTCACCGCGTCGAGACGCTTGACAACGAGATTTACGATGCGGCGCGCCGGCGGATCGACGGTATCTCATCGAAACTGCACCGCAGCCAACTGACCGGGCTGCTGATGACGCTGATGGCCGAATCGATCACCGCCAGGGCGCTTGACCGCGCCGTCGACCTGGTCTTCCTGACCGCGCAGTCGCCGATGACGGTCGACGTCGCCCTTGAACTGCGCAGGCGAAAGATCCCCACCGCGTTCTGGTTCGTCGAGGACTGGCAGTTGTTCACCTACTGGCGGCAATGGGCGCCGCTCTACGACTATTTCTTCACCATCCAGAAGGGGGCGTTCAGCTCGGCGTTGAAGCGCGGCGGCATCAAGCGGACGACATATCTGCCGCTGGCGGCTGACCCAAACGTGCACCGGAAACTCCGGCTGTCCAGCGAAGAACTCGCCCGATTCGGCAGCGACGTGTCGCATGTCGGCGCCGGCTACCGCAACCGGCAGCATGTCTTTTCAGGCTTGATCGACCTCGATTTCAAACTCTGGGGCAACGACTGGGAGAACAGCTCATCCATCAGGCAGATACTGCAGCGCGACGGCGCGCGTCTCTCCACCGAGGAGACGGTCAAGGTCTTCAACGCAGCCAAGATAAACCTGAACCTGCACTCATCGCAGTTTCACGAGGGCGTCAATCCCGACGGTGACTATGTCAACCCGCGCACGTTCGAGATAGCCGCCTGTGGAGGCTTTCAACTCGTTGATCACCGCAGTCTGCTGCCCGATCTGTTCGCGGAAGGCGCGGAAATCACGGTCTTCAGGCACGAGAGTGAACTGCGCGGGCTGATCTCCCATTACCTCGCCAACCCCGACGAAAGAAGGAGCATCGCCGAAGGCGCGCGGCGCAGAATACTCGCCGAACATACCTACGAGATGCGGATGGCTGAACTGTTGAATTATATCTACAGCTACGAAACGACACCCGCCGGCAGACGCCATCCCGACCACATCGACAACCTGCTGTCCGAAGCCGGGGATGATCCGGAACTGTATGACCTGGTGATCCGCTACAAGGACCGCGGCGTGGTGACCGTCGACGATATCGCCCGCAACATCCAACGGCAGAACGGCGAGCTCAACGACGCGGAGACCATCTTCCTGCTCATGCACGAATTCCGCAACTGGGCAAGAGAGAAGGACCTGTTGTGAAGAGGATACTGGTCATCAACATCGCCCGGATTGGAGACCTGATTCAATCCTCACCGCTGATCGCCGGACTTAAAACAGCATCCGAAGAGAACGAGGTAACGCTGCTTTATTCCAGGCACTTCAGGGAGGTCGCGGAAGCGATCTCCGGCGTTGACCGCCTGATCGGTGTTTCGCTGCATGAATTGATCGCTCCGCTCGTGCAGAACGACGGGGGTATTCGGGTCGTATACCGAAAGCTGTACCGACTTGTCGAAGAATTACGCTCTCTTGAATTCGATCGTGTAATCAATATCACTCATACCCACTACAGCGCGATCCTGACCTCCCTCGTAAATGCCCGCGACAGTGCGGGGATGACCATGAACCGGGAGGGTTACAGGGTCGTGAACGGCGACTGGGCCAATTACTATTTCAACTCCTGCCTGAACCGCGCCTTCAACCGTTTCAACCTGGTCGATATCCACTCCCGTATCGGCGGCGTCGAGCCCGGCGGCAGGCTGTTTCTGGACATCAACAGCGAAGCGCGCAGCCGCGCCGATTCGCTGATCCGAAGGTATCACCGGGCGGGACGCAAACTGGTGGCGCTGGTGCCCGGTGCGTCGACATCCGAGAAAGCCTGGCATCCCGATCGCTTCGCCGAAACGGTTCGGGAGCTGGGCCGTCTGGTTCCGATAACGCCGTTGATCCTCGGCTCGCAGGATGAAGTCGAACTGGGCGAACGAATCAGGGCGGGATCGCCGGACGCCGTCAACCTCTGCGGCAGGACCGACCTCCAACTCCTGGCGGCTCTGGCTGAACGGTGCGACCTGATGATCGCCAACGACACCGGCCCCATGCACGTCGCCGCGGCTGTCGGGACGCGTGTGCTCGATATATCGCTCGGAAGCGCCCTCTCGCATGAAACGGCTCCATACGGAAAAGACCATGTGGTTGTCGAGCCGCGCATCGATTGTTACCCCTGTCATGTCCGAATGCGCTGCCCGCATCGGAACTGTCACGCTCTCATCGAGCCCGCGGTCGTCGCCGGGCTGGCGGACAGCCTGCTGGAAAATGAAGAGCCCCAATCCTTGACGGAAAATAAAAACCTGCACAGAATCAACGTCTACCGCACATCCTTCGACGAGGACGGCTGGTGGGAGCTTACGCCGCTGCTGAGAAGAGAGCCGACCATAACCGAGATCCATAACCACGCCCTGAGGGAGATGTGGAAAAGGGCGCTCTCCGGCAAGCCTTCCTGGACTGAGGATTACCGTAAAACCGCCCGGGGGATCGGGCGCAAGCTGCGGGACAGTCGGCGGGTGAGCGAAGAATGGCCGTCAATTCAATCGGCGTCATCGCCGCTCGGTGAGATCGCATCCCTGGCTGCGATCGGGCTGGCGGCGAGCCGCGAGCTCGCCTCGATCCCCGAAGATGATAACGGGATAGACAGGATAACCAGGCTTGGAGCGCTCCTGAAGGAGGTCGACAACAACCTGATCCGTAACAGCTATGAACATCCCGAGATCAAGCCGCTGGTGGCTCAGTTTACTTACGGCAAAGGGAACATGACCGGCTGGAAACTGGCCTCCCTTGCCGACCAGACCGCCGTTCTCTATGATAATCTGTTCGACTGGAGCCGGGCGCTTATAAATTGGATTGAAACCATTTACGGCGGAGCGGTGGGTTCGCCGGCGGGGAAGACCGCCTGCAGCGAGGCGACCGCATGACCCGGCGAGCCGCGCCGTCCATCGACCTTTCTGCCGGTCTGCGGCGACGCTGCCGCTACCCGCGCTTTACCGGGAGCGAGGGCACCGTGCTGATGGTCGACGCCGGCTACTTTATACAGCGTGAGTGCCGGCGCGCCTTTCAGGGCCGGGGCTGGCGGACGGTTCCGGTGCCTGTTGACCCGCCCGGAGAGTTCATTGAAAAACTGCTGACCGCGGTGGTCGTCCATAAGCCGGACATGCTTTTCACCGTAAACCATCTCGGTTTCGACCGCAACGGAACGTTGACCGGACTGCTGGAAGCGATTGAGTTGCCGGTCGTATCATGGTTTGTCGACAGCCCGGCCTACATCCTGCTCGATCACACGCTTAACGCCACCCCCCTGGCGATAACGCCCGTCTGGGAGAGATCTTACGAGCCTTACTTGAGGCGGTTCGGCTTTCAACATACGTTTCACCTGCCGCTGGCGGGCGACCCGGCATTCATCCGCCGCGGTTCAAGCGGATTCTCTTATCGGACCTGTTTTGTTGGCGATTCCATGACCGACGCCGTCGCCAAATGGTCGGGGTTGTGCGCCGAGATCCCCGGGGCGGGCAGGCTCATCGAACAAGCCGCCATGCTGCTTTATCGAAACCGCGACTGCAATCCGCTCGATATCGTACGGGAACTGTCAAGCCGCAGCGGCGTGGATCTTCGAAAACTGACGAAGGATGAGACACTGACCCTGTCGTCAGCGATCGTTCTTGAAGCGACGCGTCGGTACCGCCGGGAGATGGTGAACAGACTGAATGATTTCAAGCTTGACATCTTCGGCGACGATGGGTGGCGCGAGTACGCGCTCCCGGACACTCAGCTTCACGGATGGGTCGATTATTACACTGAACTGCCCGCCCTGTATGGATCCACGATGGTCAACCTGAACAGTACGAGCCTGCAGATGCCGACCGCTCTGAACCAGCGGGTTTTCGACGCCCCCCTCGCCGGCGGCTTCCTGCTGACGGACTACCGGGAGGACCTGGGGATCGTCTTCGACACGCAACGCGAGACGGCGACATTCTCAGATCCGGATGAGCTGCCGGAGAAGGTCGCATTTTATTTGGCACACGATTCGCTTAGAGAGCGGGTGATAGACTCGGCGCGGGAAAAAATTGTCGCTGAGCATCTGTACATTCACCGGATCGCGCGGATCATCAGCCTTGCCCGTCGGTTGTTCAGGGACAGAGCCGTTAATCCGCAGTTGTCACAAGTTATGATCTGACAAATAAATATCGCGATATATGGAGGATACAACATGGAATCGGCAACCATGACATTTCAAATCGACGGTCGGACACGGGAGTTGGAATTCAGCGAAGATCTGCCCTTCAACCGGTTGATGGAGACAATCAAGAGGAGTGTGGATGATCCGAGCCTCTCAATTACCCGGATAAAATTGAACGGGGAGGATATTACCGGAAAGAGCTGGGACAGGTTCGCCCATTTCACCCTCGGTGACATCAAGGATCTGCAGGTTGAGACCGGCGACATTCGACAGATTGCGCGCGAGACTCTCAACTCGCTGAAGGATTTCACCACCAACCTTGTCGCCGAATTGAAGAGGACGGCGGAGCTGTTCAGGCTGGGCGATGAAGTGCAGGGCAGCGAGGCGCTCGACCGCACACTCGACGGTATTCAACTCGTGAATCACACATCCATTATAATCGACAAGAATTTGGATCTGGAAGCCAGGTCCCCGGTCGACAACGGACAAACACTCACCGCGCAGATGATCAATCTCGAATCGATAATTGAAGATCTGTTCGCTGCGCAGAAGGATCAGGACTGGATTCTGATGGCCGATCTGATCGACTACGAACTGGTTCCTCATTTCAACGACCGTAACAATCTGTTTCGCGGGTGGGAAGAGAGAACGGATGCCTGACCTGACCGGAGCGATGGAATTCGTCCAGCGGCAGCTTGGAATATTCAGACAACAGTATGAAGCCGTTGCGCGGGGGGATCTGGTGGCGGCGAAATCCGCGGGCGATCAGTTGCTGCAGTCGCTGCCCGGGCTGGTCCAGATAGTGAATCACAGCCGAAACGGCGGGCAGTTTTCAGCCTCCGAGAGGGAGTCGCTGGAAAGGATTGTTGCGGAGATCAAAACTTTATTACAGGACGCAAATAAATGTATATTGGCAAAAAGACAAGAGTTGGCGGAGTTACTATTCGAATTCCGCCGCGGCAGACAGCTTCTGACCGGTTATCGATCAGGTCGTGACAGCGGCGGAAGGCTCTTTGAAGTGATCGGTTGATCCGCTAAATAGACTCAAGGGCAAAGTCTTCCCCCTTTCCAGGGCGAAACGGCTAAAGATTCCCCCTCAATGCGTCGATAAAAAAGGTGCAAGGGGATTCTATGGAATAGGAGGAAATTAATCCTATGAGCACGCGGATTAACCACAACATCCTGTCGCTTACCGCTCAGCGGAATGTCTGGAAAACGCAGAACGAAGTTGACAACGCGGTGACGCGCCTTTCATCGGGGTTGCGCATCAATAATGCCTGGGACGACCCGGCTGGTCTGGCGGTATCTGAGAGGTTCCGCGCTCAGATAGCGAGTATGACGGAAGCGCAACGCAACGCTAACTATGACGTCAATCTATTGGAGACTGCTGAAGGTGCGCTCAGCGTCATTGACGAGAAATTGATACGCTTGAGAGCGCTTGCCGTACAGGCTTCGAACGGTGCATTGCTTGATCTCGACCGTGCCGCACTCGATGTTGAGTTCCAGCAGCTCAAGAGTGAGATAACGCGGATTGCGAATACTGTCAATTACAATGGTAATTTCCTGCTCGATGGTTCGTACTCGGGTTCCGGCAGCGCCGGGATCAAGTTCCACATCGGAACTTACAATACCAGTGAACAGGACTACTATTACATCTCGCTCAACACGATGACAGCAGATGCGTTAGGGCTCGCCGATGCTTCGCTGACCAATACTGCGAACGCCCAGAGCGCCATTCTGGTCATGGACAACGCGATAGATTCCAAGGACAACGAGCGGACCAGGATCGGCGCTTACGTGGAGAGACTGCAGAACACCATTCTGAACCTGCAGATTTCCCAGGAGAGCGCGACGCGATCGGAATCGCAGGTGCGTGATGCTGACATCGCTCAGGAGATGTCGAATTTTGTACGCTCACAGATCCTGATGCAGACCGGCGTAGCCATGTTGTCACAGGCGAACCTGATTCCGCAGATTGTGGCTGGTCTTGTAGGTTAGTCCTTCTCAAAGCGGTGCGGCAGGGTAACGCGGGGGTTCTCGCCCCCGCGTTAGTTTTGCTGTTTTGGGCTGTCCTACATCAGCCCATCGTTGTCGCTTAACAGACCGTCCGACACTTGTGGTTGACGGTAAAAGAAGGAGTAACCGACCTTATGCCGGTTGGAAACGTCGCCGGGCTTTCTTCCGGAATCGACTGGAATGAGACGATTGATTTGATGATGGAAATCGAACGCCGTCCAGTGGACCTGCTCGAGGCAAGACGGGAGAAATACCAGGCTCAGCTTACGTCATGGGGGCTGATTGAATCGAAGCTCACCGCTCTGAAGAGCCAGGCGGACGAGTTGGATACAGCGGACGAATTCCTGAAAAAATCGGCTACGTCAAGCGATTCCGACATCCTGACCGTTTCAGCCACCGCCGACGCCACACCCACCAGTCATGATATAGTAATCAATCAACTGGCAACCAGTCACACCCACGCACACCAGGCCGGTTGGGCTGACCTTAACTCCACCGCGGTAAACGACTCGGGGGGCAATCAATCATTCTCCTACGAGTACGACGGAACCGCGGTTACCCTGACCGTGTCCGATGGAACCACGCTCCAGGAGTTGGCTGACCTGATCAACCGAGATCCTGACAATCCCGGGGTTACAGCGACGATAATCGACGACGGCAGCGGTGGCGCAAATCCCTATCACCTGATGCTGTCCGGCCAGGAAACCGGTTCCGGCAAGAGCATTCAGATCATCGACACCGTCGACAACCCGACCGATCTGTACGATGGAAGCTTTTTCGACGAGGCAAACTGGAGCGCCACACACACCGCGCAGAATGCCGAGATAAGGGTGGACGGGTTCCCGGATCCCGGCTGGGGTTGGCCCAACCCATGGATCGAAGCGGCGGGCAACGATGTTGAGGACGTGATCCCCGGGGTAACGCTGCACCTGCAGGATGTGTCGGACGGCGACAGCGTAAAGATCGAAATAAGCCTCGACGATTCGGCAATAAAGGAAAATATCAACACCCTCATCTCCGCTTACAACGACGTAATCGACCTGATTGATTCCCTGACGAAATATGATGAGGACAGTGAAGAACAGAGCCCGATGCTTGGGGACTCGCTGGCGCGCGGCATCAAACAGACCCTGCAAATGACAATCGCCCAGAACATCCCCGGCACGGATGACAGCGATGATTATCGTTCACTGGCGCAGGCAGGCATTACCTTCGGCAGCGGCGGCAAACTGGTGGTGGACGAGGAGGAGCTCGATGACGCGCTGAGCGACGATCCGATGGCGGTGGCGCGTCTGTTCATCTTCGACACCGAATCAACAAGTGGCTTCGTATCGGTGACCGGACACGATGAAAACAGTGTCGGCGGCAGTTATAACTTCACCCTGTCCTACGATGCAGAGGGCAAATTGGACGAATCGGGCACCAACACGCTGAACGGAGAGGATGTAACGATCCACGGCGATCACCTCGTGAAGGGAGCGGAAGGAACCGATGTCGAGGGCTTGATGTTGTTGCTGACGGATCCCGGAGACGGTCCCAACAGCGTTTCCGGCACAATAAAAGTCTATACCGGTTTTTCCGTCCTGTTGTCGAATGGGATCAGCGTGATGACCGACGAGTTCGATGGCGCGCTGAACGGCAACAGCAATCGTCTCAACGACAGTATCGATCTACTGGACAAGAGGATAGAAACATGGGAGAGGCGTCTTGAGACTATTGAGGAGAATTATCGCCGCCAGTATTCGCAGATGGAAACACTGATCGGGCAACTTCAAGCCCAAACCTCGTACATTTCATCGATTTGACGTATTATATTAGGGATGGTATAAATGGCAACCTTCAACCCTTACGACCAATACCTGAACGTCCAGTTCGGCACGGCGGATCAGGGAACGCTTATACTGATGACCTTTGATGGAGCCATCAGGTTCTGCAGGCTTGCCGAGCTGCATATGGAGCGGGATGACAGGATCGGTAAGGGCAAATGGCTGGCGCAGGCTTTCGACACGGTTGCCGAGCTGCGAAAGTCGCTTAAGCCCGAGATGGGCGGTGAAATGGCTGACCAGCTCAGCAAAACTTATGAATTTATCTGCCACCAGATAACGCTGGCAAACGTTTTCAACCGAAAGGAAAACCTGAAAAACGCCCTGACTGTTCTGGAGCGGTTGCGTGAAACCTGGAAGGAGATCATTCAGGAACGGCGTCAGTCCGCGGCGGGCGCGGGATTAATCGGGTAAATAATGGTATACGTACACAATATACAGGACGGCGGGGGGGTAGGGCCGATAAAGGGTCCGGTTCAACAGCCTGCCGAGTCCGGGAAGAACAAACCGGTTCAACCGGACAGGGTTGAGCCTCAAAAGGATCGAACTGAACTGACACCGGCGAACCGGGAGAGCTCCCGTACTTTCGAGGCGTCCAAGTTACTGCTCGAGACGATCCCCGACGTTCGCCGGGACAAGGTTGAGCTGGCACGCCGCCGACTGGCTGAAGGCTACTATGACAAACCGGACATCCGCGCCGAAATCGCCGCCCGGATGATTTCGGATCCTGAGGCAAACCCGTCACCCGGGGAAATACCGGACGATGAGACCGGAATAATCAGGAAACAGTTGCGAAACGGGTATTACGACAGACCCGATATAAAGGACATGATCTCAAGGGGGATGATTGACGATGTTTCGGAGGATTAGCCGCTGAAGGCAGATGTGCGCTGTTTAAAACCTCACCCGGTAAAACGGA
>JALGVR010000087.1 GCA_025774605.1 bacterium | reverse complement strand
GCCCAGCAGACGGCGCGTGGCGCTGTAGGTCAGGGGACCGTTGCCGCCGTTCTCGACCTCGAAGTCGAAAGTGTAGCTGAGGTCGGGCTCGAGGGCGACCTCAAACTCGGCCTGACTCGGCGTAAACTCCGAGTGGAGAAGCGCTATATTCCACTCGAGATCGCCTTCTTCTTCGAGCTGTACTTCTTCGGTGAAGGGTAGATAATCAGCGGCTGTGACAGTCACCTCATAATTGCCAAGTGGAATGTTATCAGCCGAATATGCCCCATTCTCGTCAGTGAAACGAGCGAAGAAGTGGTCAGCGATTTCAAGCTTAACCCCTTCTATCGGGTTATCGGTAGCGGCGTCCGTAACGATTCCCGAGACATTGGCGGTTGGTGAATTCAGCGACATGATCACCGATATTATTATCTGCTCCTGTTCCAGATCATCGCGTTCCTCATCCGGTTCAGACAGTTCAAAGATGAGGTACATCTCGTGCACCCCGTCCTCCTCGGCCTCCTCGGGTATGAACGTCAGGGTTATATCCGTTGAACCGTCCGCTTCGACGACACCTTCATCCGGCTCAGGCATAACCCACTTGATGTAAGACTCTTCGATGCCGTCATCGACAACCTTCATCACGTCCGTTTGATTGGTACCGACCCAAATGTTGTATCCGTCGTGACCGATACCGTCGAGCCAGTTGGATGATGCGTCATTATTCCTCCATGCCTGCGCCTGTTCAACCGCTTCCCATTCTTCAGTATCGATATCGATCTGCATAATATTCAGGTTTTGAATATTACTGGGTTGCTGGACCCACATCTCACCTTCAACGTGAGCCGGCGCCCAGGCAAACTGCCAGGCGGCCTGGTTGCCCTGGTACTGAACGTGATTGTCAATCACACCGATTTCGTCGCCGATTTCATCGTCGTCAACCGCATAGACATGGATTGGGTAACCACCGGTGTTCTGAAGAACCAACAGCACCTGCAGCTCTGGATCGGCGGCTATGCCGCGGGAAGTCCAGTCGAAATTGATACCATCGAGCCGCTCGCCCTCTGTGTCAAATCGGTTACATTGGTTCGTGTTGTATACGGTTACATAGACAATACCGTTAAGCACAGCGATGTCGCCGCAGTTGCCGCCGGGTTGGAACGAACGAACCAACTCATAGTCGTTCTCTCCGTCGATGACGTTCACCCAACCTTCATAGCAACTCCACCACATGAGACCTGTATCCCAGTCCTTTGCCCAACTGCCACCCCGTGTATTGGCTGCAAAGTGATCCATACGGAACTCATCGATGATGTCACCCGGATCGTCCCGTCGCGGTCCCGCATTTCGCTGATCCTCTTCGGGGGGTTCGTCGAGATCAATGCTGAACTCGATATCTTCGTCGCCGTGGTTGATCAACGTTATACCGGCTTCAAATGGTTCATTCTCATCGGTTTCGACCATTATGCCAACTGGATCAACACTGATCTGACCGGTTGCTGGTAAATTCAAAAGTAGTAAAAAAGCAGCTGCAACCGAGACAATGACAGCTCTCGCAAAGCCCATTTCAACCTCCTTGATACTGTGGTTTTCGAATGATTAGGAAGCACATTGGTTCGTACAGGATAAGATGATGTTTCTTACTCATCATAACTGTTGAAATCCGTGCAGTTAATTTGCTGGATTTGAATTGAGTACAATCTTATGAATTGATACTGAAATAATAAGTTAAAATTCCTTTAATAGCAACCGGCTTGACAATAATTTTATCCTCTGGAGACCAATACCGGGCTCTAACATGGAATTTTTATATTCCACTTGTTGGAGTATTCAACCATATAAACGTCGTGATGTATTTTGATATATCGAAGATTTACTTATATTTGAACGACAACAAGCATGGAGTATCTTGGTTAAAATACGCCGATCCATAGTCGGTTGGATTTTCTACGACTTTGCCAATTCGGCCTTCGCTACGACCGTTCTGGCAGTGATATTCAACCGACATTTCGCGATGGTGGTGGCGGGCGGCGAGACAGGAACCGCGCTATCGCTGCCATGGGGAAGCTTTGCTATTCCTGGCGCGTCGATGTGGGCTTTCCTGGTTGCGTTCTCCACGTTGGTCGTTGCGGTCACCTCACCGTTACTCGGTGCGATTGCAGATCAAGCGAGTGTGCGAAAACAGCTGCTGGTGTTGTGTTGCTACCTGGGCGTTGCAGCAACAATCGCGCTGTCCACGATCGGCGAGGGCGACGTGACGAGCGGTGCGATAATCTTCATGATCGCCAATTTCGGGTTTGCAGCGGGCAATGTGTTCTACAACGCCTTCCTGATCGACGTAAGCCGGCGCGAGTCGTTCGGAAAGATTTCCGGGATTGCCTGGGGACTGGGTTATCTCGGGGGCGGGCTCTGCCTGGTTCTGAACCTGATTATGCTGCAGAAACCGCAATTACTTGGATTCCCGGAAGGCGCTTTCGATGTGGGGGATTGCATGATCGTCGCCGGTGTCTGGTGGGGGTTGTTTGCGTTGCCCATGGTATTCTGGTTGAAAGACCGCTCCAAACCGAAACAGAGACTATCACTTGTTTCAATGACCGTTAGCGGATGGAGGCGGCTCAACCGAACCTTCAGCGAGATTCGCCGCTACCGTCAGCTTGTCCGTTACCTGATCGCCTATCTCCTGTTCAACGACGGGATTGAAACGGTGATAATCATGGCATCAATCTTCGGTGCCGTTGAAGTCGGGATGTCTGCCGGTGAGCTCGTCGGTTTCTTTATAATGGTGCAAGCCGCTGCGCTTATCGGTTCACTGCTGTTCGGATGGATAGCCGACCGATTTGGCAACCGTAATACACTCTTGACAACGTTGCTTATCTGGATCGTTATTGTCCTGTGGGCTTTCTTCCTCGGGTGGCTAACTGATCCGCGGACCGAATTCCATCTTCTCGGCGCCCTGGCAGGCATGGCGATGGGGGGGAGTCAGGCGACGGCAAGATCCATGCAGGCATCTTTTACACCACCTGGTCAATCCGCTGAATTCTTTGGTTTCTGGTCTGTCAGCGGACGTTTCGCCAGCATCTTCGGTCCTCTCCTCTATGGTGGGGCGATACTCGTAACGGGTGGTGTCAGACCGGGTATACTCGCCCTTGGTCTGTTTTTCATCGCCGGTGGCGTGCTGCTGTGCAGAGTTGACGAAGCAGAGGGAATACAAGCGGCGGTGGAAGCATCGAGTTTAAATAACAGTTGACTTTTGTTGCTGTTTTCATTTATATTCAGTTGTAGTAATCGTATCAGGATATTTTAAGTATTGATCAGGGAGATGTTTAAAAAACTCAAGGATATCAAACCCCGAGTATTAATCGTTGATGACGAGCTGCGCATCAGTGAATTCATCGGCGAATACTTGACCGAAAAGGGGTATGAAGCATTCATTGCCGATAACGGTGAAGACGCGCTTGATTTTGTAAAGCGGGCGAGACCGCACATTACTCTACTGGATGTCAGGATGGCGTCGATGGACGGGATCGAAGTCCTGAAACGGGTCAAGGAGATCGATCCCAATGTTGGAGTCATTATGATTACCGCTCTCCAGGACGAGGAGCTTGGTCGGCAGGCGCTCAAGTTGGGCGCGGCTGACTTCATAACCAAGCCGGTGGATTTCGAGTACCTTGACACCACGTTATTGCTGAAACTGTCAGCGATGCTGGAGTAGCGTGCCTCCTGACGAACCGTTTTTCAGGATACAGGGGAAGGAACGAAAGAGAGGTTGAAATGCGTTTAGGACCATGGGAAATTGCGTTGATAGCCATGTTCGTGGTTGTGCTCTTTGGCGCCAGGAAAATCCCGGAGATCATGCGGGGGCTGGGTTTGGGGATCAAGGAGTTCAAGTCCGGGTTGAAGGAAGAGGAAAACGCTGGCAACGGTGAAGACAAACAGGAGAAAAAACCGGAAGAGAAGGAGAATAAGGAACCAACATCATCATAGATTTGTTTTCGCTGTTCTTCAGACTGAAACCGACCTGACCAGCAACTGTTCGTAAATCCCACCGCGGATCAGATTTCCCGGGCTGCCGGTGTCTTGTCGACGTCGCGCGGGACGGGGAAATAGTCCACGACCATCCCAAGCAACTCATTGAAGACGGGCGGTGTACCTGCGACGATATCGCCGGATGACAGAAAATCATCGCCACCCTGGAAGTTACTCACCCGCCCACCGGCCTCCCTGATGATCAACGCTCCCGCAGCAATGTCCCACGGCGCGAGATCCAATTCCCAGAAGCCGTCGAAAATGCCTGCCGCGGTGTAGCACAGATCCACGGCGACAGCTCCGGCGCGCCTGACATCCGCACATCGGGGCATGATGTATTCGAAGAGTTTCAAGTATTGACCGGCGAGATGGCGGGTTCGAAACGGAAAACCCGTCGCCAGCAGACTCTCCCCGAAAGCGCCGCCGTCGCTGACGTGAATCCGTTCGCCGTCCCGGAAGGCGCCTTTTCCCTTTGCAGCCCAGAACGTCTCACCGGTGGGTGGGATATGGATCGCCCCTGTGATGATCTCTCCCCAGCCGGTCTCTATCGACGGTCGATACTCAAGCGCAACGGATACAGCCCAGATCGGGAACCGCCGCAGGAAATTGGTCGTGCCGTCAAGAGGATCAATAATCCATCGGTAGTCTGAGTTCTTTCCCGATCTTATCAATCCCGCTTCTTCGGTCAGGATATCGTGTTCAGGCACATTCTTTTTGAGCAGGTCGATTATCGCTTCTTCAGACGATTTGTCCGCGCTGCTCACCCAGTCGCCCCGCTTCTTGGCGATAATTGTCCGGGGATCAACCTTGCCCAGATTGCCCTTCAAGACGTTACCGCCCACCCGGGAAGCCTGCCTGGCAAGTTCAAGCCAACGCCCGGTCTGGAAGTCTACATCATCCATTCTGTCCTCTCCGGCGGATGAAGACACGCCTCAGGAGAGTAAGAATTAGTACTGTCAGAAAACACAGAACAACTGCACGCCAGATTGAGATTTGAAAGCTTTTCGCCGTCATGATCATGTCTTCGTTCTGAAGCTCCTTTCCGGAAAATTCCCATTTTATTGTATTATCGTCCGACTTGGAACCGTTTGATTTAATTATCCTGCCGGGCAGTTTGACAATGAAGTTAAAGCTGTCATCTTCAATATCCTTTGATATCTGGTACTCTTGTTCGACGGCATCACCGACCCTGCTGAACAGATCGGTTGTCTCCGGTCCGGTGATGTCAATCAAATGTCCCAGGAAGAGCGGTCTCAGGTCGCTCCACCAATCGAGATTCACGAGTGTTGGCTCGTTCAGATCCATTTTATTGAGATATTGGTGCAGATCTTCCACCCAGCCCGCTTTTGCGATCGACAGTGTTGTCTCCGATGTATCCCTCAAGCCTGGAAGGTGGGTTGCCGACAGATTCCATACACGGTCGAAGCGTTCAGTGAAACGGTGGATGTTCCACTGAATAACGCCAAGTGCAAACCTTTCCTCCAATATCTCGATATCCTCCGATTTCATCTCCTGCATTCCCTTGGCATCATCCAGTGCCCTGCATTCAGCGGGAACATAATCCCATATGTCACCATAGGATAGGTTAAATCCTCTTGAGAAGACAACACCGGTAAACACCCAGTCAACGCCCAGCGGATTCGTGGTCTTTTCCACTGTAAAGCGGTGTCTAAGGTTGAGTGTGTCCGTTTTACTGCGCCGCCAGTCAAGCTGCCGGTCAAGATCGGCAAGGTTTTCAATGCGCAGACTTGCCTTGACATTCTGTATCGTTTCGTCCTCCTGTTCCTCGATCCACATGTTGAAGTCCCAGACGGTTGAATCAGGCATCAGTTGTCCTTCATCGTTAAAATCCATCACGACTCCGCGCGCCCTATAGACAACGTCGACGCCCTCATCGGGAAGGACGGTAAGGTTGAATGTATGCTCGATGCAGCCGTTGAGCAGCATGACAGGGATTAAAATAAACAGAAGAAAAAGTGATATTTTGTTGAACATCGTAATAAAAGACCTTAAGTTTGTATTCAGTAAAATGTGCGACTGAGGGGCTTCGTTTTCAATGCCAACCCATTTAGTCTTGCTTGGGTGAGATTGAAGCATTAATTTACCGAGCGGGGACAATTGGCATACAGCAATAAGATGGCTTTGGATTCTGGATTATGCAAGTAACACTGGCAGGATATAACCTCGATACCGAGATCATCAACCGTGTTGGCAAAATTATTGACGGATATCCGTACGGCACTGGTGATCTTAATTACCTCAGCGATCTGGTGACCTGTCTTGCTGATGAGACACTGACACCCGAGACACTGTCCGCCGCCTATGCGAGAATCAGCCGCAGTAATAAGAGCATAGGTGAGTTAAGGAGCAATGCCCGGGCATCGGTCAATCGCGCCCGAAGAACCAACAGGCGGATCGTTTTCGGGTTGGGTCATGCCTCGATCGCCGAGCACGCCGTTGTGAACCTTGACATCTCGGACATCTCCCGTCTGGCGGTTGAAGAGCTTGAAGCGCACAGACTGGCGTCCTATACAGAGGCTTCACAACGGTATATCGCCATGGAAGGGGATTTTATCATCCCCAGGGAGGTCAGCGATACAGGTTTGAAAGATAGATTTCAAGCCGACTGCGATGAACTTTTTAACGGCTACCGTGAGCTGATCAGCAGTCTGGAACGACTCTTCTCTGACGCACCGGAACAGGAGCGTAACACCAAAGCCCGCGAGGACGCGCGATACGTGCTGCCGCTGGCGTGCAGAAGTCAGGTCGGCGTGACAGTGAACGCCCGTATCGCTGAACGGATGATAAATAATTTCAACCGCTCGCCATTAAATGAGGTTCGTGAATTGGGACGTGGAATGCTGGCTTCAGTCAAACGCATTATACCGTCCTTGATCCGCTATACGCAGCCGAACCGCAGCCTGGAGGCTTCATATCATGAAATTGAGCATATAAGCCGCACAACGATATCGAGCGAAACCGATCAGGACGAACCTTCAGTAAGGTTGATGGAAGCGCCGGAAAGCGGTGAAAACAGCGCACTTGCCGCCATACTTTTCAGCACCGGGGTCGGCTCCTATTCCGCCTGTCTCGAAGCTGTCGGAAATATGAGCGTTCAGGACAGGAAAAGATTGCTCATTACTTCGCACAAGTGTATATCCGCTCATGAGCCTCTGTTACGGGAAATGGAGTTAGGGTATTTCACTTACAGTATTACTTTAAGTTCATCCGCCTTTGCGCAGTTGAAACGACACCGCATCGCGTCATTGATAAAACAGGACTACCTGCCGGAATTAGGTGTCACGATTCCGCCAAATATACTTAAGGTAAACGGGGAAGATATCTTTAACAACTGCATCGAGATTTCAAATAACCTGTATAAACTTCTTATAGAGCGGCTTGAAGAAGAGCGGGATCAAGTGGCGCAATATGCTTTAACCAACGCTCACAGGCGCCGCGTCCTATTCCAGGCCAATGCCCGCGAACTGACGCATTTTTCACGATTGCGTGAAGATAGCAGCGCCCAGTGGGACATCCGCGCGATCGCCGGAGAGATGATAAGACTGGCACGTGAGGCTTGCCCGGCCCTGATGCTGTTCGCCGCGGGTAAAGACACATTTGACAAGCTTAGCGAGGAGCTGTTTGGCGAATAGACAAGCTCATCGCTTGTGTAACTTTTCCACAATAACAAACCTGGAGATTTCCCGACTGTCTCATGGAGATTCTTAAAACCTGTTGTCAAAAAGATTGCAGACTTCCAGCGATCCACGGTTCCGAAACCTGCTGGGAGCATCAACCGGACAAGGACGGCTACCGTGAGCGGCTTGAAGAGGGTGTGATGGAAGGCAGGGAGTATGCTTCCGCGGTTTTCCTCGGCGCCGATTTGAGCGGCTTGAATCTGGCGGGGATGATTGCCCCCGGAGCCAGGTTTGACGGCTCCGATCTGTACAAGGCAATCCTGACCGCGGCTGACCTTAATAACAGCACATTGAATCGCTGCCATGTGAACTATACCTCGTTTGACCGTTCTAATCTTGCCAAAGCCTGCTTAAACAATTGCCTCGGCAAGAGCCCCAGCTTCATCGGCGCTGATTTAACGGGTACAAGCGGGCGGTATTGTGTCTTCACTGACGCTGATTTCAGCGCGGCGGATTTCAGTGGATCAGACTGGCAGGGCGCAACGATTGCCTTCAGTGATCTGTCGAAGGTAAATGCGCGGGGATGGCATGCGCCGTGGATTAACCTGATGGGTTCGGTTATAAGCAAGGCGGATCTTGAGTTTGCGGTTCTGGGTGGGGCGATGCTCGACGGCGTGCGGGCATCCCAGTCCTCTTTTATCAGGTCGAACCTGTTGGGGGTGAACGCGCGAGCGGCAAATTTCCGCGACAGTAGATTTCACTATGCGCGCATGACGGCGGGTCTATTCAACATGGCGGACTTTACTCATGCGGATATGTCCCGGGCTGTATTGCGCACAGCTTCCTTTTATGATGCAAGGCTGGATGGTGCTGATATGGATGGGGCGGTGCTTGACCGGGCGCGATTCTCCAAGTAATACCAACAATTTGTGTGGGACCATAATGTTGATCGAACGTTTCTTGTTTATTAACTCCGAAGAAGTCAACAGCTTTCTCGTTGCATGTCGGAATTCAAAGCAAGCCATGATAATAGATGCCGGCGGTTTCGACGAAAGGCTTGTGGACCTGGTTGAGCATTACGGGTTGCAGGTCAGACACCTTCTTGTCACGCATGCTCACAGTGATCATGTCGGAGCTGTCAAGCTGGTCGTTGATGCATATCCGCAGATTGAACTGATTGCTGCGGAATACAGCTTCCATGGTGAGACCAGACGTCCGGAGGATGATGAAGACTTTCAACTCGGGAGTTTGAACGGCAGGTTTCATCGTATACCCGGACATGCTGATGATATGCTGGTGCTGTACCTGAACGGTCATCTCTTCACCGGGGACGTCCTCTTTGCCGGATCGGTCGGGGGAACGAGCGATGAAGACAACTATTTTAAGCAGATTGAAGGTGTCCGCACCAAACTGCTGCCCTATCCGGACGACACGATTATCCATCCGGGTCACGGACCGAACAGCACCATAGGGCTTGAAAGAAGTTTCGATCCTTTCCTGTGAATTCCTTCATTCAAATAAACAGGTTAAGAATCCCTGTCAATGTGATGTTCGCTGTTACATTTGCGATCATCCTGTCCGGTTGTTCATTCAGATCAATGATGGTTGTCTGGGCTTCCAGACCGATACTGGAAGGATCAATTCTCTCAGTGCTGTGCGAGACGGACATTGATCTGGCTCGCACCGGTCTGGAAGCCGATCTTAAACTGTTGGAGGGATTGATCCGGTCGCGTCCCCGGGACCGGCTGCTGCTCGTACTGGCGGCGCAGGGTTTCACCGGTTACGCGATAATGTTCCTCGATGACAGCCAGCCTCAGCGCGCTCGAACGATGTATGAGCGGGGCAGGAAGTACGGCATGAGGGCGTTGTCGCTTAGTGTCAAGCAGTTATCGAATGAAGAACTCTCCCTGATTCAATTCAGAGAACTGGTTAAAAAACTCGACGGCCGTGACATCCCCGCCGCCTATTGGACAGGGACCGCCTGGGCGCAGAGAATCAACCTGGAACGATCATCGACCAGATCACTGGCTGAATCCAACCGCGCAACAGCCCTGATGCAGTGGGTTTTGGAAAAGGATCCGCATTTCTATTACTCCGGACCGCTTTGGTTCTTTGGAACTTACTACACAACACTACCCGCGTTGACGGGTGGCAGTACCCAAAAGGCACAGGATTATTTCGAAAGAGCAATCTCCGCGGATGGAAGCCGCTTTCTCTGGGGCAAACTGTTATACGCTCGGTATTACGCGGTTCAGACACTTGATAAAGACCTGTTTATAAAGGTGTTAAATGAAGTTGTCGAAGGGGCTGACGACGAACCGGAAGAGTTGCGGTTGATAAACAGGGTGGCGTCGATGAAGGCTGAGGAATTGTTGAAGCAGATAGACAGGTTTTTCTGAACCGTATCTTGAATGTTGCTGTTTTCCCTGAAAGAATCCCACAAATTCGGAGCGAAGTTGAATAGGATTACTAAAAATAGTTTAAGCTCTACCGGCATTATATTTATTCTCGCCCTTGCCTTAATTCCAAATCCCGCCTGGTCGATGAAACTCGTTCGTTTTGCCACTCTGGCGCCGGAAGGATCGGCGTGGATGGACGCCATGCACGCTCTGGACGACGAGATTCGTGAGAAGAGCGGGGGAGAGGTGGGGTTCAAGTTCTACCCCAACATGTCGATGGGCGATGAGAAGGACGTCCTTCGCAAGATGCGTCTGGGGCAATTGAACGGCGCGGGGTTCACCGGCTTCGGTCTGGGCGAGATTCTGCCTGATGTCCGCGTTCTTGAATTGCCCTACCTGTTCAATAATGAGAAGGAAGTGGATTATGTTACCGAGAGATTAACGGATGATTTTGCTGCAAAGTTCGCCGAACGTGGTTTTATTTTACTGGGGTGGGCTGACGTAGGCTGGATCTATTTCCTGTCACAATCTCCGGTCGCTGAACCGAAAGACCTGCAAAAGCTCAAGGTCTGGATGTGGGAAGGCGATCCGCTGGCAAAGGCTTATTTCGCTGAACTGGGACAATCACCCGTACCGCTGTCCGTTACCGATGTGCACATGTCGCTGCAGACCGGTCTCGTCAACGCCGTCTACTGTTCACCTCTGGCTGCCTTGCTTTTACAATGGTTTACGAATGTAAAATACATCTCGGACATTCCCTTCACCAATTCGATCGGAGCAGTATTATTGGACCGAAGGACCTTTCAGGATCTCGAACCCGCCTCGCAGAAAATGATACTGGAAACTTCCCGCAAGGTTCTGCGCAACCTCGTCATACAATCGCGCAAGGATAACGTTGAGGCACACCAATTGCTCCTCAAGGAGGGGCTGATTAAGGTTACATCAACACCGGAACAGAGAGAAAAAATGCACAAGCTCAGCCGTCGCGTTCATGAAAGGCTGGTCGGCAGACTCTACTCAAGGGAGTTGTTGAACAAGCTGTATGGGATATTGGCTGAATATCGTTCCACCGCAGAAGCTGATTCAGAATGATGATACTCATTCAGCGATTGTTGATCCTGGTAAAGAAGACGGCGGGCTGGTCGGTCGCACTTCTTCTTGCCTGGATGGTTGTTCTGGCGCTGTCGCAGGTTATACTGCGCTGGATGTTCGGCATCGGCATACCCTGGGCTGACCAGCAGCTTCGGCAGCTTGTACTCTGGGTTGGTCTGCTCGGTGGCGTCATGGCTGCGGCCGAGGGCAGGCATATCCGCATAGATCTGCTGGAGCACTATTTTGACAAACGCCTGCGCTTGATAATCGGCCGACTGACAGGTGTCCTTGCAGGTGTCGGATCGCTGTATCTTGGGTATGTTTCCATTGGTTTTATCGCCAGCGAGAAGGGCGCTGAACTGGTCTTTGACAACCTGCTGTTCGGAGCGCCGGTACCAGTCTGGGTCGTTGAGCTGATTATCCCAACCTGTTTCTGCCTTATGGGGCTGTTTTTCATCTTTCCGGTCGATGCTGGACCGCGGCGTGCAGCGAGAGTATAGGTAGTTGGGTTTCCTGATTATCGCCCTGTTGTTCCTGGCTTTAGCCGGACTTCCCCTGTTTCTGGTGCTCTCCGGGCTGGCGATGGCGGGATTCGCTTCCGCCGGATTAAATTCCGCTCTTTACTTCGCTGAACTGCTTCGCCTGGCGAATAATCCAACTCTGGTCGCCATTCCGCTGTTTACCTTTGCCGGATACCTGTTGGCGGAAAGCAACGCGCCGGAGAGGCTGGTCAGGCTTGCCCGGGCACTGATTGGAAACATGCCCGGGGGACTGGCTATTGTAGCGTTGCTTGTCATGGCGCTGTTCACCGCCTTTACCGGCGCTTCGGGAATTACCATAGTGGCAATGGGGGGATTGCTGCTGCCGGCGCTGTTAAAGAGCGGATACCGGGAGAAGTTCTCGCTGGGACTGCTGACGGCCTCGGGCAGCATCGGATTGCTCTTTCCACCCAGCCTGCCGCTTATCCTCTATGGCGTGGTTTCCGAGACACCGATCGATAAGCTGTTC
>JALGVR010000086.1 GCA_025774605.1 bacterium | reverse complement strand
GCCGACGCCTACAACAATAGCTGTGTGTCAATCACAGTTTAAGTTCTAATAAAATTCGAAGGAGAGTAAAATGTCCAGCAAATGTTTCAAGCTGGCGTTACTGGTGATTTTCATTGTTGTTTTTCCCGCCTGTCTGGTCGCCGGCGACAATGACAACACGCTGATCCCGCTGGCGATCGGTAATTCCTGGGTGTATCAAATCGATATGTTCATGGGTGATTCACCCACACCGGTACAGACATTAACGGATACGGCGGTAATTAAGTCAAAGAAAGAATGGGGCGGTCACACCTGGTATTCCTTCAGTGAGCCTTCAGCTGAAAGCGCTGAATATCTTCGATACAGTGATAATGGTCAGTATCGACTCCTGATAGACAGAGAAAATCCGGACGGCAAGGCTGAGCGGTTCGCTGACCTTCCCCTCAAAGTGAATGACAGCTGGATTATAGCAAATAAATCAATCACGGTTGTTGTTGAAGCCGCCGAGGAGACGGTTACCGTACCGGCCGGGGAATTTGACGGCTGTTATCGCTGCAAACTGAGCATGCCTGAAGGGGGCGAGGGAACGATGTGGCTTAAGCCCGGTGTCGGTCAGGTCAAGATGGAGT
This sequence comes from bacterium, assembly GCA_025774605.1. Taxonomy (GTDB): domain Bacteria; phylum Electryoneota; class AABM5-125-24; order Hatepunaeales; family Hatepunaeaceae; genus JALGVR01. The sequence continues at coordinate 11,627 of JALGVR010000086.1, read as the reverse complement.
TCAGTATGAGCAAGGGAGACATGAAGATCAGAAGCACCCGGATGATGAAAGAGTATCACCTGAAATAGCAGTATTCAAACCAAATATTTCAAGATGAACGTCAGAAATTTCTTTTATACCTTAACGGCATTATTCATGATCGGTGCGTTTATCGGTTGCGAGAATGATAAACCGACCGAGCCGGAAGGCTTGCCCGATTATCTCTATCCGCTTCATTCGTCGAGTTTCTGGGTGTACGACGTGGAGTCGTATGAGAACGATTCGCTGCTCTACCGCAGTTCCGATACCACAATGACCGACAGCACACTGATCTGGGGCGCCGAGGAGTGGTTCGGCTTCAAGGGGATCAACGGGGTTTTCTGGCGTAACGGAATCGAGGGCGTCTGGAGGTTGATTTTCAGACCGGAGATGGAATACGGAATGGCGGAAAAGTATTATGAGTATCCGACTGTCCCCGGTGACATGTGGTATGTCGCTTCCGATGATGACAGCGTAAGCGTGGTTTCACTGACCGAGTCTGTCGAGGTCCCTGCCGGAACCTTTGAAAACTGTTACTATTACCGGATTGTGCGCTCCGACAGGAGTCGCCGGGTCTCGGTCTGGATCATGCCCGGTATTGGGATCGTCCAACAGAGTGAGTTGATGATTGTGGGAGGCGATACGCTGCGGTCTTTCACAAGGTTGAGACAATACTGAACGTATCGTGGTGATTTGGCGCAATTATCGATCGGGACAACATTGGACGAGAGACAGATGGCTGAAAAGGAGAGGATAAAAGTCGTCAAATCGGACCGGCTCAGCTTTGCTCAAACCAGGCGGGCGGGCGTGTTCGCGGCCAGGTTGATCGGCTCGGTTGACAGCTCCACCCAGAATATTGCCGTGGTTGACCTCGAGGCTGGAGCGCACGTTGAGGATCACGAGATCGGTCGTTGCGAGAGCATCTATGTCGTAAAGGGCGCGGTGGATGTTGAATTCGATGAAGGATCCGAGCTGCTGCTGCCCGGCGACCTGGTCTATTTCCCCAAGGGAACATCGCACTCGCTGACGCCAAGACGCGCTCCGTGCCGGATCTTGCTGATCTTCTCCGGCTGACCCCAGCGCGCAATAGTTGATTCCGGGACAAACGCCGGGGACGAGCGTAAATCGCCAACTCAGGTGACGAAAGGTGGAGCTGAATCCATATTGCGGCAGCGGATTCCTTAAGATACATTTCAGTACAATAAATCCTGGAGGTTAAATGGCGCGAGGTATAAACAAGGTTATTCTTATCGGCAATCTCGGCAGGGATCCCGAGCTGAGCTATACGCCGAACGGACTGGCGGTGGCCCGCTTCTCCCTGGCTACGACCGAGAGGCGCAAGAATGCCGAGGGCGAATGGACTGATTTGACAGAATGGCACAGGATCGTGTTGTTCGGTAAGACCGCCGAGACCGCCGGTCAGTACCTGTCCAAGGGGCAGGCAGTCTATATTGAAGGAAGAATACACTACGATTCCTATGAAAAGGAGGGTGTGAAGCGTTATACTACTGATATAATCGGTTCCAACATGCGGATGCTCAGCCGCCGCGATGATTCAACCGCTCCCTCCGACAGGAAGTATGACACAGCCCCGCCTTCCACCGAGCCTTCACCGGAACCGCCGGAGGGGGATATTGAGGACGGTCTCCCCTTCTGAAGCATGCTTAAGCGCCTGATTTCCCCGGCATTGATTCTAATCGCAGTCTTCATTGCCGGAGCGCCTGCTGACGGACAGGATGCCGTAATAGTCGTTTCGGGCGCCTATCGCGGCAGGGTTGACGGTTGCGATTGTCCCGGTGGATTAACCGGTGGGTTAGCCAGGCGGGCTCAACTGCTGCATGACCTCTTTCCCGACCGGATTCCGCTCGGTCTCGACTGCGGTGGTATATTGGACCTGGATCCGGAGGGCGGTTCGGCGAAGAGCCGCTGTGCGATCTTCGGTCTGGCGAAGCAGGGACTGAAGATCATGGGGGTGGCGCCGCGTGACCTGTTTTATGGTGTCAAATTCCTGAAATCCAGAGCTGATTCCGCCGGTATTACAGCGGTTTCGGCGAATTTAATCGACGCCCGGACGGGCGAACCGCTCTTCAAGCCCTGGGTTGCCGTATCGGTTGGCGACGCCCGTTTGGCGGTAACTTCGCTGGTGAACTATCAAGCCGGAAGACGTTATACCGCTCCGATCGGCTGGACAAGGTGCCCGCCCGATTCAGTACTCGACGATCTGCTTGCCGCGATACCGGACACCGTTGATTTCATAATACTTCTGACGGATATGGGCGTGGAGCCGTTGCGGAGAATCCTCGATTCGCATCCGGTTTTCGACCTCGTTGTGAGCTCAAGTCGACGTTTCTCAAGGACTTCTTCACTGCTGATAGGGGAAACATTCATCGTCAGACCCGCGCCTGATGGAAGAGCCCTGAACCATGTAGTGCTTCATCGCGACGCAGCAACCGAGTTCTTCACTCATTCGCTCCCCGGGGAACTCGCCAAAGACCCTTCAACAGCCCTCTGGCTGCAGGATTGCCTCGGTCGGTGATTTGCCTGAGTGGGCATTCCGGGGCGCAAACCGGCATATCACGGTTGTTATTTCAAGGGCTCATTCTCCTGGAATCATTCTGTTTTTAGACACGATTGTTCAATTATTGAACACTTCCGCCATGATTCTCCCGGTGTGTTCAAATATGAAACACGGAACTGATGGGACTGTAGTACCCTGAAAAATGGCCGGAAATAAGTTATTATCTATTGTAACAACATCTTACGTGGAGGTTCTCCTGAATTGGCACGGTGGTTGCGGTGATAGGAGCCAAAAGGCGAAAAATCATCAGAAAGTTTCAATAACAAAGGAGGACGCGAAATGTTACTACCAAAGTTTGTAAGCAACGACAAGGGTTTTACCCTCGTAGAATTGATCATGGTTATCGTCATCATCGGTATTCTGGCGTCGATTGCCGTGCCGAAGTTTGTAAACCTGTCTGACTCGGCCGAGCGCGCCAAGTGTGAATCGAACCAGGGCGCGATTAATTCAGCCATCGCCATGCAGTACGCCAAGCAGTTGACCGAACCTGGCGGCGACCCCGACTGGATTGCCAACCTGGCTTGGGCGGATGTCGACGCATCCTGGTTCGCCACCGGTGAAGTTCCGTCATGCCCGTCCGGCGGCAGCTATGATCTGGACGATAACGGTCTGGTAACTTGTGACTACGAGGGTCACTAATCGGAACGACGCGTGATGTAATCCTGAGATTAAATGACCGGTCTCTGCGTGAGAGACCGGTCATTTTTTACAGAGTCTGATTTCCGGCAGTGTCAGCGATTCATTGTCATTCAGGCAAAACGGCGTGTCTGAAAATAGTAGATTGCCTCGGGGTTCGTCATTCCAACGCAGGTTGGAATCCAGAGGCATCCAACTTGTAACAACTCTTAAAACTACAGCCATGTATCTATAGTTGTACAGGAACTGGATTCCCGCCTGCGCGGGAATGACAAACGTAAAACTGGATTCCCGCCTGCGCGGGAATGACAAACGTAAAAACTGGATTCCCGCCTGCGCGGGAATGACAATCGTAAAACTGGATTCCCGCCTGCGCGGGAATGACAAACGTAAAACTGGATTCCCGCCTGCACGGGAATGACAATCGTAAAACTGGATTTCCGCCTGCGCGGGAATGACAAACGTCAAGGGATATCACCTGATTTCCGATAATATGCCATGTAAATCTTGATAAAGACTGGATCACCCGCGGGGTTGTCCGGTTAACCGGACCAGGTCTTTTTACGGAATCCGGATCGAATAATACAACTGCAGGATTTCAGCCGGGAGTGTCATTGCAGCGGTCGTACGATTTAATTATCATGTAAAAGCGTAACGTATTATATTAAAAGACAGACAATTTGCCATTCAGGAGGGGATATGGACTATAGACGATTGAGGAAGCCCGGCAAGACCGAGCGCGGCTTTACGGTCCTGGAGATCATCATTGTGGTGGTGGTCATCGGTATTCTGACCACGGTGGCGATCGTACGCTTTGTCAGCACTCAGGATGAGAAAGCCAAGTCCACCGCTCAGCAGATGGTCAGCGACATCGCTTACGCCCAGCAGATGGCTGTATCGAACAGCAAGGGTACGGTGGTCGGCATCAACGGCGGCGGCGGCGGCGGGGGCGGCGGCTGTTTCGTTGCTACGGTCTGTTATGGCGAGCATTCTCAGCAGGTGACCGCGCTGCGCGGCTTAAGGGACCGGGTGCTGCGGAAGTCGCGTCCCGGGAGGGCGTTCGTGCGCTGGTATTATCAGGATGGTCCCGCCCTGGCGCAGGTTGTGAAGCAGAGCGCCTTGCTGAGAACGGCAGTGAGAGCCCTGATACTGCCTCTGGCGATCATGTCCGCACCGTTCGCCGGTGACGCCTATGCAGGCGGCGGCGGCGGCGGGGGCGGCGGCGGCGGCGGGGGCGGCGGCATTCCCAGCGATCCCAACACCTACACGATAAGCTTCAATGACGGCACCTGGATCAAGAATCCGCTCACCGGCGAGAACTTCCTGGTCGAGATGGACGAATCCGTGGTGATAACTTCATCCGATTTCACCTTGAACTTTGATTCGTCCGGCAAGCTCAAGACTCCCGGCTACAGTTGGGGAAGCACGCAGACATCCGCGATCATCTGCACCTTAAACGATGCCGTTAATGTCAGGATCGCCCGGCACACCGGCAAGACATGGGTCGAATGATATGAAGTTCGGATTTAACATGACCGGATCGAGTCCGAGTCGGATTTTTCACCGGTCGGCAAGGGTTGATGGCTTCAGCCTTCTGGAGCTGGTGATCACGATAATGCTGTTGTCGGTCGCCATTCCGGGCATTGTCGAAATGTACAACACCGCGCTCACAAACAGCCATACTTCCGAGATTATTACCACCGCCGAGCTGCTTGCCGCCGAACAGATCGAGATCATCCTGGCGCATAAAGCCGGTTCGGGCGCGGGATACGGCTACGGCTCCATCACTCAGGCGAGGTACGCCAACGTGAATCCAGCCGCGCCGTTCGGCGAATATACCAGGTCGGTCACCGTCCAGACGGTCAACCCGGGCGCCGCCTATGAATACAAGCTGATAACGGTGACCGTGGACAACTCGCTGATCAACCCGGTAACCCTGACGACGTTTATTATGGATCATTCGGGGATTTAGATGAAAGTATACAATCGACATACCTGTTTTCGCCCCGGGCTGAGATCGAATGATGAGGGATTTACCATCATCGAAATTGTAGTCGTCATCGTGATTACATCCCTGCTCGCCGGTGTGTTCGCTCAAACGATGGTTTCATCGATCCAGATTTACACCGACCACAATATCCGAAAGACTTCACACGCCGATTTCCGCAGGTCGTTCGACATGCTGATGCACGATCTGAGGGAGTTCGACATGCAGAACCAATGGGTTGTCGCACCGACCAACACCCAACTTCTCTTCTGGAAATATAATCGGTTCTGGGCAAGCAGGTGGTATTATACGGGCCCTTACTATTCAAGGCTTCGTGTCGGATATGTCTTTATGACCTCGGGGGCTCTGTTTTACCGCCGTGATGAGACCAGCTGGAATACGTTGTATCCCCTGATAAACTCAGGACTGATCGGTGGGCTGACCTCGTTTAGCAATACGACCGAGGGGGGGGTGATGAGACTGTCGTTCAGTGCCCGAATCCGGGTGAACGATCAATCGCTGTTCATGCGATCCACCGTCTTCCCCCGTTGGCAGGATGGATAGATGAAAACCGGATGCGATAAAGATCTGCAGAAGAGAGATAACGCCATGGGTAACGTATTGATAATCGGCGTTATGGTAATGATCCTGCTGTCGATGTTCGGCGTGGTGATGGTCGGTCGCATGGTTGTCGACGCGCACACTTCGGGCAACCGCGTTGTCGCCGCAAAAGCCTTTTACCTTGCAGACGGGGGCATCCAATGGGGACGGCGTTACCTGCATAACGGTCATTCGGCAAGTACAACCCTGGGTCCCACCAGTTACGGCGAGGGTACGGTCACAGTGCAGATCAGCCGGACAAGTATTCGTTATCCCACCGTAACTTTCTGGGGAAATCAACCCAATGTCTACGTAATCACATCGACTGCGACCGTCCTGAACACAACCCGTCAGATCGAGGAGATCCGTTATCGAGGCGGCGGTAACGACAAGGATTTCCTGCTCTGGCGTGAAGTGGTTGCGGATGAGTTCTAAGTTATATATATTACTGGAATGGATGCACTGCCGACATACATCTTCACCTTAATCCTGATAATCGGGTTGTTCCTGTTATTGACAGGCATCCTGTTTATCTTTTTTCCGGGCTTGCTGATCAGGTGGAACGCAGTCGGCAACACTTTTATCGGCGCAATTGACAGGTCGACGCGGGACTCCCGCTTCGTGCGCAGTTTTTTCTCAATCAATTACACGCTCTTCACCAGGCACAAGCTGACCGGTATCGTCCTGTGCATACTGAGTGTTGTCCTTATATTCCTTTACTTTATGTATAAATAGCGCGATCCGAATGTTTTTTCCATTTGGGATGGGCTTCAGGCGCATCCTTTTTTATTTTATATGTTGATTTTTCAACTCGTTCTCGTCGTTCGGGTTGTCCAGTCTCGGAAAGACCGGGGGATTATTCTCCTGATCGGTGACAGGTTTGTCACGCAGCCGGTTCATGGAATGCTGCCGCCGGACTGGCGCAGGTCGACGGCAGCCGGCGAAGGCGACTGGTTGGGCAGGGTGGCGACGTTCCGGGGTAGTCAGAATGAGGGATGATTTGAGTTTGAGGTCAGGTGATGATTATCCTGCGGAAAGGATGGATCATCGGGTATCAGGTGCGGGAGAGCCGCCGATTCTGCTTCTTCACGGCTGGGGCGGCAATCTTCAGGCGATGGATGTCCTGAGTGTGCCTCTCACCCAGCACCGGCGGGTGATGACAGTATCACTGCCCGGTTTCGGGAACTCACCGGAACCCGCCGTGCCCTGGGGAACATGGGAATATGTTGCGGTCTTGCGGCGCTGGTGCGAATTGCAGGGCGTCGGTCAGGCTGACATCATCGGACACAGTTTCGGGGGGCGGATCGCCATCGGTATAGCCGCCCGGCATCGGGATATGGTCGGGAAGCTGGTGCTGATCGACAGCGCGGGCCTTAAGCCGCGCCGAAGCCTTACAACAAGGATGAAAATAATGACCGCGCGCAATCTGAAGCGCGCCGGTCGTATAATGCAGGGGAGGTTTGAGAAGTTCGCGACGAAATGGCGGGATCAGCTCGGCTCGACGGATTGGAAACTGGCGTCGCCGGTGATGCGGCGGACTCTGGTTAATGTGATCGAAGAGGATCTTTCCGGAGAACTGGGCACCCTGACGACCTCCACCTTGTTGATATGGGGCGAGAAGGATGCCGCGACGCCTCTGCAGATGGGTCGGATGATGAACAGGTTAATTCCGGGTTCGAGCCTGGAGGTTATCCCCGGAGCCGGTCACTTCTGCTACCTCGAACGAAAGGGAGAGGTATTGTCGAAGATCTGGGGACATCTGGAGCTGCCGCGGGCATGGTGATTGTAGCCAGGATCCCTTGTGGTCCGGGATTCCTGCCGCCCGGCAGCCCTTATCAACCCGTTCCGAATGTTGTTTCATGAATTTCCGCATTTGTCGTTTGACCGCTCTTCGCTTGACCTTCGCTGGTTTTTTTTATATATTTACTAAGTTGAGATTACATTGATTACCCACCACCATCCATAACCGGAATCGACCGGTCAGGCGCGGTAACCATAACTTGCACCGATTGAAACAGTTGGGATCCATTATGAACAAGATCGCTCGTTTCTTTTTCCTGGCGCTGTTCCTGCCCGGCATCAGCATTGCCGTTGCCACACCCAAAGTCGAAAGCGCCGTCGTCGTTGACGAGTCGGCCGTTTCGCTCTCGCTGAGCTTCGATCTGTCCGGTGTTGACCGTCAGACATCCACCATCGGGGGGGAAAATTACATCAAGTTTTCCCTGGAAGGTGAAGGTTGCACCCAGCAGCCCGGCATGCCTGAGCTGCCTGCCGTAAGCCGCTGGATTATCGTTCCCCCGGATAAATCAGTGGAGTTGGTCGTTACCCGCAATCCCGAGCTTGAGGTGCACGCCGACCGGCCTCCCGCCGCGGTGCTTGAACAGACCGGAACCGATGAAATGCTGACGGCCGTCAATGCCGACTATTACTCGGACGGCGGATTATATCCTCCGCAGCCGGTTGAAGTCAGCGATCCCGTACTGATAAGGTACGTCCGGATGGTGAAGGTCACCGTCTATCCGGTTCAATATGATCCGCGTACAGGCAGCTATATCGAGCGGAACAGCCTTGACTTCGACCTGCGTTTCGGGAACGGTGAGGTGGTCAATCCCGCCGAAGTAAGCTTTGAGCGCATTCCCAGCCCCCAATTCCAGACGCTGCTCGAAAGCCTGGCGCTCAATCCGGCGCCGCGCCGCGACCCGAGGGAGCTGGTTGAAGCGCGCGGCTACAACGAGTATTTCCTCTTTGTGCTCCAGGACGACATAAATCACAACATCGAAGATGACGTGCACGACCTCGTCGCGCGTCTGGTCGAATGGAAGCGCCGATCCGGCAACAAGGTGGATATGCTGCGCATCCCGGGCAACCGGGCGAGGAATCCCGGCTTCATCGAGGAGGCGATCCAGGAATACTATGACGGGCTGTTGGAGGATGGGATCGAACCGTTTGACAACCTGTTGCTGATAGGCGAAGACGAGACGAACCCCTATTCGAACAACCGCGGTCAACAGGGCTTCGACCTGATGCTGGTCGGACCCACTTACGCCGGTGACACACGCCCCTGGGTCGATCACTATGACGTCAAGTTCGGCGCGCTGGAAGGTGAGGACATCTTCCCGGATGTAGCCGTCAACCGCTTTCACAGCGGCGATCTGCCCACCCTGGCGTGCGGTTTGAACAAGACCATCAGCTACGAGGCCGAACCCTATCTCGACGATACGGACTGGTACACCGAGTCGGTGGTCGAGGAGCAGGCAATTCGTGATGCGAACGAGTCGATGACGATGTGCGTTGACTATTACGTGGAGGCGCTTGAACACAACGGCTTAGACGTAGTCGCGCAATTCCGCCGGGCACAGAATAACGGTGATCCGGGCCCATGGTTGGCTGACCGTGTGAACGAACGGATCGGTTTCATCGCCGGCAGAGCCAAGAATTACAACATGAATTACGTATGGGGGAATACGCCGCAGAACATGTTCCGGGCGGTCGGCGTGTTCCCGATCGCCATCCTGAACAGCGGGCATGGCGAGTGGGCGATGGAGACACTCTGGTGGGTCGGACGCGAACAATATACCAACCGCGACCGCATTCATGACGTCCAATGGGCAAAGGGCGGCGTCGGCGCAACGTGCACCTGGTCACGTCCGGCGACCACGCACAACAACACGATCGGCACGGCGATGGTGCACGCGATGCTCGACCTCAGGCTCTCGATGGGCTGGTCGCGCCTCTATACCCTGCTGAACTTCGCCCGCACCTTTAACGGCAATAACCAACTTATCGAGTGGTTCGCATCGAACTTCGGCACGTGCGGCGATCCGGCGCTGCGCTACTGGAAGGGGGTGCCGCGGATGATCGGCGTGGATCACCCCGAACGTCTCGCCGAGGGTGAAAACTACATACCGGTATTGGTTTACGATGCCGAGGACGAAGAACCGATCGAGGGTATCGAGGTCACCGTTTACAAGGGTGAGATGAACGAAGCCGAGTGGTTTGAGACAAAGTTTACCGATGCGGACGGTTTCTGTGAATTCATCATCGACCCGGATCTTGAAGGACCGATACTGATTACGGCTCTGCAGACGGATGTTTACCCGTACCTGGGTGAGATGGATCGCGAGGACACGGATATTTTCGTTCAGGCTTCCATCGTCGATATCGACGACTCGGAGGGCGGAAACGATGACGGCAGGATAAATCCCGGCGAAACCGTAACGTTGTCGTTCAGCGCCGAAAATCTCGGTGTCGGCGGTACCGCGAGGGATGTCGTCGGCACCTTGACCTCGAACAGCCCCTTGGTTGAGATCGACGAGAACCGGATAACATTCGGGAATATCGCCGCGGGGGAGAGCACGGACGGTGATGGAACGGCGACGATAAACATCGCCAGCGGCTGTAGGGACGGAGTTCCGATCGACCTGTTGATGCAACTTGAAAGCAACAACGGCCGGTGGACATCGGGAATGCGGCTTGATCCGGTCTCCTTTAACATCGAGGTTGCGGCGATTGACAACGACGGCGTCGTACCGCGCGGCATCGACTGGATGGACTTCGAACTGCGCAATATCGGCAGGCTGCCGGCTCCGGCCTTCACTGCGAGGATCCTGTCGAGTGGCTGGGAGTTGGGCGCGCCGGTTGCTACGTCGGATTATCCGGAGATACCGGTGGGCAGGTCAAGCGGTCCGCGCAACGAAGGATTTCGCCTCAGCGGCAACCTGATGGCGATCCCCGGCACGAAACTTCCGGTCATCCTGCTTATTGAGGTCGGCGGCGAGGTACTCGACAGCGCGTTTTGTCACCTGCAGATCGGCGAACCGTTCGAAGGAGCGCCGCAGGGCCCGGATGCTTACGGCTATATCTGTTTCGATGACACCGATACGGACTTCCAGCAGGCGCCCGAGTACGATTGGGTCGAAGTATCCGGGGACGCCGACTGGGATCTGCGCGGCACGCGTATCCGGGATTTCGAAGGCGGGACCAACAACGGTTTTGCGGTCGTCGATCTGCCCTTCATCTTTCAGTATTACGGCGAGGAGTTCGACCAGATTACCGTCTGCACCAACGGCTTCCTGACCGTCGGCACCGACCCGAACTTCGTGCCGAACCTGGAGAACTTCCCGCTTGAGGGCGGTGCAAAGGGCGCCGGTTACGGTATGATAGCGCCGTTCTGGGACAACCTGGAAGTCAGCGGCAATCACGATCCGGGTATCTGGTACGCCTACGACGAGGAGCAGGGACAGTTCATCGTGGAGTGGTACAACGTTCATTTCAGCGGCGCCGGAGGTGGCGACCTGCGCTTCCAGGTGATACTGTACGACCGTGACGTCTGGGCGAACGCCACCCGTGACGGCTTCATCAAGATCCAGTACGCTTCAATCCAGCTGCAACGCAACGACGGCGGCATGAACACACCTTACGCCTCGGTAGGCATCACCAGTCCGCACAATACAACGGGCATCAGCTATTCCGACGGCGGTCAGTATCCGGTGACATCGGCGCCTCTGGAGAACCGCCGGGCGCTCTTCTTCAACACTTCACCTCGCCAGATAACCGGTGTTGTCCTGGGACATGTTACCGATGTGGCGACGGGCGAACCGGTCGAGGAGGCTTCCGTTTTCACCAGCTTCGGGCAGGTCGCCATAACGGACGCGGAAGGCTACTATCACATCGACGACGCATTGGCGCAGGAGTTCTTGCTCACGGCGACCAAGCAGGGTTACAACGATTCGACCGTCGCCGGCCTGGCGCTCGAGGAGGACGATACGCTTGAAGTGGACTTTGCCCTTCTGCATCCCGAATTCCTCC
>JALGVR010000085.1 GCA_025774605.1 bacterium | reverse complement strand
CGGTTCGCTGGGATTCTCGGTTCTGCTGCAATTGAACAACTGGATCTGCCCGTTGACGCATCTGGAGGTCTGGCTGAGAGGCAAATCCGGCTGGACATACAGCGGCGGCTTCATCCAGCATTACGTTGAAAAGCTGGTTTACCTTGATGCCCCGCGCTGGACGATCCTCGTGGGGACTCTGGTGGTTATTATGGTTACTGCGTTGGTTTATATACCTTTGAGATTTCGATTGTTCAGATCACTTAAGCTGTTTCTGTTGATATGCTTGTTAACGTCAATCCCTGAACTTGCGGGAGCGCAGTCGTTCCGGATGGTTAACAGTGGTGTGGTTTTATATCCCTGTTCCCGTGACGGTGACTATGTCCCGTGACGGTGACTATGATTATGCAACTAAAGGTTACCTGTTCTCGGCGGGTTTCGGCAGCGTGATTAAGAACGCCTTCGCGCTGGCGGTGGAGATCATGAACTGGGGCTCGACATCTCCCTGCGATTCAGCGACTACGGCAGAGTTCGAAGGACACCGTTCATGCCCGTTTTCAAGTTCTTTTGCGGGGTCGGCATCCCTTATGGAGCTTCGTTTGGACTGGGTTTCGGCGCCGATTTTGAAATCAGCGGCAACCTGGCGCTCTTTACGGAGTATAACTTGAGATTGTCGCCTTTCGGGTCAGCCGTGGAGCCCGTCACGGTTCCGATTATTGTAGGTGTGAGGTTTTAGGAATGTCTGCCGGCAGGGGGATTTAGTCTTTCGGAGGTAGTGGGTGATGGCTCTGCGTAACTGTCCACCGGCAAAATATTCGCACTATACCTTAATCAGGAGTGTAATTTTCTGAAGCACAGCACGGAACAATGGTTGTTATTTGCTGACAATGACTTAAAGACTGCCAGGTCGCTATTGAAAGCCAGGCGGTACATATATACTCTTTTCTGCTGCCAGCAGGCGATCGAAAAGATGTTGAAGGCTGTCATCATTGAAACCAAGGATATTGTTCCACCCAGGTTGCACAGTCTCGTCCGTCTGACTCAAATTGCAGAATTGAAATTATCTGATGAGGAAGTAGAATTCATAGATCGCTAGACCGATTTTTATATCAAAACACGTTATCCGGAAACAATAGCTAAGTTAAAGGCTATTGCCAATCGAACGCTGGCGGATAAGTCGTTAAAAGAAACAGAGAGAATTTATAAATGGCTGGAATCCCTGATAAAGTGAAGCATCGCGCGGGAAAGGTAGTTAAGGCTGTGTCGACGCAAGTGAACATTAAAGCAGCGTACCTGTTCGGTTCTCAACTGAACGGAGGGCGGGATGAGTGGAGCGACACCGATATCGGCTTATTCATCAGCGGATATAATGACTTGGAGTATGAGAACGAGTTCCAACTGACGCATTTTATTCACCGATTGCTCGGATTTGATATAGACCTTCACTTCTTCGACGCCGAATACCTCACAAATTCCACCCCCACAAGCTTCGCGGGATGGGTGGTGAGGAATGGGGTAAGGGTGAGTTAAAACAAGAGGAAAGGCTCCACCCATATTATAGAGAAGAATCTGGTTGATGTCGCGAAACGTCCTTGTTCACAACTACTTTGGCATTAACTATAAACTGATTTGGGCAACGGTTCGCGATGATACCCCGCAATTATCAAAACGTACAGGGAAAATCCTGGACGCTGAACCGTCTTTTTTAATTAATAAAGATCACCATACATGCTTTCAGATAGAGTACAACGCATAGGTTTTTCGTCGACCCTGCGCATCAACGCCAAGGCACAGCAGATGCGCCGCGAAGGGATCGACGTCATAGACCTTTCCGTCGGTGAGCCTGATTTTCCGACGCCGGAGAACATCAAGAACGCGGCGAAAGCGGCTCTCGACAAGAACTTTACCAAGTATACAGCCAATACGGGCATTCCGGAACTGCGCAAAGCCATCGTCCGCATTTACCGCGATGAATGCGGCGCGGATTACAAGCCCGAAGAGGCGATCGTCGCCACCGGCGCCAAGCAGTGCCTGTTCAACGCCTGCACCGCGCTGCTGAACAAGGGTGATGAAGTCATCGTTCCGGTGCCGTACTGGGTGTCGTATCCGCACATGGTGAACCTCGCCAAGGGCGTGCCGGTCTACGTCAACACCCGTGAGGAAAACGGATTCAGGCTTTCCACAGAAGACCTCGGACGCGCCCTCTCCGCCCGAACCAAAGCCATCATACTCAACAACCCGTGCAACCCGACCGGCGCCGCCTATAACCCCGATCAACTGCTCAAGGTGATCGACGTCTGCATGAACGAAGGGCTGTTCATCATCGTCGATGAAATATATGAGAAGCTGATTTACGACGGATTTGAGCTGAAGTCGGTTGCTGCGTTCGGCGAAAAGATCAGGAGCAGGTCGATTGTTATCAGCGGCTTTTCCAAATCATATTCGATGACCGGATGGCGGCTCGGCTACGCGGTGGGACCTCGTGAGTTGATCGACGCCATGTCCAAGGTCCAGTCCCACATGACGTCCAACCCCAATTCGGTCGCGCAGTGGGCGGGGGTTGAAGCCTTGAACGGACCGCAGCACGAGATAGTCCGAATGCGCCAGGAGTTCGAGGCTCGACGCAACTTCATGATATACAGGCTGAACGGCATCCCCCATGTATCGTGCACCAAACCCGAGGGCGCGTTTTACGCCTTCCCGAATTTCTCATGGTACTACGACAAGCAGTTTGAAGGCGTGCCGATCCGCAATTCCGCCGGTCTGGCATATTACCTGCTGAAGCACGGCCGCGTCGCGCTCGTGCCCGGTGATGCGTTCGGCGCGGACAGTTTCATCCGCTTCTCCTATGCAACCTCCCAGGAGAACCTCGTCAAGGCGCTGGACAGGGTCGTCGAAGCGTTGGCGCGTTTGAAACCGACCACCGTTGCCAGGCGGCGGACGCTGAAAAACCAGGCGACCAGGGTCAAGGATTATTCAGAACTGGAAACCGTCGTCTCGATGGAGATGCGGGACGCCCTTGTATCGGAAGCTGAAGCGGCGATGAGTTACGACCGCTACCACGAATGGTGCGCAAACATCGGCGGCGTCATCCTGAAACTGATGACCAACTCACCGCATCTCATCGACTTCTGGACGGAGAACTGGTATCCATCGCCCATCGAGTCGGACCTCGAACCTCACGGGCTGCTGTACGGCGTCAAGGATGCTCCGGGGCGTGAAGCGCGCACGTTTTACAGCTCTCAGAGCCGCACCGGTCTGACCTTTAACACCGCCTTCTACCCGCAGTTGCGCGCCATGACTCTGGGGATGGTGGACGACATCGCCTCGCGCGCGTTCGACATGCACCTGATCGCCGGTTCATGTTTCGATGTCGACGGACGGGGAATCGCGCTGATCGCCCCTCCCGGAACGGGCGGATCAACCCATTTCGCCGCCCTGATGCGTTGCCAGGAAGCCCGGCTGCACAGCTATGACGGGTTCTTCGTCCGTCAGGCGGGCGGCTCTCCGATAGTTGATTCGGTCGAACGCAAATTCATGGTACACACCGACCTGGTGAGCAAACTGCCGGAGCTGGCTCCATTGTTTGACCGTTCGAAGCTTGAAAATGTGGTGACAAAGGCGGATGACTGCCAGGCGGAAAAGCATGCCGACGGCAGGGAATGCCCGCTCGAGCGCGGCGAGGCGTGCTGTTACGAGGGATCGCCCAACTCCGTCGCCATTCTCGATCCGTACTGGATCGGTGGAACGGCCAAGCATGTCAAGCGAACGCTTCTAAATAAAATTATCCTGCTGAAGAGGGACAGTATGTCGCCGAAGGTGGACGAGCCGACGACCGAAGCGGCGCTGCGCATAATTGAGGAGGGCGGTTATTCGATGTCGCACGGGCGGTGGTTCTCGGTTCCGTTCTACAATCCGTATCTCCTGGTCAACGATGCCGCACGCATTGATTTACTGCGCCGCCAGTGGAAGAAACTGTTAGATGCTGTTCCGTTGTACATCGTAAATACGGAGAGCATGGAGCTCGCTGAAGCGAAAGAAAGGATATGGGAGATTGTGAGTAATGAATAGTCTATCGAATTGATAAAGTGGAAACGAATGGATGATCCCCACCAACCGCCTATATTTCGGCGACAACCTCAAATTCCTCAGGGATCGGGATTACTTTCCATCTGAATCGATCGACCTGATCTACCTTGATCCGCCGTTTAACTCCAATCAGAGCTATAACGTTCTGTTTAAGGATGCGGAGGGAACTCCATCAACGGCTCAGATCAAGGCGTTTGAGGATACATGGAGATGGGATGAAAACGCCGCGAAGGCTCTATATGAGATAAACAGCGTAATTGATTACACGCCTCAGCCGTTGGTTGCTCTGTTAAATATGCTGGAGAGCTTCCTCTGTCATTCGCCTATGTATGCGTATTTGGTCCAGATGGCTGTCAGATTGGTTGAGTTGCACAGGATATTAAAGCCAACCGGTTCTTTGTATCTGCACTGCGATCCGACAGCCGGTCATTATCTTAAGCTTGTTCTGGATGCGATATTCGGACCTAAACTATTTCGGAATGATATTATTTGGCATTACAGGCGGTGGACTGCCAAATCGAAGCGGTTTCAAAGGATGCATGATAATATCCTGTTTTATGCGAAGGATATGCAACATCAAATCAACAGGACTTTTATAAAACCAACATCTGGACAGATTAAGAAACACGAAAGAGGCTGGGATCGAAATACAGTACCAATTGATGGCGTGAGGAAACCACAGTTGATTATCTATGACAAAGAGAAGGTGGAAGAAGCCGTAGCACAGGGAAGGATAAATCTCAAAGATTATGCAAGGGTCGTCGAAGCAAAAACCCGATTAACAACCGCACCCGACGTTTGGGAAATCGATTTTATCAATTCACAGGCTAAGGAAAGACTTGGCTACCAAACGCAAAAACCGTTAGAGCTCCTATACAGGGTAGTTAATTCTGCATCCAAGTCAGGTGATGTAATCCTCGATCCCTTCTGCGGCTGCGGAACGACCATCGATGCAGTTGAGACAATCAACAAGGAGAATCCGGACTTTCCGCCGCGCAAATGGATTGGGATAGATATAACACACCTGGCGATCGATCTGATTAAATTCCGGTTGAACTCCAGGTTCGGTATGGATCGTAAATCTTACGAAGTCGTTGGCGAACCGACAACCCTGGATGAAGCTCGAGCATTAGCTGAAGAGGATCGTTATCAATTCCAGTACTGGGCATTGGGGTTAATCAGCGCCCGACCGTGGGGCGAAAAGAAAAAGGGCGCTGACCGGGGTATCGATGGTTACCGTAGTTTCATACACGGTCCTCGGCGAACGTACGCTAAATGCGTCATTCAGGTAAAATCCGGAACGGTAAATCCGGCACAGATTCGCGATCTCAAGGGAACCATGGAAAGAGAGAACGCGGAAATGGCTGCCTTTATCACCCTTGAACGACCAACACAGGCTATGATATCGGAAGCGGCCTCTTCCGACTTTTACCACTCGGATGTTATGAACAAGGATTACCCCCGGTTGCAAATCCTGTCCATCGAACAGTTGTTGAAGGATCCCGACTGTTTCAAAATCCCACCCGGCGGCGATCTTCTGGCAGCTCCAAGATTTATTAATAAATCGGATAATCAAGAGAAGATATTTGATTAAGCGCCACTAAAATTCGATACTTTGGAGAGTTAGGTTTGAAAATACAGATCAACGGCAACAACCTTACCATAGATCAGGTCGCTGATGTAGCCCGCCACGGCGCCCGGGTCGAGATCGCGCCCGATGCGATCGAGAGGATTAACTCCTGCGCCGCGCTGGTTCAGAAGTTGGTCGACGAGGGCGCCGCCATCTACGGCGTAACAACCGGCATCGGTGAATTCGCCCGCATTCGAGTCTGCGCTGAGATGGGCGCCGAGCTGCAGCGTCACATCATTTACAGCCATGCCGCCGGAACGGGCGATCCGTTTTCCGAGGATGTCGTACGCGCGGCGATGCTGCTGCGCGCCAACACGCTGTGCCGCGGCAACTCCGGTGTCAGGCTGCACATCCCCCAGACGCTGGTTGACATGCTCAACAAGGGCGTGACACCGGTCGTCTTCGAAAAGGGATCACTCGGCGTTTCCGGCGATCTTTCGCCCCTTTCGCAACTGGCGATGGTCTGCCTCGGCGAGGGAGAGGCTTACTACAAGGGCGAACGGATACCCGGCGGTCAGGCAATGAAGCGTGCGGGCATCGAAATCGTCGAGCTCGGCTACAAGGAAGGCCTGGGGCTGATTAACGGCAGCCAGATGAGCACGGGCGGCGCGGCTCTCGAGCTGTTCGACGCGCGCAACCTGATCAAGAATGCGCTGATCGCTTCAGCCATGACCATCGATGTCTTGAAAGGCGTTCAATCCGCGTATGACGCGAGGCTGCATGAAGTGCGCCCGTTTCACGGCCAGAACGTCGTCGCCGGGCATCTGCGGACGCTGATGGCTGACAGTGAAATCATCGCCGACGCTTCCGGAAAGGTTCAGGACGGCTATTCGATGCGCTGTACGCCGCAGGTTTACGGGCCGACATTGGAAGCCTGGCTGTACGTGCGGCGGCAGGTCGAGACGGAGATGAATTCATCCGCCGACAATCCGCTCTTCTTTCCCGACAGTGAGGCTTACATGGCTGGCGGCAACTTTCACAGCCAGAATATCGCACTGGCAATGGATTTTCTGGCGATAGCGATGTCCGAAATAGCCGGTCTGTCCGAGCGTCACACCAACCGGCTGATGAATCCGGCGCTGTCCGGGCTGCCGGATTTCCTGATTGAAGGCAAGGGTGTGAATTCCGGCTTGATGGTGGCGCAGTACACCGCGGCGGCGCTGGTCAGCGAAAACAAGGTGCTGTCCCACCCGGCGGTCGTCGATTCGATCAGCGTATCAGCCGACCAGGAGGATCACGTGGCGATGACGCCGATCGCGTTCAGGAAGTGCCGCGAGATATTGAAGAACGTCGGCGCGGTACTGGCTATCGAGATGATGTCCGACGCTCAGGCGTTTGACTACCGCAAGCCTCAACAGCCCGGCGTGGGAACCCGTGTCGCTTACGGAAAGATCCGACAACAGGTCAGCTTCATGAAGGAAGACCGCCCCCTCTACCCCGATATCGAGAAGATCGCGGCCCTCGTTCGAGACGGGATCATCGTCGAGGCGGTTGAAAAAACCGTGGGTGAGCTCAGCTTCGAATAAGTTCCCCCTGATATGTTGTGTTGACGCGCGGAAACGTTTATATTCCATGTGTCGCAAACGTCAAACGGCCCGTTCGTTCAGCGGTTAGGACGCCGGCCTCTCACGCCGGTAACAGGGGTTCGATTCCCCTACGGGCTACAGAATTTCTGGTGACCGGAAGGTCTTCAGAACGCCTGATCTCTTAAGCTCCCGCCAGGTTTATTGTCCCATCCGTCGGTGAATCTCTTGCCGAATGCATTGAAAATATACCGGAGTTATCATGGAAACCATCCAGGACCAGGAAAAACACAAGCTCGACCAGATCAATCTCACCAATCTCGGGCACGTTTACTGGAATCCAACCACACCGGTGCTGTATGAAGAGGTCGTTCGGCGCCGCGAAGGCTATGTCGCCCACCTCGGACCAATCGTGGTCAGAACCGGTCATTATACCGGACGCAGCCCCAACGACCGCTTCATTGTCGATGATCAGTTCAGCCATGACAAGGTCGACTGGGGTCCGAACAACAGACCATTTCCCAAACAGCAATTCGACCTGCTCTTCCGGCGTCTGCAAGCTTACGTACAGGGCAGGGATCTGTTCGTACAGGACGCTCATGCAGGGGCGGACAAGCAATATCGGCAGCCGGTGAGGATCATCACCGAATTTGCCTGGCAGAGCCTGTTTGCACGCAACATGTTCCGCCAGGTTCACGATCCGGGCTATCACCATTCAGCGGCTTTCACCGTGCTCGCCCTGCCCAATTTCAAGGCGATTCCCGAATTTGACGGCACGAACAGCGAAGCGTTCGTCATCCTTAACTTCGAACGGCGGCTGGTGTTGATCGGCGGAACGGCATACGCCGGCGAGATCAAGAAGTCGATGTTCTCGGCGATGAACCTGCTGCTGCCCGGGAAGGACGTGCTGCCCATGCACTGCTCGGCGAACGTCGGCCCGGACGGCAGCACGGCGCTCTTCTTCGGATTGTCGGGAACCGGCAAAACGACGCTCTCGGCCGACCCCAAGCGGAAGCTCATCGGTGATGACGAGCATGGCTGGTCGCCCGACGGGATATTCAACTTTGAGGGCGGATGCTACGCCAAGATAATCAAGTTGTCGCCGGAAGCCGAGCCGGAGATATTCGAGACGACCCGCCGTTTCGGCACCATCCTCGAGAATGTCGGCTTCGACATCAACTCCCGGCGGATCAACCTTGATGACGACGGACTGACCGAGAACACCCGCGCCGCCTATCCCCTGACCCATATTCCGAACATCCAGCCCGATTCCCGGGGCGGCCACCCGAAGAACGTCGTATTCCTGACGGCTGACGCCTTTGGGGTGCTGCCACCGATCAGCAGGCTGACACCGGAACAGGCGATGTATCATTTCCTCAGCGGCTACACGGCGAAACTCGCCGGTACCGAACGCGGCGTGAAGGATCCCCAGGCGACGTTCAGCGCCTGCTTCGGTGCACCGTTCATGACGCTGCCGCCCACGGTCTACGCCGACCTGCTCGGCAGGTTTCTGCGCGAACACAACGCCGACACATGGCTGGTCAACACGGGTTGGACGGGAGGTCCCTACGGGACAGGACACCGTATGGAGATCAAGTACACGCGCAGGATGCTGAACGTCGCACTTGACGGCGAACTGGCGGACGCTGAATTCAACCGGGAGCCCCATTTCGGACTGATGATCCCGAAAGATGTACCCGGTATCCCACCGGACGTTCTCGACGCGAGATCGACCTGGGATGACAAGGAAGCGTTCGACGGCAAGGCACAGGAGCTTGCCGCGAGGTTCCATGAGAACTTCAAGGCTTACGCCGGTCATGTTTCAGAGGAAGTCAGGAATGCGGGTCCTTTGACAGGTTAGAACGCTTGACTGTCAAGGCTTTCCCTGATTATTCGGGTGGGTGTTTATTTGAAACCCGGATAGCGAAGCTATCCGGGCCACGCATATTATATCATCTGCGCTGCCTGTTGTGCTGAACTTGGAAAATGCTGCCCGTCATGCTGAACGTAGTGAAGCATCTCGTTGGCTGACGGTAGATTCTTCACTTCGTTCAGAATGACATGACCCGCAGAATGACATGACCCGTCAAATCGTTGTCCGGCCGGCACTCTCCTAATACGTAACCATGATCGACCGGTATGTCACCCGCACTTCATCGACCTCACGAGGCGTTTCAACCTGCAGGTAATACAGATCGTTCGGGCTGTCGATGCTCAAGCCCCTTTCGAAATCCCCGGGCTCATCCCAGCGAATCAGCTCGATATCGTCAGCCTGCAACCACCCCTGACCGTCTTCGGGACCGTACAACTGCCAGCGGACGTTGAGAAAACCGGTGTTCTCCGGGATTACAAGCCGGTCCCAGAGGTAGGTCCAGTCGTTGTCTCCCTGCAGCCGTCTCTCCACGTCCTGGTTGCCTGAAATGTACCTTGGATCGTTACTGTAGCGATAGCTGTAGTAACGGACCGCCAGGCCCGCATTGCTGGCATTCTCGGTGTGCAGCCATCCACACAGGGTGAGCCGGTCATCAACACCGTTCACCGGAATGCGCTGTATCAGGTCGGTGATGTAATCCTGCGAACGCGCCGGCAGGTTGATAAATGATGATCGCGCACCACCGTGTACAACCACCGAGTCAACGCCCTCGCGCGCGGAGTTGTAGTTCCAGATCAGCGCGCCCTCGCTCTCCATGTTTCCGACGAGCAGTATTTCCCTTCCCAGTGACACACGCCATTGCGGATCGCGGACATCCGCATCGATACCGACGATTCGCGACGGGAAGCCGCCGCCATCAAGTCGCAACGGCTCTGAACGGTAGACCTGCTCAGCATCGATATATCGCATCCGGCCGGAAACGTTGTATTCACTCACCCGCTGCTCGACGCGGTTCGGGTCGATGGCGATCTCCGCCCGCATGTTGTCATAGTCGGGCGCCAGGAAGCAGTTCAACTCCGTCGAATACCCCGCCAGACGATCGAGGATCTTGCGACCGAGCCCCGCCTCAGCCGGTGTGGGTCGGTAGCGGTCGACGAAAATCGGTTCCACCCAAGCCCTTTTAACGCCATCGCGCTCAATATCGACGCAGACCAGCGCCGAGGGCCATGTTTCAAAGAAGTTCTGGTCGAAGGCGAAGTTGCCCATCGAATGGGCGATTACCACGCCGCGATAGACCTCGAAGCCTTGCAGGACATGAGGATGCGTGCCGATCACCAGCCCCGCGCCGAGGTCGATGGCGAGGTGTTCGAGCTCAATCGTCGCCGAATCACGCCTGGCAACAAAGCGTATCCGTTCCTCGTGATCCGGCGGGTAGATTTCGTCCGGGTCGTCCCAGCACGGCATGTTATCATACTCCCATCCGCCGTGGACGCAGACAACCAGCAGATCGCACTGCTCCGCGGCGTCCGGCACGCTGCGCTCCAGGTTGTCGCCGGAGAAGTAGGCGTAGCCGTAACGGTCGTAGCCGGCGTCCATGAACGGGCGTTCGTTGTAATCGCGGCCGGTGCGGTTGCAGTATGCCAGAAACCCGATCCGGATGCCGCGAATGGTCTTGAAAAAGGGCTGGAGCGCCTGATATTCATTGATTCCCGCGCCACAGTAACCGATGCCGGAGGCATCCAGAACCTCCATCGTCTCCTCCATGCCGCGCTGCCCGTAGTCGATTACGTGGTTGTTGGCGAGTGTGGCCACATCGATGCCGGCATAGGTCAACCCCCGCACGTTTTCAGGACTTCCCCGGAAAACGATCTGCTTGGTCGGGTGCCGTTCGCCCTCGTCGGTAAGCGGGCTCTCAAGATTGATAACCCTCAGATCCAGCTCGGCAAAGCGCGGTCGTATCCGTTCGAAAACAGCCTCCGGTCCGAAGCGGTCGATTATACCGCCCCGCTCCTCGTAACGCCGCGCCAGCATCACGTCACCGGTAAAGCCGGCGGTGACCCGGTTGGGGTCGCGTATGTCGCCTATGTTGAGGTCGATCCGGGCCCGCCCGATCCCGCCTTCCTCGGCATTGACGGTCAGCGAGGCAGTATATAAACCGTCCCGGTGAAAGAGGTGGGTGGGATTCTGTTCTTCGCTGCCGGTTCCGTCTCCGAAGTCCCACCAGTAGCTGATCTCATCCGCTTCACGGTTGGCGACTTCCGCGCTGAAACCGACCGCCCCGCCCATGCCGACAACCTGCGGGTCGTAATCCCCTCCCAAATAGTGCCAGCTCACGACCGGTATGGGATCAGGCGGGATTGATTCGGTAATGTCGATCAGCTCGTCGAAATACAGGTCAGAGGGCGGATCGTTGCCGTCGTTGTCGTTGATGAAGAACAGCTCGTCTATTTCGGGCAGGTAGCCGTAGCGGATGAGCCAGTCATAACCGACAGCCATGCGGTAGACGTGCCACTCGCCGCGGCCATGCACATCCTGGTAGGAGACGATCCAGGGCTCCTCCCAGATACACCTCATCCCGTGGCAGGTATAATAAAGCCGGCGTTCACCATCGCTGAACCCGAACGCCTGCAGGTCGGCAAGCGTATCGCCGTCGACCGAGAGGATTCCGATCGACCAGACGGTGCTGTCAGTCAACTGGATCGCTTCAACCGCCAGCCGCTTCCATGTATTTCCGAACAGTCTCAGAGAATGTTCGCTCTCCGGCAGCGATTCCCGGTCGGTTATCTCCCAGTTATCCGGATCGATATCCTCGTCTTCGCTGTATGACTGCAAATCCAGTTCCTCGTCCTCGAAGTCGAGCAGGATCGTATCGTCCCGCCGGGGCGCATAAGATCGGCGTAAATCGTTCTTTCGCCCATATTCGGCGACCACCCGATAGAGAGCCGCTGATTGAGCCCGGGCACCGCGGTGACGGAAATGCGTGCGCGCGGTCGCCGAGATCGGTTCGAGGCTGCCGATCTCCCGTCCATGGTAGATTCGATAGACCGCCAGCGGATTTCCGGTTTCGGGATTCATCCGGGGAAGCGGAGACCAGATGAGAATGACATCATTCCCGTCGAAGACGCAACGCAGTGAATCAACGATGATCCGGTCGTAAACCGGGCTGTCTGAAAGAGATTCCAACTGAGGCGCGGCGACGCCGGTCTGCCGGGGGACGAATAGAGCGAAACCGAGCGTCAGCAACAGGATGGTGGCGGCTTTCGAGTCGAACATGATTAACCCCATTCGATTGACCACTACTTGCCCGCAACGAGAGGAAAAATCCAGGGCACTCGGATTCGAAGGATCCAAGCAATATCATGTAAATGTAGCTCTTTATTTCACTTGAAGCAAGCGTCAGGGAACAATCAGGAAGGGGGATATTAATGGGGGCACATTATGGTTGACGCAAGGTGGATTCACTTCGTGGGAGGATGGAGGGCAGCTCACAGTGACTTCCATATCATTCTGAACGAAGTCGTGTCATTCTGAACGAAGTGAAGAATCTCATCACCCCTTCAATCAAGAAGATCCCTCACTGCGTTCAGGATGACAATACAAAATGTTCAGGATGACGATACAA
>JALGVR010000084.1 GCA_025774605.1 bacterium | reverse complement strand
GGGAATCCAGATAAGCATTTGATATTACGTAAGTTGCCTGGATTCCCGCCTTCGCGGGAATGACAGCATCTTTCATACGCATTTTTACTCAAGTAGGTACTGCGTTCCTCGCAATGACAGATTCGCTTTATAACTACGTTCCTCGCAATGACAGATTGGATTTATCACTACTGATTTAATACCCTCCGTTCAGAATGACGCGAGTTCGTTCAGAATGACGCGACTTTGTTCAGAATTACGCTTGAAAATGCAACTATAAGCTACTTTCCATATTAACCACAATTTAACCATTATTTTGCTTTCGTTCAACAGATTCCTTCGTCTGACTCTCTGCTGCCGCATAATAAAACGGCGTCGGACTGTAAAGCCCGGCGCCGCTCCAATACATCTCTTTCAACCAGCTTTATCCGCAGCGAACCCCCATCATTTGATCAGTTGAATTTTCCGCTCGAATTTCATATCCCCCACCTCGAGTCTGACGACGTAAACGCCCGCAGCCAGTCCGTCGCCGTTGATTGCGACCTGGTGTCTTCCCGCGCTCGACCACTCCGAGGCAAGCTGTTGTATGTAACGCCCGCCGGTGTCGTACAGGTTCAGCCTGACACGAGCGTCCTGCGGCGTCACGTAAGTGATAATCGTCCGCGAGTTGAAGGGGTTGGGATGGGCATCCTCCAGTTTATAGCCCAGGGGGATGTTTCTGCGCCCCGGTTTATCGACGAAATCCCTGTCGTAATCGCAAACCCGTTGGGTGAAGATGTTGAACAGCTCCTGCTTGCCGGTTGCGCGCTTGTCGATCCAGGCGGTTACGATACCGGAAATGCCGTAATTCCTTACCGACAGCAGTGCAGCCTTGGGTTCCTCCTGCTTATGGAAGGCGTTGCATATAATGTTCCCGTTCACATCCCAGCCGTTCATCGGCTGTCCGTCGCGGTCAAGGTGGGTGCCATAGATGTCCGAAAAGACGCCCAGAGTCCTGTAATCCTCCCACAGAATCCATACCCCATCGGAGAGATCATGCACGATTTGCGGCTTGAATTGGTTATCGTTGGCGCTGCACACCGCCACGCCGTGTATGCTGTTGAGCAGGGTTATGGCGTGGGCGTTGTTGGTGGGACGCGAACTGACCTTCTGAACGTAGATATCCGCCAGCCTTGCACCGCCGCCATACCTGTAATCAACCCATGTGACCCAGATATCCCCTTGATTGTCAATGGTTATGGCGGGCGAATCCTGGTCTGAGTCAAAGTTGCAGATCGCCGCGCCGTTCTCTCGCCAGCGAATCGTGCCGTCGGGATTGATGAATTGCCCCATTATGTCCTTCTGTGGTGTACCATCGGCGTCATCGCGACCATCCACCCAGATGACTACGTAACCGTTCTGGTGTCTGATGACCTGGGATTTCTCCTGTTTGAGCCGGGCGTTGCAGATCACAAGTCCCTCTTCGCCGTCGCCCCAGAGGAAGTTCCCGTCCTCGTTCACCCGGTGTGCCCAGAGATCGAATCCGGTGTCAATTTCATCGGCTTGCCAGACAAGAACGGCGCCTCCATCGCCGTCGGGGATCAGTGCTTCGAGTGCTTCGTCCCTCTCCGAGAAGGACATGCGGTTCATCTGGTCGTGTTCGTTCCAGAGCTTGTCGCCGTTGGCGTTGAGATGCTGCATGAAGATATTGACGTAACCTTCCTCCGTGTCGGCCTTCCAGGCGACGTAAATGCCGCCGTTGTCATCATAGCATACCATCGGCGCAGCGCTTTCAAGCTCATTGTCGGACTCGGAAACAAGCAGACCGGTATCACCCCACAATAACTCCCCACCGGACGAAACATGCTGGGCGTAAATGGAATAGGCGTTGTCGCCGGTGCGGTGATCCTCCCAGACCACGAACGACCCGCCCTCGTCGTCATTTGCCGCATCAATGATTTCAACACCGCCGACCGTGCCGTTGAGAGTCGGAACAGCGTTGCCGTCAAGCAGGATTTCAACGTGGTCTCCCGCATCGCGGCAGTACTGGATATACGGCACGGCACCAAGCCCGCCTCGGCGGCCGTCAAGCCAGACCAGGGTGAAGTTGTTATCCAGCCGGGAGAGTAGTTTCACCTGCGTGGCCGGACCATCGATGCTGTCCACCAGAGCTATGCCATCCTCTGCCCACTGGGCTTCGCCGTTCCGGTTAAGCCTCTGCGAGTAGACGGCAGAACTCCCGCTGCGCCAGTCGTTCCAGGCGATTGCCGCTCCGCCGTCCGCGGTTCGACGAATCAACGGCGCCGACTGCTGACGCGGTACGTGACAGACGAGAATCCCATCCTCCGTCCAGGTTGGTGAACCGTTGTCGTTAATATGTTGAGCGTAGATGTCTATCTCCGGCATGCCCAACTCGCGCACGTCCTGCCATACATAGTAGGCGCCGCCGGCGTAATCCGGATAGAGCCTTGCCTCATCCTGGTTGCGCTGCGCCGTAACGACCGGTACACCCGTTGCAGGATTCCACTCCGTCTGCATCTCGTTGACGCCGCTGATGCGCTGTGTATAGATGTCATACGTGGCGCCATCACCGCGCTTGTCCTGCCACAGGACGATCGCCGCTCCGTTGCCGGAAATGACGATCCGGTTATTTATCTGCTCCTGGGCGACATCACACACGGGGACACCGGCGTCGCCCCAGAGGAGTTGACCGTTGCCGCTGACACGCTGGGCGTAAATATCCTTGTTGGATTCATCGTAGTTCCTGTTTTCAACCCAGGTGATAAACGCGCCGTGCGAGCCGTCGGGGCACAACTTGGGTGTCTCCTGGTGAGCCGCGTTGTGGCATACGAGGACACCCTGTCCGTTTCCCCAGAGCAGTTCGCCGTGGGGCGTGATGCGCTGCGCCCAGATATTATCATCGTCGTCTATCCGCCCGTCCTTCCAGGCGATGATCATGCCGCCTTCTCCGTCGGTGTCGGCGGTATGTTGAATCTGGGCTCCGGCTTCAGCAACCACGATTCTGCCGTTTTCCGGCCAGTTGGGATCAGGTCGTCCGTCATTGAGAATATGCATCGCAAATATATCCCCCTCATCGCCGCGGCGCTTGTCCTTCCAGGCGATGATGCACCCGCCTTCGTTGTCTTCGACGATGCGTATATCCTCCTGGATACTGTTGCCGACGTTGCAGACTGTGATGCCGCGTTCGGTGTCACCCCAAAGTCGTTCGCCGTTCTCGTCGATTTTGGTGCAGTGAATATCACCGAGGGTGTCCGCCGAGAACTCCTCCCAGCCGACAAACCAGCCGCCGTCTCTTGACGGCCAGACAGCCGGGTCTTCCTGCCGGTTCTCGGTATCGGATATCCTCAGACCGTTTTCGTCGAATTTGATGTTGCCGTCGGTACCGATAACCTGCATGAATACGCCGCGATCGGTGTTGCGGCAGTCGGACCAGATAAATGCGACCTCGCCGACATTTTCACCTTCGTACCGGCCCTCTCCACCGCGAAACCATTCGACATGCCAACCCTGTCGCATCGGCACCCCATTCCAGGGATCGCCGATTTCCGATTCCCACCAGACCCAATCGCTCTGAGCGAAAGCAGGTATGGTCAACAGCGCTGTAAACAACAGCGCGAATATCGTTCGTGGTTGCGTTCTGATCATGGAATTCCTCTGTTTAGTCAGATCTAAGTTGCCTAATTCTCCGCGACCGGTTCCGCCTGTTGATCCTCAGGTTTTTCTCCTTCCGACTCAGGTTCCTGGTCCGGGCGATTGACTTCGTCAACGTAGTTCAGTTTCAGTTCTGAAATCAGATGTTCCAGAAAGCTCGTTTCGTCTGCTGTAAGATTACCCTGACACTTCTCCCGGATCATATCGAGGGTATCGATCGACAGTGCAGCCTGCTCCATGTTGCGGTCGATCTGACCGCTGACCGGATCGGAAAGTTTACCCATCTGTTGCATGGCTGCCGTATGAAACATTAAGACTAACCGCTTGAACAGGAAGGACCTTTTTTCGCTTTCATTACTGTTCATAAATAGTTACCTCAGAAACGTTGTACGAAAAATGGTCTTGAGCAAATAGGGGAGGCATGAAAAAACCTCCCTTGATATCAGATTACTGTCGTTATAACTTGGTTGTAACTCCAAGCATCAGAAACTGAGATGATCGTACGGACTATCCAACGAGAAGCTGACAGACCAGATTTATCAAATGAATGGGTCTCTCAAATTAACTTCTTCTGATCCTCCAACTCCCGGATCTTATCACGAATCCTGGCTGCCATCTCGTAGGCTTCAATTTCAACGGCTTCTTCCAGTTGTTTGTTCAACTCTTTAATGCGCTCGTGGACATTGGACGGTATCGCCGCAACTTCACCTACAAATCCGGCTTTATCCATAACGTCGGAGCTGACGAAGATCGGTGCCCTGGATTTTATCGCCAAAGCGATCGCATCGGAGGGGCGGGCATCGACACGGTTAACCGCATCGCCAACCTTGTATGTTATCTCGGCGTAAAAGGTGTCGTTCTTCAATTCGGTCACCGTCACATCCATTATCTTGCCACCGGCGATGTTCATCAGATTGTAAAAGAGATCATAGGTGAGGGGTCTGACATGTTTCACATTTTGCAGCAACAAGGAGATGTTGTGAGCTTCAGGGATGCCGATAAAGATCGGTAGATACTTTTCACCCTCTGTCTCCTTTAAGATGACCATGTAACCCTTATTGGGCGGCAGTACCGTAATTCCGGTCACCTCCACAGGTCTAACATTCATCCTGAACCCCTTGATTCTTGCAGCCTGTTTTTCGAACCTGTTGATAAACGCAGGTCAATGCCTGCAGTAATTTTCTCTTCTAATATACAACAATGTCCGGTGTCAATCAAGAGAAAAATTGTCCCGTAGAGGATTAATATCTGCGATATAGACCAACAACTTTTCCAACCACAGAAAACCCGGGCGCTCCCTTTTCAATGATTATCGGTCCGAAGTACGGGTTGGCCGGTTCGAGCCGGACACGGTCATTCTCGGGATAGAAGTACTTCACCGTAGCCTCATCGCCGATGAGCGCCACCACCACCGCACCCTTTTCGATCGGCAGATCAGGTCTTGCCAGAACGAGATCACCGTCGTGAATGCCGGCGTCAATCATGGATTGCCCCTTAACCCTCAGCGCGAAGCCGTCCCCCGCCTTGAACAGGTCGCGATCGAGCAGAATTGTACCCTCAATGTTTTCCTCGGCGAGCAGCGGCTGTCCGGCGGCAACCCTGCCGACTATCGGGATACTGACCATACCGCCCAGACTGACGTCGGGCGGTGTCTTCAACAGCTCGATGCCGCGCGAGAGATACGGTCTGCGTCTCACGTAACCCTTCCGCTCCAGCGCGCTGAGCAGACTGCGTACGGCGTTGGTTGAACCGATGTTCAGGTGCGATCCGATCTCGCGCAGCGTCGGCGGTCGACCGTGACCGGTCACCT
Organism: bacterium; assembly: GCA_025774605.1. Classification (GTDB taxonomy): domain Bacteria; phylum Electryoneota; class AABM5-125-24; order Hatepunaeales; family Hatepunaeaceae; genus JALGVR01. The sequence continues at coordinate 10,436 of JALGVR010000084.1, read as the reverse complement.
GATCGGCGATAAACTCCAACACCTGGTGCTGTCTTTTGGTGAGTGGCCTTATTTTTCGTTTGGCTGTCATAATACGTCCCGTTAAAAGCGAAAATCCCCCTGGATAATACATTTACTCAACCATAATATATTGAACTTTTGTGCCGTGCGCAAGTGAAAACTGGGTCAATTGTATCAGAATGTATAACTGGCGCTATTTAATCAGGGCGATGAAGAGTTGCTTTCCGTCGTTCTGACCGAGGGGAAGAATCCGGTTTTGACAACGTTTGAGATGCTTCATTACGTTCAGCATGACATTCAGCGGTTGATTTCATTATACGCACCGCTTAGTATCATGATTTGAAAAAGAGGGGTTTTCCCTTTGGCAGGGGGCGATTCAACAGGATTTCCCCACAGATGACCGGGGAACGGGATTATTTTCGAATGAAGCGTACAGCGTGTTGACAAGACGATATTAAATCTGTAACTTTCAAGCAAACATCATTCCAGAAAATATTCAAGCGGGAATTGACGGCTGATGACTGATAAAGAACTGCAAAAACAAGCATCTAAGATAAAGATGATCATACTTGATGTCGACGGCGTCATGACCGACGGCCGAACGTACATCAATGCGGACGGGGTGGAAGCCAAGGCGTTCGACATCCGCGACGGGTTCGGCATCGTGATGGCGAAGCGCGCCGGTCTGAGGTTCGGCATCATCACCGGGCTGATGTCGCCGATTGTCGAACAGCGCGCCGGGATGCTCGGCATCGAGGAGTTTCACCAGGGTTTTACCGACAAGGACGTCGTGTTCAGGGGCATCCTGGATCGAAACGGCTTCGAAGCGGATGAGGCTGCCTACATGGGCGACGACTGGTTCGACATACCGGCGATGAAGCTGGCCGGACTGTCAGCCGCACCGACCGACGCCCAGCCCGAGGTGAGAGAGGCAGCCGACTGGGTCTCCGAGCGCGGCGGCGGCAGAGGCGCGGTCAGGGATCTGATCGAACTGGTCATGAAAGCCAAAGGAATTTGGGAAGAGATGTACAGGATGTATGCGAAGGATGGGGGGTGAGGGATGAGCAATCTTTCCTTCCCGTTATACGGGGGTGAATTAAGGGAGGTGAGCGAGAGGAATACTCAATAATGGAGGAAAGACAATGAAAAGTTTAACTATAATGGCATTCCTGATCTTACTGACAGGTTGTACTTCAGTAGAATATATTAGAGCAAAGAACAGAGAAAATCTCATAAAGCTCAATATTGGCATGACGAAAGAGCAGGTTTTGAAGGTCATGGGGACAAAAACTGAATTTGCCGACGATGGCTCAGGAATGATTGTTAACAATCCTTATCGATCTGAAATAGTAAAGGCTGATGATGGTAGCATTTTGGAAATTCTACTATATTACACCGACATGAAATCGGTGGATGGCGCAGTGACAGATGATGAATTAACCCCTATTGTTATAAGTAATGGTGTTTTAATAGGTTGGGGTTGGTCTTTTCTTGGTGATAAAGTTGAAAAGTATCAGATATATGTAAGATAAGGATTAAGTAATTGGCTAAAATGATGACCATCCTCCACACCATAGCCTTGATCATTTTCATTGTCGTTAGATAAAACGGTTTCGTCGCGCTGATCGGAAGGGTGTAGGAATTGTTTGTTAGGAGCTTAACATGAAACCAGAAGTAATCAAATCCCTTACCAGCGAGTTCGAGAGCTATGTCAATAATATTGATGGCGTGGAAGGTTGGATATTTACGAATTAGGAATTAAGAATTTCCTTATTAAATGGAAGAGTGATTCTGGCGCTTCTTACATTCCAGTCTGTCCGAGAATGTGAGAAAAGCCGCGAACCTCGTCATTCCATCGAAAGATGGAATCCAGTAAAGCACATAATATCAGCAACTTCTCTGGATTCCAACTTCCGTTGGAATGATGAATCCCAAAACAATAATGATGAATCCTGAGACAATAACGTTTACGACCTGTGAAATCACATACTTATAGTATCTTTTCAGCATTCACCGCTCTGTGTCTGCTGACGGGATGCGCCGAGCTCGAACAGCCGCCGGGCGCGGCGTCGACCGGGACACAGCCCGAACTCGAACTGTTCGGCGCTGAAGTGCGGATGACACGCGGTGAAAAACTGCTGTTCACGATCCACGCGCCGCACATTTCCCGCTTCGAGCCGCAGCAGTTGATGATCTTCGACGGCGGCATAAAGGTCGATTTCTACGACAGCGAAGGCAAACATAACGCGATCATGACATCGGATAAGGGAATCGTCAAGGAGAGCGCCAACCGGCTGGATGCAAAAGGAAACGTGATCGTCAAGTCCGATTCCGGGCTGGTTCTGCTGGCGGATTCGCTTTACTACGTTCAGGATCAGGACCGGGTGATGTCGGACGGCTTCGTGACCGTTATTACCGAGAGCGACAGCTTGTCCGGGTTTGGTTTCAGTTCCGCGCCGGACTTGAATGACTGGGTGATCTTCAACAGCAGCGGCACCACCTGGCGCAAAATGGAACGATCCGACAGGAAGCGGGAATGAAGTTAATTCAACTGACAATCCTGCTCCTGATACCGGCGGTATCGAGCGCCGCTGGTCGCACCGGCTTGGAGCGCATCGAACTGCTGCACGCCGACACTCTCCGCAGCAGGGGAGCCAGCAGGCAGTTGATCGGTCACGTGAAGGTCAGGCGCGGCGCAACCCTGATAACCGCCGACCGGGCGCTCTATAATACACGTTCCGGCGAGGTTACGCTGACAGGTAACGTCAAGCTGAACGAACCGGAGCGAAAGGTCACCGCCGAACGGATGGTGTACAACGAGTTCTCCGGCAATTTTGAAGCCTCGCGGAACGTCGACATGTACTACGGCGACTCACTGCGCATCAGGAGCCGCCTGGCTCGCTACGATGAAACCGCAGGAACGATAGATCTCTTCGGCAACCTGATAATCGACAACCTGTCGGACGGGGCGCGCATAACCGGCAACCACGGAAGATGGAACCAGCTTGAGGACAACGGCGTGATCGATCAGAGCCCGGTGTACAGGCTTCCTGATGAGAAGGGCGATCCGCCTGACACGCTGGTTATCGTGTCACGCTACCTGCAGTTCGACCGAGCGGCTGGTTCGGCTCTGTTCACCGGCTCGGTGAAGCTGACACAGTCTGAAATCCGGGCCGAGTCCGACAGCCTGCATCATCTGCCCGATTCGAGTTTGACCGTACTGTCGGGCAACCCGGTTATATGGCGCGGGGAGGACGAGCTGACCGGTCGTGTCATCAGGTTGTATTACGAGGAGCGAAGTCTGAAAAGGGTTGTTGCAGAGGGAGACGCATCGGTGTTGTCCGGAACCGTCCCCGACGATCCGCGGCGAAACCACCTTACCGGCGACAGGTTGACCATGACAACAATCGACGACAGCACGAGGGTCATCCTCGTTGAAGGGGATGCGCAGGGCGAATATCATGTGTGGGATGAGAGGGACGTGTACCAGGGTGTGAACCTGTCGGCGGCGGATGCCATCGAGTTGACCATCGTTTCGGAGAGGGTGACATCCATCGTACTTGAAGGCAGGTCCAACGGCGTCTTCTACCCGCCGGGGCAGATACCGGAGGGCGTGGACGCCGGCCGGCTGAACGTTCCCGTCGCTGGCGCGAGGAGGACTTCTTGAAAATAGTGGCTGATAAACTGCTGAAGAGATATGGGCGCCGCGAGGTTGTCAATCGGGTTTCGCTCGAGGTTGAAAAGGGCGAGGTTGTCGGTCTGCTGGGTCCCAACGGCGCCGGGAAGACGACCACGTTCTACATGATAACCGGCATGATCCGTCCCGACGCCGGTCGTATTATGATCGACGGAAGGAACATCACCAGGTTGCCGATGTACCGGAGAGCCCGCCTGGGGATCGGTTATCTGTCGCAGGAGCCGTCCGTATTCCGCAAACTGACGGTGGCGCAGAACCTGATGGCGATACTCGAGATGCTCGATATACCGCGCGGTGAGCGCAAACCCAGGATGGAGCGGCTGCTTAACGACCTCTCGATCTCACATCTGGCAAAGCAGAAGGCGCATAGTCTCTCCGGCGGAGAGCGGCGTCGGGTTGAAATCGCACGGGCGCTGGTCACCGACCCGAACTTCATGCTGCTCGACGAGCCGTTTGCCGGCATAGATCCGATAGCCGTTAATGACATACAGGAGGTCGTGCGCGGGCTGTCCAGCCGGGGTATAGGTGTTTTGATTACCGATCATAACGTTTATGAAACGCTTTCGATAACCGATCGAGCCTACCTGTTGTATGAGGGCAGTATCCTGAAATCGGGCGATGCACATTTCCTCGCTGAAGACGAACAGGCGAGGCAGTTGTATCTGGGCGAAAAATTTAAACTGGACAGATGATAGACCTCAATCGACATCGTTGGAGCTTGGTATGCAGGGATTGAGACAGGAATTACGCCTGCGCCAGGAGCTGACGCTCCAGCCTCAGCAGATCCTTCGCTCCGAATTGATCCAGATGCCTCTGCTTGAGCTCGAGTTGCGGGTCAACGCTGAGCTGGAGCAGAATCCGTTTCTCGAAGAGGTGGATCCATCGGAGGATGGAGCTGATTCCACCGCGGAAGAAACTGAACACGATAAAGAGACCGATTTGTCAGAAACGGATGACGAGGAGCTGGAACCTGCAGCGTTGAAGGAGGAGACCGCCGAGGTTGATTGGGAGAATATCCTGAACGATTCCGAATATTGGGAGTACCGACCCAAAACCCGTGTTCAGGTAGAAGGCACAGCGGAACTTCCCCAACCCCATGTGCCGACCCTGGATGAACATCTGTATGAACAGCTAAGGCTGGACAATTTCACCGATACCGAGATGCGGATAGGCGAGGAGATAATCGGCAACATCAATCGTGACGGTTACCTGCCGGTCAGCCTCGAAGAGATCGCCGCCGCCACCGGCGAACCGCTTGAAACTGTGCAGCGTGTGCACAGCAGGATCACGGAATATGATCCGTTGGGCATAGCCGCGCGGGATCTGCGCGAATGCCTGCTGGTTCAGTTGCATCATCGTCAGCCGCCGGCGCCGGTGACCGAACGCATGCTGAGGGAGTTCTGGAATGACTTTATCAATAAGCGGTTTGAACTGCTTGCCGAGAAACTCGATGTCGGTATCGATACGATCAAGGAATCCTTCAGTGTTGTCGCCAAGTTGAATCCCAAGCCGGGTGAGGGCTATTTCGACGAAAAGCAGAATTACGTGGTCCCGGATCTGATAGTCGCCAAGGTCGGTGAGGAGTTCGTGGTGTTGCTGAATGACGGCGACATCCCCAATTTCCGTATAAACAACGCATACCGTGAAATGTACATGGGTCGCCGGAAATCCGACAAGACGGTCAGGGATTTCCTGGCGCGCAAGCTGGAGTCGGCGCGTTGGTTCATCAACGCCATACATCAACGCCGTACTACCATGATCAGAACCATGTATTCGATCGTCAGGCATCAGACTGAATTCTTCGAAAAGGGCCCCGCTCACCTTAAGCCCATGATTCTGGCCGATATAGCTGAAGACATCGAAATGGATATATCCACTATTTCCCGCGTGACCAGCGGCAAGTATGTCCAGACCGACTGGGGCGTTTTCGAGCTCAAATACTTCTTCAGCGAAAAGATGGAGACCGATGGAGGCGTGGAGGTTTCGAACCGCGTTATCAAGACGCGGCTCAAGGAGATCATTAATGCCGAGGATAAAAAGCGCCCCTATTCCGACCAGGCGCTCACTGATCTGTTGAACAAGGAAGGATTCCAGATCCGAAGACGAACCGTCGCCAAGTATCGGGAGCAGATGAGGATTCCTATCAAGAGACTCAGAAGGCAGATATAGTCAATCCAATTGAAGACTATTATTTCGAATTCACCTGGCGAGACATTCCAGTTCGGGGTTGACTACGGGGGCAGACTGCAGCCGGGCGACGTGGTTGCCCTGTCGGGGGAGCTCGGCACCGGCAAGACGGTTCTGGCGCAGGGCATCTGCTTCGGCATCGGTTATCGCGGAGAAGTAACCAGTCCCAGTTTCGTCCGCATTCACACCTACCCGCATACCGCACCGATTTACCATGCTGATCTCTACCTGCTCAGAACGGAGGCTGAAGTCATCGATCTGGGGCTCGACGAGTTGTACGGCTCGGAGGCGATTGTTATCGTCGAATGGGCGCAAAGGTTTCCCGGTCTGCTGCCGGAAGGCTGTCACTGGATCGAGTTGGAGTGGTATGACGATAAAGAGAGTTCCCGCCGGATTACGATTTCGGATTGATGTATGCCTGAAAGTTACAGGAAAATTATTGAGAAGTGCAACTGCAGGGTATCCCACTTAATCAGGTAAGTCGGCTGATGTGTTCCCGTTAATGTGGAATAGTCCCTGTGAGGGGTTACTTCAATAAAACCATCCGGCGCGTCGACACTATATCCGTAACCCCCGGATTTCCGTCAAGCCGTGTTGGGCGCTCTTCAAGCCTGACGAAATAGATCCCCGCCGTTAAACCGTCCCCATCGAACTTACAGGTATAACGCCCCGCATTCATCCCGCCGACAACCAGCCTTTTCACCAATCGACCGGTGATATCATGAACCGACAATCCCACATCGCCAGCCACCGGGACGGCATATACAATCATCGTTGACGCGTTGAACGGATTGGGATGGGTCTGTAAAAGCGGAAATCAAATGCTCCCATATCCGGGGCATCGCCCAGGAACTGGTCTCTGTTGAGGTCCAGTATCGTATCTTCGCCCGCCACGAAAAACGCCGCGCCCGCATCGATGCAGGGTGAATTCCCGCTCAACCGGTAATCCCCTTGATCGGGATCGGCGAATCCGGGGTTGTCGTTGATGTTTCCATCCGACCATTCCACCCGGCCGCCCTCGACGATTCTGATGCTGTCGCGCCCGTCCTCGAGATCGCTGTAACCCACCCGGAGTATTGAGGTGTACTGGTCGGCGCCGTTCGATATCTGGATCTGGGGGTCGGTGTTGCCCCAGATGACGCAATTCACGATGACCGCTTCCGAATAATCCCACAGGTCGCTCATGTCTATTCCGCCGATGGCGTCGCTCTGGTTTCCGCTGACGGTCGTGTTTATAAAGCGGTTGTTCTTGGATTCGGTCAGGTAAATCCCTCCGCCGTAGTCGGCGATGTTGTCGACGATAAAGACATGGTCGAGCGTACATTCGCCGCTGCCGTGACCACAGAAGAGTCCGCCGCCGATGCGCGCTTCGTTTTCGTAGATCAGAACATCCTTTCACAGTTGCTGATGGTCGGCGTCGATTCCCAGGTACAATAGATCCCGCCGCCGATCTGATTGGCTCTGTTGCCGGCGACCAGGAGATCGACCAGCCGCGGGCTCGTGTTGGCTTGGCAGTCGATGCCGCCGCCGAAGTTCTGCAGACCGTTGCGGATGGTGAAGCCACGCAGCAGCGCCTGCTCACCTTCATGATTGTTGAAGCTGACCACGCAGTCCAGCGTGTCGCCGTCGATAACGGTCGAATCTATGTAAGCCGGATCGTCGGTTGTAAGAATGTAGCTGGCGACCGTAATATTCATACCCGCGAAATAGACGTTTTCAACATACACTCCGGGCGCGACCAGCACCGTATCGCCGTCCTCGAAGGTCGAGTTGACCGCCTCCTGAATGGTATTGTATTCGTCCGGAACGTGGAAAACCGCGGCGGCAGCCGGGTTGAAAACGCCGGTTGAAGTTCCGACGATGAGCAGGAAAAATAACCTGATCAGTTGCAATTGTATATTCATTTTATCCGATGTTGTCGCCGAGTACAGCGGTTATCCGCTTGTGTCTCATCAGATCACAATATATTTTCCATGGTTAAAGAATGCAACCGTAGAGGAGATACGAAGTGAACCACCGCGACTTTGACCGCCTGGTCGCTCAGGCTCGCACGTTCCGGCGATTCAGGGGTGAGGTGATGATTGACGGCCGGACACTGCGGGAATTGATCGATCTGGTGCGGCTTTCACCCTCGTCCCGGAACATGCAGCCGCTGAAATTTATACCGGTGAACGAAGCGAGGGCGCGTGACGAGCTGTTTCATTGTCTCAAATGGGCGGGTGCGCTGAAGGGCTGGGCAGGTCCCTCTGAGGATGAACGTCCCGCCGGTTATATCGTCATCCTTGGTGACAGTTCCATCAACTCCGGTTTCAGTTGCGATCACGGCATCGCCGCGCAGACCATGAAGCTCGGCGCGCAGGCGCGCGGTTTCGGGTCATGTATCATCGCCTCGATCGACAGGGACAGACTGCACGGCTTGTTTGGCATCGACAGGCGCTATGAAATACTGCTGGTTCTGGCGTTGGGCGCGCCGGCGGAGCAGGTGATGATTGAACCGTTGCCGGCGGACGGAGCCATCAATTACTGGCGGGACGATAATGACGTGCACCATGTTCCGAAGCGGTCGTTGGAGGAGATTATTCTGAAAGAGTTTATGGTGTAGTCGGACCTGATGCCGGGTCGTGGATAGATTTAAAGCAGAATAGTGATTAATATAATCAGGTCATTCCGACCGCAGTATTGTCATTCTGAACGCAGTGAAGAATCCCTTCCAATGTCATTCTGAACGAAGTGAAGAATCTCGTTTATTGTCATTCCCGCCGCAGTGAAGAATATAAACTTGAAGGACGGCCCAAAAGACCGCCCATTAAAGTTAGAGATTCCCAATATAGTGACAGTTTCTGTACTATAGACCATGCTACTACCTACTTGCATATATAACCCCGCGAAGGCGGGAATCCAGATAAGCATTTGATATTACGTAAGTTGCCTGGATTCCCGCCTTCGCGGGAATGACAGCATCTTTCATACGCTTTTTTACTCAAGTAGGTACTACCTTGATTAGCCTTATTAACCAGCTTCCTGGTAAGGGGAAGGTAGAGGCGGGTTGTTTCCATGTGAGCGCTTCCTGATTGAGTAATCAATGAAGAAAACCGCACAGCCAAGAAGCAGCAGCACGAAATTAAGATTGAAGCCGAGGATGACGTCTCTGCTTGCGTCAACATCCCCAAACAAGAGAACATAGACGAATATACCCGTAAGAACATCGAGTGCCGCTCGACCGCGTGGAAGTTCCGTCTCAGTTGAATGTTTAGAACGTTTGACCTCGATACTCCTGAAAATCCAGTAGACTCCGGCGGAAATCGCCACAAGACCGAAGAAGGCGAAGATTGAAATTAAAGGATTCATGTTTACCACCAGCCTGTTAATTGACTAAATCTGAAAGTCTGTATAGAAAGAGCTCTCCTCGCTTGAAATAAATTCTTCATCAAGGAGATCCTCCACGCAATCATCGAAGTATGACTCAGTGGATTCACTCTCTAAACCCGCTTCCATCCATTCCTGTCAAGGACGGGCGGTACCGGTAACCCGTTACCGCGCTTCAAGCGCATCACCTCACCAGGGCGATCTTGGCGGTTTCCACCCGGCCGGCCGATTCGAGGCGAATCACGTACAGCCCCGACGGCATCAGCGACGCATCCCACAGGACGCGCGTGTAGCCCGCCTTCAACCAGCCCCGCAGCAGCAATGCCACCTCGCGGCCCTGCAGATCGTATACCCTGAGCGTCGCCGCCTCCGGCCTGTCCATCCCGAAGCGGATCGTCGCCTGCGAATTGAACGGCGACGGATATATCCCGGCCAACCCGAACTCGACCGGAACCGTCGCATCAAAGGGCGCCTCGTTGGGCACGAAGTTCAACACGAATGCCGTATCGGCAGCGACCGTGTCCTCGCCGGATATCGCCTCCACCCACCAGGTCAAAGACCACTCCACCTCGACCGAAAGATCGAGACTGTCCGCCAGAACAAGTACGTCCGCTGTGAAGAACGTGTCGGCGACCGCCACAGAGGCGGAATCACCGCCCGCCCTGAACCAGACTGCGTACGAGACCTCGTCGTCCGCGTTGTAATCGATCGATCCCGTCCAGGCGAAGGTCACCTCGGTCGAGTCGTTGCCGTTCACGGTGGCGTTGTTCTCCGGGTAGACCGGGCTGGGCCTGGTCGGCGGCTGGGGTCCGATCACGTCCAGATCCACGAACAGCGTGTCGACGCCGCCCGCAGCGTTGTGGCTGAACACCAGGAAGCCGCGGAACGGCACCGGCGGCAGATCGACCGAGCTGAGCCTCAAGGTGAAATCCTGCGCCTGATCGGCGTCGATCGTGTCGGATTCGACCTCAAGCTCCTCCTCTCCGACCTGCGTGAACATCCGGAACCAGTCGCGCCGGGCGTCGAGCTGCCAGACGTCGATCCGGTCATGGGCGCCGTCGTTGGCGATCGCCATGAACACCCAGCTGTAAACGTCGAACTGGTTGGTGATGAACGCGCCGGCGGCGTTGCCCTCCACCTGCGAACCGAGATCCGCCACGAAGACGGTGTCGCCGTCGTCCGGGTT